>CAZTNS010000024.1:0-26590 GCA_964615585.1 uncultured Bacteroidales bacterium | reverse complement strand
ATTCACCATCAGGCGATGTGTATTACAAGTTATCGCAAACAGATTTTGACGGGACCCGGGAGAATTTGAACATCATATCAATCAATTGTTTCACAGGTGATAATCAATACGGCGTTCAGGTGTATCCCAATCCTGTTTCCGATGAATTGAACATTCTTTTTGACAGTTGGCCGGATCACACAGTGAACATCTGTATTTATGATATGCAGGGACGTATCGTTATGCAGAAAAAGCTGAAAAACATCCTTTATGCAACCCACATTCAACTCCCAATGCATAACATTGCTCCAGGGATGTACATGTTATGGTTGCAGTCAGATACGGTAAATAAGAAACTCAAAATTGAGAAACATTAAATCTCAAGTAACTATTCAGTTTAAAAAAAATTATTGTTGTAATACAGTTTTGATGCTTCATAAAATGATAATTAACTATGTGAGAAAGTTATAAAGTACGGTAAATTCATTCGTGATTATCCGTATAATCTGTGTTCAATTATAATATTTTATTAGAACACGTATATAACGGATTTGAACGGTTATTTGCTGTAAAGAAATCTATGATTGTTGAATTGAAGGTCAAGTGATTAGTTACAATCTCAATGAATTTCCAAAAAAATCATAAGTGCCGGATGATAAACCATGTTGCGACTTCGCTCACTTATGCAATAGCTCAGAACATCGCTTCCGGATGTAGGTTAATAACACAATGCTGACGATAAATTTAAGGCCTGTGTTCCGGTGATGGCAGGGCTTAGGCAGTTGTCAGTAGTTTTTATCCGTTCTTTCACACTATATGTGCAATTTATGAATAAAAAAGTGTTTTGTAAGCTCGATGATTTGATTAATTTATTGTAATTTTAAATTATGAAAAACACGCTTGAAAGATATGCATCCTGTTTTCTGCCATATTGGAGTTTATATAACAATATTAAGGCTCATTTAATAAAATATCCGGCTTTAAAAGAAGGCTTTGAGCCTATTCCTGAAGGTAAAATGGTACAATATAACAAAGTAAGGTATCATGGAGCAAAAAAATTATTTTGTTACAACCCATTTGTACACATGTTTTTTAGTATATCTGGTAATGTCATAGCCTGTTGCCGCTCCTATCATAATGTCCTGGGCAAATATCCGGAAAATAGTATCAAGGAAATTTGGCTTGGAAGAAAATATGAAAAATTGCGGGAACACATGCGATATAATGATCTTAATATGGGATGTGAATATTGTAAAGTGCAGATTAAATCCAACCGCTTTCATGATCTGCCTTCTGTGAATCTGGATAAATACGCTACAGAAAAACCCTATATTTACCCCCAGACCATGGAATTGGAATTATCCAATAAATGCAACCTTCAGTGCGTAATGTGTTCAGGGAGGGTTTCTTCTGCAATCAGAAAACACAGAGAAAAACTTCCCCCCATTGAAACACCATATGATGATAATTTTGTGGAACAACTGAAAGAGTATATACCGCACCTTAAGGAAATATATTTTTGTGGCGGAGAACCTTTCCTGATTGACATCTACTATAAGATATGGGAGCAGGTGATTAAAATCAACCCCAAGACTCGTCTCTTTGCAGTTTCAAATGGTACCGTATTCAATAAGCAAATTGAAAACATTTTACAATGCACACGTTTTAATGTTATGATATCCCTGGATTCGCTAAATAAGGAACGCTATGAATATATCAGAAAAGGCGCAGAATTTGAAACTGTTATGGAAAACATTAAAAATTTTCATCGGATATTGGGGAATATAGCAATCAGCCATACACCAATGCAAATAAACTGGGATGACACACCGGATATCATTAATTTTTGTAACCGCATAGGTGCCCGTATCCATTTATCTTATGTAGATAACCCTGCAAATTTTGCCTTATGGGCTTTTTCACCTGATAAGCTTGATGAAGTGTATGAATATTATGACAATGTAGAATGGGAAACTACAAAACATAGATACACTCAAAAATACAATATTGCAGTTTTTAACGAATGGAAAGAACAGGTTAAATATTTCAGAGATAAGAACAGGGAAATTCTGAATGGGTTTGGCGATTATAAGATGGAATCAGAAAAAACCGGCATTAAGCTTTTACAGAAGTTTAAAGACATATTTGCTGAATTGCCTTATGAAAATATGGGCGTGGAAGCAGGATTAAATATCCTTAACTCTGAAATAATATCTAAACCCCCAACACCCGTAAAAAAAGAAGCAATGGAGGGTTTGCTGGATTTTCTAAAAGACAGTGACACTATATATTCTGAAAAAGCCAGGAATACACTTCAATCACCTGAAAATCTCAGAAAACATTTGTCAAATATGATGCAGGAAGACCGGTTTTGGGAGAAATATTATTGATGTGTTAATTTACCCCCGTGAGTCATCTGTAAAATTATTTTGAGTTATCATGGGATTTGTGATTGTTCGCTTAGTAGTCATTCATTAATCAATAATTTTATTGACAGTGCAGGTAACTGGTTGATTTGCAAGAGGGAGGATCGCTCTGTAGCACCAGCATTAATAACAAAAGAGCTTTTATCTATGGACACACACTGAGTGTATAATTCCGTTCGTATGAAAGAATTACAATTTACGCTTTCAGGTTGCTGATAACTTTGGTGACATCATAATCATAAGCAGGGTAATCATAAATGGGAATACGGTGTTCGGTTTCGCCGATTGAATAGCCGAAGATATTGTCATATTCTTCGATGTTTTCGCCCATATCTTCCAGTTGATCAAGGTATTTTTGTATTGATTTTGATTCGATGATAGGGACTTTCCCCATTTTGTGTATGATAGGGCTGTGATTTCGTGTGGCATCATGGTCAAATTCGAGGATGCGACGGCCATATCTTGTGATTCCGATAACTCTGAAAGTCAGGCTTTTTCCAACACCCGGCAGATTAAGTACATTGCGGTCGGTGCTCAGAAACGGAAGATTGGCTTTGACCCTTAAATGATCAATATGTTTGGTCATGTTTTCTGCATCATGCGGAAACTCCTTGATGAGGTCATCGAATTTTTCCGGTATGGCACCAAGCCTTTTTTCTTCAATTTGTTCCTGTACAGCCCTGGCATTGGTAGCAAATTGGGATGCATTTTCCATGTATCCTTTCACTGTAAAAGTATAATAGGGCAGTACACCCACATCGTTGAGTACTTTTCTTAGTTTTGCTGTATGCCCGCGTCTTGAAGCTGATTTTGTGAACACCAGCTGATTGGTAACTATCCAGCCGGCTGCACTGAGTTTTTCAAAACAAGCTTTACTTTCGGGCGTGATTTCCATGGGAGATTCCACATGGGTTTGTATCACAAATTGTTTAACCCCAATAGAGGAGGCTTTTTCTTTAAAATCTTTTAATATTTTTGCCAGGTTGTCGGTGACACGTTGAGGTAGATATATCGGCAACCGTGTGCCAAGCCTGACCCTCAGCAATTCAGCATATTTATCTTCCGGTTTTCTGTCTTTGTTGGCTTCGCGCTTGTTTTTCGCCATACGATAAACAGCGTCCAAAACACGTGAAAGGGATTTATCCGTACTCATCAATGCATCTCCGCCGGTAATAAGGACATCACGAAGTTGTGTGTCATCTTCCCAATACTGCATGTATCTCTCAAGCCTCTCGTGCCATGTTTCATTAGGCCTGAGTTTGTCAAGGTCAAAATTCAGGTTGCCACGTTGAAAATCATACATGCGCTGACAGCTTGAACATAGGCCACCACAAGCCCTGCCAATTGTTTCCGGGATAAGGATAGCCACTTCGGGATACCTGCGGTGAACAGAATATTTTGAAGGTAATATCCATCCTGCGGCATTTGGTTTTCCAACTTCTACAATGTCTTCTTTTTCCCAGGCAACAATGTGTCCGAATTCATTTACCAGTTCTTCTGAATATAGTATATATTCCCTGATGGCCATATCTGTGCCAGCAGCAAAAGACGGGGCATTGACATTAATTAGTGATAAATAATAAGGATTGATAAAGAAGGGAATGCCGGATTTTTTTGCCCTTTCAAGCAGGTCAAGCGTTTCGTTGTCAAGTGAGTAATCCAGCATTTGATTTAGCAATTCAGGGTTGCGTATGGCAAAACGCAAATGAAAAACTGATTCATTCCACCATTCAAGCATCTTATCGTATTTTTCTTCAAAAGACATGCCTGGGATGAATTTGTATTTTTTATCCCGGATATCACCGTCATCAATTTTTTCAATGAACACCTTAATTATCCGGTCTTTGTTTTTCTTTCTCAACTCAATAATGTCATTTTCAAGCCCGTCTGGCCAACGATCCATCCATTCTTTTATTTTTTTGTCAGAATATGTTTTACGTGATGTTTTTCCATTCAATTGTCTGAATAAATAGATCATGTCAATGAAAAAATCTGGTTTTGCACCACCGATCCCTTTGTGATAAGCTAAAAATAGCATTTTTACAGGGTCCGTAATTACCATATCATTTCTCAGGTTAGGATCCTGCAATGTTTTTCCTGCATTATCAATATAATCCAGCAGACGAATGGCAGCAATATCTTCCCACCTGAGCTGATAATAATACTGACGGCCTTTTACTTCGTGCTTATAATAAGCCATGGCCACATCTGAGGTTTCTAGTACAGATAATGCCAGCCTCTGTAAACGATGTGCAGCTTCCTCAGGGGTTTTTGATTCTTGCAATATTGTTGTTAGGGTGGGATTTTCATCAATTAATTGTTTTAATAACTTATGAGCTCGTGGATTCAGTTCTATTTTCCGTAATACATCTATTTTCTCCATAATACATCTTTTAATTAAAAACTCTGCAGTTTACATAACAATTTTCAGCATAAATACTGTTATGGTTAACAACATGCAGGTGTGTTTTATCTATTATAATATAACACCCTGGCATTCCGATTTTATGTGCTTATTATGTTAACCTGATTTGCATAAAGCCGGTTATTAATTTAGCTTTAAAACAAAACACAAGAATAGGAATTTTGTTTGAATTTGGCAAAAAAATCAGGTTCTATGGGGGGCAAATTTATAATATTGACATATTGTCGTGATGTAGTCTCCAGTATTCCAATTTTTTAATTACTTTTATCCGGTGCCAGGAAAGTGTATCTGGTGTCATGTTAAGCCTTTCCTGACGATGATTTAAAATGTAAATCTAATGAAGTCAATTGGTTGTATAGTCTTTTGCTTGTTGCTTTCATCTATTGTCAAAGCCCAATTTGATATGTCTGCTTACCTGGATGGTGGTGAGAACAATGTGTCAGAAGGCTTTTATATGAATACAGCTGTCATTGGCGGGTACCAATACGAAAAATTTTCTGTTGTGGCCGGTGCCGGATTTGATTTGATAAGTCCGGCATCCAATGTGTTTACCAATGTTATGTTTATGCCATCACGGACATGTATGATCAACAATTTTCAGTTTGAAACTCAGGGCTTATTTATGTACAACCGGTTTTCTGAAATTGTTCATGAAATAAACTGGGGTGCATTAATAAACATCAAAAAGCAGCATTTTACATGGAAACTGGGAACAGAATTCCGGACTTATCATATTACGCAGGATGCCTGTGATAATTACGACATTGAATCTAACAGGAATCTGCATGAAAATTGGAACATGATGTACATGATAGATTTTCTCCTGAAACCACGGGAGCATGTGTGGAATATATCTTTGGCGCTGACAAATCTGGATTATTTTCTGATAAATCAGGAGGCCAACCCCATGTTCCGGCTCAGGGGAAAATTTGATATTACACCTTCATTCGTTATGTTTTCTGAAGCCTGGTATAAAAGTGCAGGGGCGTTTAACATAAGTGTCAATTATTTTGGGTTTTTTATCAGAACAGGGATCACATGGGAACCAAATATGGGAAAATAACATGTCTGCTGTGTATTATGCTTTTTTTTGCGTGCGACTATTTTGAAATGCGTGGGTTCGTAGCTTCGTATGAGTCAGCAGATGAACGTTTTGATCAATCTAGTGACTGGAACGACAAGCACCCGTTTAAGGATGTCAGTTTCCCTGATGATGATTATACAATTTGTGTGATGGCTGACAGCCATGTTGGTGGCACGGATAATCTGAATGTGTTCATTGATGATGCGATCGGAATCAATGCTGTGGCAGCTGTTATGGTTGGGGATATAACAAGCGGACATGCCGTAGATTACCTTAAATTCATTGATCGGCTTCCGGATCAGGATGTATTGTTGACATTTTCTGTGGTTGGCAATCATGACCTGTATTTTGACGGCTGGAAGAAATTTTATGATCTGTTCGGATCAACCACGTATTATTTTTCTGTTACCACACCTGTAGCATCCGACCTTTATATTTGCCTGGATACGGGAAGTGGTACACTGGGAAGCAGTCAATATGCATGGTTGAAAAAGGTGTTGGAAAATGACCGGCCTCAATACCGGCATTGTGTTGTGTTTACGCATAACAACTTATTTCGTGTCCGGCACACAACCGTTACCAATCCATGTGTGGAAGAATTGCGCGCGTTGTCGGATTTAACTGTCCGGCATGCGGTTGATATGGTGATCACAGGCCATGACCATAAAAGAAACCTTGTGAAGCTTGGAAATACCACACACATTACATTGGATGCATTGAAAGATGGTTGTGCCAATGCAGGTTACTGTAACCTGCACGTTCATGATGACATTATTGAACACAAATTTGTAAGTTTGTAACTCAATGCTTTTAAATGGAAAGTGTTAAAAACAACATTATGCTGAAAATAATTGTGTGCTTTACTCTTTTGATTACTGATCATGGCCTTTCAGCACAATCTGACAGTATTGTGGTTGATAATATTGTTGAGTTTTGTAAATATACTGAGCCCGGAAATGTAGAGCAGGATGCTGTAAAATTTATTTTACAGGTAACCAACAACAGCAACCATCCAATTCCTGATCTGGGAGCAACCGCAAGGTCGGAATATGTGACTTTTTTGATAAATGGTAAAGTTCATAACCCTTTGAGTTTATTCAATGGCACAGAATTAGCAAATGGCGTTAAAACCATTCCGGTGGATTCAACCCAAAGGTTCAGATGGTTACTAACCCCGGACGAGGGACTGGTGTCAAAATACGGAAAAGAATTTACTGTCCAATGGGAATATTTGAATATTAAATCGGATATTGTAAAAATAAATTTAGATACTAAAACCATTAAAAAGCTTGATGAAAATTAATAAAACCAATATGTTATGTATAGATGTCAGATTGTTGTTTCAGTAGTTTTCTTTTTAATCTTATCAGTATCAAGTACGGGACAGGTTGATGTTCAGAATATTTACAATAAACATTATGAAGTGGGTAAAATTCCTGGTATTGATGATTTTAATGTTTTCAATCAAAAAGAAAAACAGATTGACAGCTTGATCAGACAAGCGGAAATCTTAACAGACAGTATTATGAAGGAGAAAAAGCCTGGAAAAGATTTTCCGGAGAAAAGGGATTTTAAAAACAACAGAAGCAGGCTCACGCTTGAAGTTTATAAAAACGGAACATTAAGTCCTTCAGATTCGGTTTTAAACCGTGGTTTTCCATCCCAGTGCAGTTGTTTCATGGTAGATGACACTATATATATAAAAACACTTCTTGGATTTTTTGGCGGGGTAGGCGTGAATATTAAAATCACCGGAAAAGAGATTGATGGTGGGGTGTTTGTATTTGCTGATGATGTCAAACCTTATAAATCTGCACCATCAGATACTGCTTTTCAAATGTATGTAGCTCCTGACACAAAATATCAATACATGGTTTTGGACAAAAAACCTAAATGTAAACAGGGAGAACAGATAACAGGACTTTATAAGTTTGCATCAGAAGATTTTTATGAAAAAAAATATCAGGGATCGCTTGACAGTATTTCTATAAAAGGATCATTAATTTTTACTTGTACGGTAAAGTCAAAAATGTGACTGGTGAAAGGAGTTTTGATTGAAAATATATTGTATATTTGTACCTTAACCAAAAATAAACATTATGAGAAAAATCAGTTTATTATGTATGTCCCTGATCGTTCTTTTTGTTATCACATCTTGCGGTAACAAAGGCGAAAATGGAAGCAGCCTGAAAGACAAGGTTGAAGAAAAGACCAGTGATGCTGTTAATGAGGCATTTGGTGGTGATATGTTTAAAGCTGCCCGTGAAGGTGATCTGGAAACCATCAAAGAAGGCATCAAAGCCGGTGAAGATGTAAACCAGACAAATGCTTACAGTGAAACCATGTTGATGAAAGCTGCTGAGAGTGGTCACTTTGAAGTAGTTAAGTGTTTGCTTGATGAAGGAGCAGATAAAACAAAAACTGATATTTATGACAATACGGCTGCCACTATGACAAACGACGATGAGATTCGGGAGTACATTAAAAATTATGGTGAAGAAGAAGCCGAAGCCGAAGAAGAGGTAGAAGAAGAGGTAGTTGAAGAAAATAAAGAAGAATAAGAATAAACTTCTTGAGGGGACTTCTATTCATTCTTTTACATCAAAATTATCAGTATTGTAGAAGCCCCCTTAAGAAGTCAATTAATAATACAACGAGAACAAACTTATTTTCCTCTGAAAACCTTAACAGAGCGAGTAGAGAGTCGCATTGATAATGATTTACTTTCATTATTGATGTGATAGGGAAGGGAAGGGGGACGTAATCATTTTTATTACAATTATTACTGCCGGTAAAAATCCAGATCAGCCTGAAATCCATCGTTATAAAACTGGGTTACCTGCAGGTAGTCATCTTCCAGCTTGTGAATTTGGAACAGAGAACGGCTGTTGTATTTGTCATACCCAATGATATAATCCGGAGCTGTATCATAATATATTTTGAGTTGGCCTCTGACAATTTCCCATGCCATGCGTTCTTCCGAGCCATTTAGCGAAGTATAACCTTCATTGTTTTCTTCAAAAATGTAATGTGGAATTCTGGTTTCAGGATCACCGTTACTGTCTTTTGCAACCCAGTAACCGATGATGTCTTCTTCCATGCGTTCATCTTCATTTGTTTTGCCACAACCTGATAAGATAAACAAAACAGGTAAAACCAAAACTAAAGTATATTTAATTTTCATACAGCCCATTTTCTTTAATGTAAAAATACACTTTTTCAGGCAAAAAACATGATAAATCTTTTTCTTTAGCAATATTTTTGCGGATAAAACTGGATGATATTTCCAATTGCGGGGCGTCAAAAAGTTGTATGTGCCCATTTTTTATAGTGTTTTCCCATCGCTGTGGTGGTGTATAACCGGGACGTTTATACACATATATTTTGTAAGCCGCTACCATGTCATCTATCCGGTGCCACTTGTGAAGATCAATGAGGTTATCACTGCCGATGATCAATACAAATTCATGTTGAGGGTATGCCATGGTAAGAAATTCAAGTGTATTGAGTGTGTAATTGGGTTGTGGTAGTTCAAATTCGGCTTCACAAACATCCATGCCGTGTTTACTCCTGATTGCCATTTTTAGCATTTGTAACCGTTCATTGGCCGGCAACATTTCAATGTCAGTTTTGAAAGGGTTCTGTGGCGTGAGTACAAACCAGACTTCGTCAAGGCCGGTGAATTGCTGCATATAATTGCCTATCATCAGGTGCCCATGATGTATAGGGTTAAAGCTGCCAAATAACAATCCGGTTATTATAGTTTTCATAAGTTTAAAAATGATTTTACTTTCTGTAAACTTTCTTTTTGAGCATGTTTCAGATCATTGTTGATAATGATAATGTCGAATTTGGGAGCAAAGTTTATTTCCCATTCCGCTTTGTCAATCCGGTTCTGAATGTCTTCGGAACTGTCGGTTTTTCTTTTATGTAGCCTTTGCTCCAATGCATGCAGTGAGGGAGGTTTGACAAACACCGCCAATGCCTGGTTTCCATAGCTTGATTTTAAACTTAACGCCCCCATGACATCCACATCAAAGATTATATTTTTCCCTGATTGCAGCATGTTGTCCACCGAAGATTTCAGTGTGCCGTAAAACCTTCCGTTATATACTTCTTCCCATTCTACAAACGCACCTTTATTGATTTTTTCTTTGAATGCTTCCGTACTCAGGAAATGATAATCTTTCCCGTCTGTTTCATTATTTCTGATGGGACGGTTGGTGGCAGAAACTGAAAAGTGCAGGTTGTCAATCTGTTTCAGAAGGTACTTTACAATGCTTGTTTTTCCTGCCCCTGATGGTGCTGCAATTATGATGAGTTTTCCTGCCATATTATTACACAATGTTTAAAATCATTTCCTTGATTTTTTCAAGCTCTTCTTTCATTTCTATTACCTTTTTCTGTATGTGCATTTCATTGGCTTTTGAGCCCAATGTGTTGATTTCCCTCCCCATTTCCTGGCTGATGAAACCGAGTTTTTTCCCAGGGATAGTATCCTTTTCCATGGTTTGAATAAAATAATCACAATGATTGGTCAGCCTTACTTTTTCTTCGTTGATATCAAGTTTTTCAAGGTAATATATCAGTTCTTGTTCAAACCTGTTTTTGTCGTAATCCATTTTATCTTCAAGTTTGTCCAATGATATAAGCAATCGCTTTTTAATTGATTCAATGCGGTCTTTTTCATAAGGCTCGATCTGATGTATTATTAATTTCACAGCATTGACTGATGCCAATATATCATCATACATTGAACGTCCTTCGTTAATGCGGTATTCAAGCATTTTCTCCAGTGCTTTTTTTGTATTTGACAGAAGCGCATCCCATTCGTCGTCAGATATTTTTTCTGTTTCCTGTTTCAGTATCTCCGGCATTTTGCTGATAACCTGCATGATGTTATCATCCATGGGAATGCTGTTCTTATTTGAAATTCGTTCCAGTTGCCTGTAATAAGAGGTAAAAACAGATTTGTTGATTTCCGGTGCTGTTTCTGCATCTTTACTTGTTTCTATATAAATGGAATATTCAATTTTACCCCGATGCAGGTATTGTTTTATCAGATCACGGATAAATATTTCCTTTTCTTTATAAACTGCCGGAATACGGGTGGAAATGTCCAAAAACTTTGAATTCAGGCTTTTAATTTCAATTTGAATTGTTTTCTCCTTGTAATCAAAACTCAATTTATGATAGCCTGTCATGGAATGTATCATAGTAGATAAATTTTCATTCAAAATTAAAACATTAGCTTTAATTAGCAAGGATGAATCATTTAATTCCGCATTTGGTATTTATCAAAAGTCATATCAATAGCAGACTTCTTAAAAAAACAGTAAATTTCAGATATAAAATTGCATATTTTGTTTATCCCTGCAAAAATTGCTTTCCGCATTTTTAATAACACACTACTGACGGTAAGTTAACGGATTTTTACGGGTTATATTAGAACACAGATAACACAGGTTGTACGGATTTGCACAGATTATTCTTGTTGTTCATCAATTTGCCTGTTCTGAATCAACATCATTTATCCGTGATTATCCGTTGCATCTGCGTTATCCGTAATTTCAAGTTTTTGAAAAGAAAGCATTAAGCTAAGACTGCTAAAACCAGCCCGAACGAAATACCATCAAAAATTGAATAATACCGGCATGTGTTTAATTGTATGATTATAGAGCACTATCCTTTCTGATATTCTAATTGAACATCTTAGATATTATGCTTAAGGATTATGGCACATTGCTTAATTCAATAACAAAACCTGGTGTGTCAGATTAGACTTGACTTGACACTGGAATATTGTAAACTTGCCTGGCGACAATCTGTCCGGCGGTAAACTTATCCGGCTGAACACCGTGTAGGCGGATAGCGGAGACAGGATTGAATGTAACTTATTATAATAAAGTGTTTTTTTTTGCAAAGTCTATACAGAAATATTTGTGCCATACATCTTATTCATTAAATTTGAATAATTTTGGCGGCACTCGGCTCCGATAGCTATAGGAGTTCGAACAGGTTCGGCTCTGTCCTCGCTTGCACAAAATTTGTGTTTTTTTAGCAATGAATTAATTTAAGTACCATTAAAAATCAAAGATACAGTGAAAACATTATCAAAAGCCTTATTTGTACTAATACTGTTTGTATTATCCGGATGTTCAAATCAATCTTCCCGGGAGCAATCTGAAAACAAAAACAAAAAAGATTCTGTAGCATCTGTTGAAGGTGACAATACAGAAAATAGGGGCTCTGTTGTGTCCGACAGAACTGATGATTATAAACCGGGTTATATTGCTTTGCATGAATCAGGAGAATTGAATAAGCGTGGTGAAAAATTATGGAAACGGATGTATAACTGTGATATTTGTCCACGAAACTGTAATGTGAACCGCCTTGAAGGTGAAAGGGGCATGTGTGGCGCCAACAGTAAATTGGAAATTGCTTCCTACGGCGCGCATTTTGGAGAGGAATATGCGTTTGTGGGGAAAGGCGGTACCGGAAGAATATTTTTTACCCATTGTCCCTTGCGCTGTGTATATTGCATAGATGCTAAAGTGAGCCAGGAAGGTTACGGTAAGCAATATACCATTGACGAGCTTGCAGACATTATGCTTTCACTGCAACGTGATGGATGTGAAAATATCACAATGGTTACGCCTACGCATTACATTCCGCATATTTTGCTTGCTCTGGATATTGCTGCAGGAAAGGGGCTGCATCTGCCTTTAATTTACAATACAGGTGGGTATGAAAATGCCGGCGTGTTGAAAAATTACCTCGATGGTGTGGTGGATCTGTATTTAAGCGATTTAAAATTTGGTTGTAACGAGAATGCCGGGAAATACACCGGCGGTGCTGATGATTATGTTGACTCAACTTACAATGCAATCCTTGAAATGCACAGGCAGGTAGGAGTAGCTGCCAAAGATTCACTTACCGGCCTTTGGAAAAGTGGTGTAATCCTTCGCCATCTTGTGATGCCCAATGATGTTTCTTGCAGTAAGGAAATTCTAAAATGGATATCTGAAAACCTGCCTAAAAACACGTATGTAGATATTATGCCAAACTACGAACCCCTGTATAAAGCCAAACATTTCTCCAAAATAAACAGGAGAACAAACAACGATGAATACGAAGAGGTTATGCAGGCTGCTAAATTTTATGGTTTGACCAATGTGCATTGAATTTAAATTGTGTGTCTATGAAGCCGGAAGTCCGGACATCAGACTTCCGGCTTCTGATAATAAAATGTACATTATGGTTTTGTCTCAGAACAGGATGTAAACAATAGAAAACCCAACTTGTTGGTTGTTTTAATGATGAAAGATAAAAAAAATAAGGTCTATATTTCCACGGCATTTGATTGTCCGTTGCGGATACTTGATGCCATAAAACTCAGGAATTATTTTACCTTAAATAATTTCAAAATAGTTGATTCCCAGAAAAATGCCGATTATTATTTATACATTACCTGCGCAGCCACAATGTCTATGGTTCAGAAAGAGCTTGAAACCATAAAAGAATTACAAAAATCAGGATGCGAACTTATTGTTATGGGGTGTATGCCGGGAGCAAATCAAAAAGAGTTGAATGCTGTTTTTTCAGGCAAAACAGTTTCTACCAAGCACATTGAAACCATTGATACGTATTTCCCGGATTTTAGAATAAAGTTCAATGACGTTCCGGAAGTGCACACGTATGATTTTGGAAATTATGTTTTTCTTGATATGCATCCCAATGCCTCTTTTGTTCAATTGCTGTTTAAATATGGGCTTTCAAATACATTTATAAGGCGGCTTCACCGGCACAGGGATTATAAGCAGTTTGTTAAGGTAAACAGGCAGGCAATCACATCAGAACCATGTTTTTTGAAAATTTGTTCAGGTTGTTCAAACAATTGTTCTTATTGCAACATCAAAGAGGCAGTAGGAAAATTGAAAAGTAAATCCCCTTCTGTTATTCGGGATGAATACGCAAACTTGCTGAAACAAGGATATAGAATTTTTCATTTTGTTGCCGAGGACATCTGTTCTTACGGGTTGGATATGCATGGTTCGTTGCATGAATTACTGAAAAGCTTATCTGTTATTGATACAGGATACCATGTGAGATGGTCATTGGAAGGCGTTCATCCGGCATGGTTAGTGGAACATCAGGATAATATTGTTCCGTTTATCAAATCAAAGAAAATATGGGAAATAACATTATCTGTTGAGCATGGAAGCGATAGAATTCTTAAACTCATGAACCGGCACTACAAAATTATTGATGTAGTAAAAAACCTTGAGGTATTGAGAAAAACCAACCCGGGTATAAAAATCAATGCCATGTTGATTGTGGGTTTTCCTTCTGAGTCAGATGAAGATTTTAATAAAGCACTGGATTTATTAGAAAAAATGCGGTTTGATTGCGTGACTATATCTGCTTACTCGGAGTTTAAAAAACGGGCTGCATCGAAAATTCATCCGAAAGTTTCTGAAGAAGTACTGAAGGAAAGGTTGTTGAAAACAAAACAGCTGCTGCACAAACTCAATACACCTATAATCAGGGGTGATGTGTGACGCCTTCACCCCGCAGGTGGCATGCAGCTTAGATATGCAATGGAAAACCACGTTTTTTACGGGGCTCAATACATCGCTTGCGAACCAGTGGTGATAATAAACCTTCAGGCAGAATTTTCTGGTTTGATCCTGATTTCCGTTTCAAAAAGGCCATGAATCAAATTTATATTTTAATTGAAAATTCTCCGTCCAATAATAAAAACGCACATTTTCAGTGGTGTTATTGTTGATTGTTGTTTAGCTCTGTGTCAACATCGTACAAGCTTCCCGTTTGTGAGTTTCTGTTTTTCCTCTGTCTTTTGTTATAGCCAAAAACTTAGAAATGACCGCTTCGTGTACAAATCCGGTTTGTTTCTTACCATTCAAGTAAAAAATAACTAATTTTGCGTTAAGAAATAGAATGCATCGCAATAAATGGGATATTACCGGAAAAAATTATTATTGATAAATACAGTTGACAAGCGTTCGGCAAACGATGATTTCTTTGTCCCTACCAATGGATTGCCCGGATTTCAACCCATTGCCCTGGGGATAATTGCTGCTCTAACGCCTGAGGAGTGGGAAGTAGAGCTGATAGACGAAAATTTTGAGGATTTTGTTGATACAGATGCCGGCCTTGTTGGCATATCTGCATACACAACCAGCATCAACAGGGCCATGGATATTTCACTTCAGTTGCGGAAAAAAGGAATAAAAACCGTTATAGGAGGGAAGCATGCCTGCCTGTTTTCATCTGAACTGGTTGATTATTTTGATGCCGTGGTTGATGGTGAGGCTGAATCGGTGTGGCCTGATATTATAGCCGATTATGAAAACAACAACCTCAGCAAATTATATGATGGTAAATTCATCAACTTATCAAAAGATTATACCCGGCCCAGGCGCGATGTTTTTGAAAAATACAATTATGAAATTGCTACTGTGCAGTTTTCCAGGGGATGTGTAAACAATTGCCATTTTTGTGCTGTCCCTGTGCTTTATCAGCATACATACCGGCAGCGAAGTATAGATGATGCCATTGAAGAATTAAAAGAAACGCCACAAAAATATGTATTTTTGGTTGATGATACCATATACTGTGATGCCAAAAGCAATGAAAAAATAAAGCAATTTTTTCGAAGTATAGCTGAAAGCAACATCAACAAACGGCTTATTTGTGCTGCTTCGATCGACATATATGAAGATGATGCGTTTCTAAGGGCTGCAAAATCTGCAGGGGTAAAAGTATTGTACATTGGTTTTGAATCGGAAAACCTTGATGATTTAAAAAACGTAAACAAAAATAGAAATTATAAATCCTCTGCTTCAAAATACGCTGAAGCCGTCAGGAAAATTCACGATCATAAAATGGCCATCATGGGTGGGTTTATTTCAGGGTTTAAAAACGATACTCCCGAAAAGATTAAAGAAAGGGGAAGGTATATGCTTAACAGCGATATAGATGCCAGTACTTTAACCATCCTTACCCCGCTGGCAAAAACGCCTTTGTTCGAGAGGCTTAAGCATAAAAACAAATTGTTATATACAGACTTCCCGAAAGATTGGATATATTATAATGCATGTAATTATGCCATTGATTACAACCAAGACAGAAAAAGAATTATGCAAGCATTTTACGGTTCTTCACTTGCTGCAGTCGATTGTAAAGCCATATTCAAAAAATTCTTTTTTACTGTGTTAAGAACCCGTAGTTTTGTAACGGCAAAGGCATTGTTGATGTTGGTTAAAAACTTTCACATTGGAACACAACAATGTTGGTTAGTAAGAATAATCACAAAACAAAAATGAACAATAAGTCCACATACAAATTGCTTTTAATCAATGTCATTGATACAAGCGTCGTAAAAGGCGAAGCGAATTTTATTCCGATTCATAAGTTAACATCGTTTCAACCATTGGCTTTGGGAATTATTGCTGCCTTAACCCCTGAGAACTGGGAGGTTGAAATAATTGATGAGAATTTTGATGAGTTTACTTATACCGATGCCGATTTGGTTGGCTTGTCTTCTATTAGTACGTGCATCAATAAAGCTTACAGAATTTCCGCTCAATACATTGAAAAAGGCGTACCCGTTGCGATTGGAGGAGCGCATGCCACCTTGTTCAAAGATGAAGTAAGCAAACATTGCAGTGCGGTGATTGCAGGGGAAGCAGAAGGGGTGTGGAAGACCTTGATAAATGATTTTGAAAAAGGGCAACTGAAAAAAATCTACGAAGGGGGATTTTATGATATTTCAAAACCGGTAGCTCCACGCCGGGATGTTTTTGAAAAATACGATTACCCGATTGCAACCATGGAATTCACAAGGGGATGCCCGTTTAATTGCAGTTTTTGTGGCGTTCCTTTGGTTTCCGGTCACAGACTCAGGCACAAGCCTGTAAGTGCGGTTATTGAAGAGCTGAAAGAGATCAAACAAAATTATGTTATTTTTAAAGATGATAATTTAATTGGCGGGTCAAAAGCACATAAAGCTAAAGCCATAGAGCTTTTTACGCAAATTATCGAAAACAACATCAAAAAAGATTTTTTGTGTTTTGTCTCCATCAACATCGCTGATGATATACATGTCATCAGGTTGGCTCGCAAAGCGGGTTTTGTTTTGTTTTTTATTGGCATTGAAACGGAAAACCTGAAAGCCATTCGCTCAATTCACAAAGGCATCAATGAAAATCCGGCAAAGAAGGCCTACAAAGAGACGTTTAAAAGCTTGCATAAAGAAAAAGTAGCCGTAACAGCCGCTTTTATTGCTGGTTTTGATACGGATACTGTTCAGGACATACATGACAGGGCACATTTTATTATCAACAGCCCGTTGGATACCTTTACGTTTACCTATTTAACCCCTCTGGCCAAAACGCCTTTGCAGCTTGGGCTGGAGAAAGAAAACAGGATTATTAAAAACAATTATCCCCACGATTGGATATATTATAATTTTTGTCATTTAACTTATAAGGTTAAGCATGGCAGCGATCAAGAAATGGATGAAGTTATCCGCCATTATCTGAAAAAACTCCATACCGCGAAAATGTTCAGGCGTAAGTTGCTTAAATCATTGTTTTATACCGGAAGCCTGAGGACAACAGCTGCAACGTATGTTTTTAACAAGCATAATCATGTGTTTCTGAAAAAGTCGAACACATTGTTGTTTATAGAAAAAACGTATAATATTTTCAGGAAATTGGGGTTGATTAAACGATGAAGTAAATGTATCAAAATGTATTGATGTATGAAGTTATTCAAACGTTCAAAGTTAAAGGATATTCAAAAGCATTATGACCGGTTTACCAATACCTACCTGGAGGTAGTGGACTCGGCGATACAGTCGCACCGGTCGGTTAATGAACAAGACATGTATGATTATTACATCAATATTATGGACATCCGGGATGGGATGAAATTGTTGGATGCCGGTTGTGGGGTATGTGGCCCCGCTATATATTTTGCCAGGAAAAAGGACATTCACATTGATGCCATCAACATTTCATCCACACAAATTGACATGGCTAAGCAAAAAATCGATGAATACGGCCTGTCCGATAAAATTAATGCGGTTTCCGGTGATTTTCATTTGATGAATCAATATTTTGACGCATCTGCTTACGACATCGTGTATTTTCTTGAAGCTTATGGCCACAGTACAAACCAGGAAGCCTTGTTAACAGATGCATTGCAGATGCTGAAGAAGGGGGGGCTGTTATATATAAAAGATTATTTTAAAAAAGATGTCCCCAACATGAAACCCGTCAACAAGATTGCTGGATTAATGAATAAAAATTACGCGTATAATTTGCCGTGTTTATATAATACCTTGAGTGTGTTGAGAAAACATCATTGTGAAATACTGTTGGTCAGGAAACCAGGCTTTAATGACGACGGAGGCATGGTCTCGGCAAAATTTGCGGAAAAAAGCAACATAAAGCTTTTTAAAAGAGAAAGCGATATGTTTTCTTACGCTGATGTTTTTGAAATTTTAGTCAAAAAGTGAATAATGCAGCTTAGATTAATTCACTATCTTGTCCATCTATTTGGTTGAATAATGATAAAATCCTTTTTAGGCATATTCAGATTATCGCATTGGTGGGGATATATTTTTCCTCCCATACTGGCAATAGCATACTTGATGCAGATATTCTCAGAGCATGATATAAAGCGATTTGTATTGCTATTGATACCGTTTTGTGTTAGTGTCATAGGAACTGCCTCTTATGGTTTTATTGTTAATGATATATCAGATAAAAAAGCAGACAAATTAGCTGGTAAAAATAATATTGCATCAAAATACAGCAATAAAACATTGTGTTTACTTGTGATTGCCAGCATAATTGTCGCAGTTGGTCCCTGGTTTTTTTTACCTGTGACAGTTTATACCATTGCTTTATTTGCAACACAGATTGTGTTGTTGACATTTTATTCCTTACCACCATTTAGAATCAAGAATTCAGTATTCTTTAGTGTGATAGTTGATGCCCTATACAGTAGCCTCCTGCCTGCTTTAATAGCCTTGTTTGTTTTTGGTTGTGATTTACATCCGGACAGTAATTTGGTGATTGTTTTTACTGTTTTAATGATTTCTTATTTTTTACGTGGCCTTCGTAACATAATGCTTCATCAGATTGCAGATGTTGACAATGATGAAAAGTCTGGTTTAACAACCTTTGTTCTTAAATATGGCACACACACCTCCTATAGCAGACTAAAGCTTTTTGTCGCAATGGAATTAATTTTTCTGATTGGCTTTATTGCTTTACTGGCAATTAAAATTCAGCATTTTTGGATAATAATTCCAGTTACAGTGTTGTATTATATCATTAAAGTCAAAAGTAAATATACACGTCCAAAATCTTCTAAGGATTATTATTTGTTTTTAAATGATTTTTATGAGGATATCCTGCCCGTTGTGTTTTTGTTTTTATTATCTTTAATCAACACCTGGTTCATTGTTTTGTTTATTGTCCATGTCGTGTTGTTCAAAAACAAGTTGATATGGCATATGTTTATTGTCTGGCTTTATTACAAAATATTTCATAATGAATACGCAAAACGTTTTTACCGCCTATTCAGGAAATAAGTCATTATTGCATTGATCAATCAATATGAGATCTGAAAAATACAGTTTTATAAAAAAATACAACGCTACACGTCCCCGTAAAAGGAGGAAGTTTTTGTGTTACGCTCCCTTTACCAATATGTATTTCAATATTCATGGAGATGCAGCCCCCTGCTGGCTGGGTTTTACATTGCCCGACAGTTACCCGGAAAAGTCAATACGTGAAATATGGAACGGGGAATCCTTTAATGAATTCAGGCAAAACATAAAAAATGTAAACCTTGAACAAACCTGTGGCACCTGTTTGGAAAATCTGAAAAAGGGAAACTATGTGTCGGTACTGGCCAAAGCTTATGACCACCTGGGGAATCCCGGGAAATACCCTAAGATGATGGAGCTGGAACTGGATAATATATGTAACCTCGAATGCATTATGTGTAATGGCCAGCTTTCATCTTCAATCAGGAAAAACAGGGAAAAGAAACCACCGTTGAATATTCCCTATGATGATGCTTTTGTTGAACAATTGAATGAGTTTATTCCTCACCTGCTGGAACTGAGATTAAACGGCGGGGAACCATTTTTAAGCAATATAATCAGGCGAATTCTTAAAAACGTTGCTGAATTAAATCCCGGGTTAAAAGTGGTAGTGGCAACTAATGGTACCATCTTGAACAGCGATATCAAAGCCCTGATGGAAAAGTTAAATATCCATATCAACGTTTCGATCGATTCATTGCAAAAAGAGAATTATGAGAAAATCCGGGTAAATGCCGTGTTCGAAAAAACCATGCAGAATTTTAACTATTTTTTGGACTATTGCCGGCGAAAAAACACAAAATTGTGCATTCTGGTTAATCCGATGCGTGAAAACTGGTGGGAAATGGCAGATTTTATCAGATTTGGAAACAAACACAATGTTCCTATATGGTTTAATACTATCCGTTACCCCGCAGAACATGCACTGTGGAATCTACCCGCAAATCAACTGCAACGCATTTACAACACACTATCTGCTGAAAGCATAAAACCAAACGTTTTTAAACGTGAAAGCTTTCATAACCTGAAAGTCTATAAAAGTTTATTAAACAATCAGATTTATCAATGGCTAAAAGCAGCGAATGAGAGTACAAATAAGGGAAATGATATGCATGCAAATGAAGACATAGATACGGAAGAGTACTTTTATAAACAGCTCAAAAAACATCTGGAAAAAAACGATGCATCCCACGAAAGTATCGAAAAAGAACTCCGGGATGTACACAACAAGATTCAACGGGTTTTAGATGAAATAACTGACACTTCCATTTCTCGCGATGGTTTTTTTCATTTGGCCAATAAAATGCCTGTGTCTATGATTTATAAAGTATTGATATCGAAACCTGATGATGAATTGATAAAACTGATTAAAAAATATGGTAAGTAAATAAAAATGAGGATTTTAGGGGTAAACATAAAACCACAAGTGAGGCGTATGGTCAGCAGCTCACCTGTTTTGAATTTTATTGCAAAAGGATACATGGGAATCATTCATTTGAAAAGTTACCAGGTGTTTTTTTCTCACCTGAAGCCGGTTTCATTGTCCAAAAAAAACATTCAGGAATATAATCGCAATCGTCCGGTACATAATTACAAATATATTTGTCACGCTCCGTTTGCAAATATGTATTTTGGTTTTGAAGGAAAAATCAGGGCTTGTTGCTACAATGTTTCCCATCAATTGGGGAAATACCCTGAAGCAAGTATTATGGAAGCATGGAATGGCAATGCTGCTCAGGAATTACGCGATAAAATAAAGCATTACGACCTGACAGCCGGTTGTTATTGTTGCCAGGTACAATTGGTAGAAAAGGCCTTTTATACGGTGTTGGCACGAAATTATGATGATTTGCCTGTATCATCAGATTTTCCCGTTAGCATGGAATTTGAACTGTCAAACAAGTGCAATCTGGAGTGTATAATGTGTTCAGAAACATATTCCTCAGCGATATCCGCTAAACGTGAAATGACTGTAAAAGACAAGGTCTATGATGAGCATTTTATTCAACAACTCAGGATTTTTATACCGCACCTGAAAAAAACCAAGTTTCTTGGAGGGGAACCGTTTTTGATACCAATTTACTATAAAATATGGGAAGTCATCACTGAATTGAATCCAGCATGTGAAATCATTGTACAAACCAATGGAACCATATTGAACGAAAGAATTAAAAACCTGCTCAATCGTGGTAATTTCAGTATCAGCATATCCATTGATTCGCTTGACAAAGTAAATTTTGAGCAGATACGAAAAAATGCTGACTTTGATAAGGTGTTTACAAACATGCTGTATTTTATCAATTTCTGCAAACAAAACAACCGTTACATCGGCATTGCCTGTTGCTTTATGAAACAGAACTGGCAGGATATCCCGGATTTGGTGAGATATTTTAGTCATAAACAAGTGCCTGTAACTTTTAATCGTGTTTGGGAGCCGGCAAAGTGTTCTGTATGGCATAGTCCCCCGGATTTGATTCGAAAAATCATGGTGTTTTATAAAAAACAATCGTTCAATACCCGGACAGCCATTGAAAAAAGAAATGTTGACGCCTTTGATGATTTAATTCATCAACTGGATGAATGGTATAAAAACGAAAAAGTAAAACTGGAGCGTGATGTTGACTATGATAATACACCGGTTGAAACATTGAAAGAAATCGTGGAAACGCATATCTTCAACAACGAAACTGCAAATAACATCACAACAGAGAAGAAAAAACAGATAGTGCTGAAATTTAAAAATGCCCTGCATAGCATTGATGATACTAATAAACTCAGACAACTTTTGATACAAACGCTTGATATCCCCGGTGAAATACTGATCAGGGAATTGATGAATAATACCGAATCCCGGATTGCTCAACAGATCAACGATTTATTTGATGGGAAAAACAACAATTAGTATTTTTCAGCAGAGCCTGATTAAAGTGTTGAAAACTCAATGAAGGCTTTTCAAAGAATGAATATACATGTCACCAATGCTTTCCCAGTTGTAAAGATTCATTATATGCTGTACAAGCTCATCCGGAATTTCAATTTTGCGCAGAAAGAAATTGTTATAATACGCCATGATTGTATCCGCAATCTTTTGAGGCGTTGGTTCATCAATGATAAATCCATTTTGGTTGTGCTTTATCAGGTTATATTTATTCGCTGTATGGGTTGTTAAAATATAAAGCCCGCTGGCCATAGCTTCGATGATAGCAATAGACATCCCTTCAGCTTTTGAGGGCATGAGAAAAAGATGTGCGGTCGTGTATTCCTTTTTTATTTCTTTTAATGTCATCCATCCTTTGATGCTCACTTTATTTTGCAGTTGGTGCTTTTGGATTAGCTTCTGCATCCGTTTTAACAAGGGGCCGTTGCCTATAAAATTCATTTCAAAATCAATCTGCTTTTCTTTCAACTGGGCCAAAGCCTGAATAATTGCCAATGGTTGTTTTTGATTGACGAATCTACCTGTAAAAACCATTCTGAGTTTATCATGAGGCCTGTTTTTTATGTGAGTAAAAAAGGATGAATCACATGCATTGGGAATAACGATGTTTTTGTGTTTGTGTTTTTTTCCTGTGAATTTATCAGCATTGGCTTTCATATCAGGGGTTTGTAAAAATATAGCCGAGGATTTTTTACAAATTTGTTTTATCCTGAAATAAAGAAACAGGTGGTAAATAAACATTTGGCGTGGGAAAAAAAAAGGTATGTCATGGCCGTGACTCATTATAACATAGGGGATATTAAACTTGCGACTTAATCGTAAAGCCACCTCTCCACCCGGCATTGTAAAATGTGCAAAAATAAGGTCAATATTATTTTTTTTGAGAAAATGATTACAAAAATTTAAACTTTTTTGCATCCATGACAGCATTTCGCGGACATTTGATCCCATTGCGTTTTTTCTCCGACAATCCAATCTGTAAATTATAAGATTCCCCTGTTTGTATTCGTGTGGTAAATCCTTAAATCCTGTTGTAATAACAAATATATTATTATGAAGGGCAAGTCTTTGCGAAATGTTGATTGTGACCTGCCCTGCACCTCCTCCCAAAGGAGGGAATTCATAATTTAACATCAGTATATTCATTCATGATCTTTGTTTGACCACTTTGACAAAGGTAATAAATATTTATTCTCATTGGGGGTTAGAATTATAAAGAAATTGAAGTGTTTATGTCTTTAGTAATAAAACCTGAAAGCGATTCAGTTTTTACCTAAAAAACAATTAGTTAAACATTTATTCGGCTTTAGTTTAGAATATTGTGTCATTTTGAACAAAGTCAGCAGTTGGTAACTTATCTTCCATGTTTTTGATTCTATCGCTTGAATGTTCCCAACTGCCAACTTTTCTTTGAAGATTGAATAAATATGCATTTCACAACGCTAAATTAAACTATAGCCATTTATTCCCGGCAATACTTCTTCAGCATGATTTCAGCTTTTTCAAAACCTTTATTTAAAGCTTTTTCCCAATATTGACATGCTTTTTCGATTTCCTCAGTTTGGTGCATAATATTTCCAAGGTTCATCAATATCCCCGCGTCCTCAGGTGAAAGTTTTAAGGCTTTCTGATAATCAGCTTTTGCTTCTTCAAATCTCTTAAGCGAAGCCAACGCATTTCCTCTGTTTTTTAGTGCTTCTGTATTGGTGTCATCAAAATTCACGGCTTTATTAAAATCCTTCAAAGCAGACTCCATATCACCCTCCATGGCTTTTTCAACGCCGATTTCATTATGATAAGCAGATAGTTCTTCACTGTGCTTGAGTCCCTTTTTATTGTTTTTAACTGAATGCAACAGTTTATGTGTTTTTTCATGGTTCTTTAAAGCCTCTGGATAATCAGGTTTTAAGCTTAATGCTTTTTTAAAATCATCTAATGCTTTATTTAATTTGCCGATTTTTAAAAACAAAGCACCACGGTTATTGTAAGCGGTATGATTATCAGGATTCAGCTTGATTGCTTTGTTAAAGTCTGCAAGCGCTTTGTTATATTCTTGTGTTTTTATATATGCCCCTCCGCGATTTGCATAATATTCGTAATTGTTGTTGTTTAATTCTATTGCAACGTTATAGAGGTAAATAGCCTTTTCGTAATCTGCTTTCTCATAATAAAATAAGCCCAGAGCATACCATGCATAATGGTTGGTTTTATCCTTTGAAATGACGTCTCCCCAAAATGTTTTATCATTGGTATATACTTGTGACCTGCTGTAGGTTTGTAATGATAAAACTGATATTACCATCAATGAAAGTACCAGAAAAATACGCTTTTTAAGTTTTTTATTGATGCGATAATAAAAGAACTCCATAAGATAAACAAAAGAAAAAATAAGTCCGAAATATGCTAAATATGTATATCTGTCGGCAACAATAACCCTGCCTTTTATTGGGATAATATGCAGTACCAATGAAATATTGATAAGAAAAAATATTAAACCAAAGATTATGTTTCTTCGTAATTCCAGGTTTTTTATTTTACGCACTGCAAGAATAATGCATAATATCACCAGGATGCTAATTATTGGCGATATGAGATAGATAAGTGGCAAAGATTGAACCGATTCCGGATATGGAACCATAGCATTGAGGTTGAAAGGGAATAGAAATCTGTATAAATAATAGTTTAAACTATAAAATGGATAAAATACATTGTTTGATTTTAATAAAGCCCACCCATCCTGAAGCATTGCGTTGCTGTAGAAAATAATTACGCCGGTTGTTAACACCCCAATGATAAAAAGAATGATAAATAATCTTATTTTATTTCTGCTGATATGTAAGCGTGGCTTATGATATAAAACATAAAAAATAAATAAAGCATTGATTTGTAATAATATATAATAACTCTCCCCGGCGAAATCATAAAAAATAGCCCCTGTAATTATTTTATATATAATAGATCCGCAGATACTGCAGAAATAGTAGTAAAAAATCAAATCTGTAATTCTGATGTTATGATTACGGTTTTTGATCCTGATTCTAAAATTGATGACATGGAAAAGATTGTTAATCTTATCGTGATAAAATCCAATAAGTAAAGGTATTAAGATAAAAAAAGCAATGTCTTTAAAATGGCCTGTTTTTGTGAGCATTATCAGGAAAATGCCGGTTATTATTATCCATGCTTTATACTGAATTTTACCATTTATGTAGTATTCAAATAACAACAATGTGGGAATAAGTGCCAAAGCCTGCAATTTACACATAACCGAAAGGTAGGATGATAAGATGGCAATGAAAAACCAAAGTATGTTATTGTTTCTAATAAATTTAATGTACGATAATGAACTTATAAGAAAAAACATAGTGAATAATAAATCTTTACGTTGCGCAATCCAACAAACGCTTTCTGCCTTTGTAGGAAATACGGCGAAAAGTAGTGCGATAAATAATGCTGTTTTATCTGACCTCAACAGGATGGATGTCAATTTGAATATCAGCAGAACATTCAAAGCGTGAATAAGAATATTAATAATATGAAACAACTCCGGACCATCGCCAAATAAATTTATTTGTACAAGAAAACTGAAAAGCACCAGAGAAATATAACGGTCAAACTCGTACAGGTCTTTAAATGATGAATAACTAATGTCTTTAAAAACCAAAGTGTTTCCTGTAATATATGTGGTGTCATCCCAGTTCAGGAATTCACCATGAATTGATGGTAAAAAGACAACTATGCTTAACACAAGAACCCCCACCACATACAGGTGTATGTTTTTTAGTTTTGTCATCATTCAAATATATTGCGCACTCAAAAGTAAGAATTATTTATTTAATAACCCGGCTTCCTCTTGGTTCTACTGTAAATTTGTTTCTTGAAAGAAAAGGATTAATAGAACGCACCTTAATAGTTTGCCTGTTGCCAACTGCCAATTTTTCTTTTAAGATTGAATAAATTTGCATTTTACAACACTAAATTAAACTATAGACTATAAAATTCTTAACGGCTCATATCAAAAAAACATGACGCAAAAAACAATAGCAAGAATTAAGCTGAATATAAACTTGTTAAAATTGATGCTTGTTGA
>CAZTNS010000023.1:0-28419 GCA_964615585.1 uncultured Bacteroidales bacterium | reverse complement strand
TGGGTGCATCCGATACGCATACATCCGATACCGGGTCAATGGTGGCGTCCACATCATCATCAACAGTTACATAAACATTATCTTCATTTGTACACCCATTATTATCGGTTACAGTAACTGAATAAGTTCCTTCTGCAGAAGTTGATGCAGAACTAATCGTGGGATATTGAGAGGAAGAGGTAAAACTATTTGGTCCGCTCCATGACCACGATGTAGCATCGCCGCCAGATTCTGTCAGGTTAATATCATCACCTTCGCATACGGGAGAATTGCTGCTTGCATCTGCCGATGGTTCGGGATATACAGTAATTGTTTGTTGAACACATGCTGTCAACGCCCCATTTAAATAATACCCTGCATAGTATGTTGTTGTTCCTGCTGATGGGGTTACAGTTATTGATGACTGTCCATCATAACTATTCAAATGACTCCCACCACATGAACCTGTAAACCATCTCAATTCTGCGCCTGCTCCCCCTCCTCCGGATGTATTCAATGTAACCGGTTCTCCTTCACAAATGGTATTTTCACTTGCGCTCATATTGGTCGGCTTATACACACAATTAACTTCTATGGTAAATTCACAATGGTTTCCAGAATATCCATCTGCTGAAATATAATAATTTCCAGAAGAACCTATTTCTGCTGAAAAACCAGTATCACCATAATTTCCATTATAACAATTACTGGACCCCGGTGATGTTGTCAGGAAATAATCTATATCACACCCACTGCTAATCTGATCAATATCTAAAATGCTACCTGATGGCATATATCTTCTGAACCAATATTCAGGACCTGATTCATTCCACCCCGAGCATGAATAATTTGATACTTGATTCTCTAAATGATAATAATCATTTCTTCTGGTGTAGGTATTTCCACAACTAACATTTTCAGGATTGGTATGATGCCCCAGGTCAATGGGAACCCATCTGTGGTTATTATTTGGTTTATTTGAAATACTATTAGAACAATTCGGGCCACAATCTCCATTGGCTCCAGTATAGTCTTCTATTCCTATGGTTGCACTCACAGAGTTAGAACTATATTGGTACCAAACATACCAGTCACTTCCATTTGCATAATGGGTTTGTCCGTCATAAGGATAATGATATTCTATAGCCCCATTAGATTCAAATATTTTAATTTGAAAGGTATAATCGTCTTGAGAATCTTCTGGATCACCCCATCCCGAAACAACCCAATATTCGCATGTAAATACCCTGTTCGGAGAGGTTCCGGTGGTTTTTACAAAGATGGCATCTGTTAAATCTGTATTTGGATCATAATCAGAAATGACCAGATCATCCCAAAAACCAAATAAGGCACCGTCGGGATCCCATGTACTAGTAATGGGGTCATTTGAAAAATCTGTTCCATCCGTAGCACCTCCTCCTTGTTGGTGAAATGTAAGATACCCATTTGTAGATACCCTCACACTGGTATTTGTACTGTAATTCAAGCGTTCATAAAACCGGAACGGCACACTTGTAGCATAATCTCTATAGGAATCATCTTCAGCCCCCCAGTTATGATGAGCCAATACCGCATCCCAATTGGATAATAAATTACATCCCAATGCAAAAGTATAATGATCATAATATCCCGAGGGAGTTGCTTTGTTTTTATTAGTGCCAGCTTCTGAGAAAATATCGTTATAATTTAAGTTAAATTTTCTTAAATAATGTTCTATTTTTTGTGGGTAATCAGAAGGAGAATATTCATAATCAAAAACATCTTGTCTCATTACTTTGATATTCTCGTAGTGTTTTAACGCATTAAAAACACCAAAAGCCACCAACGGATTATTCATCAAAGGGTCTTGAAAATCAATAACACCTGTAATATCAATATTTCTTGTTATGCCTTGACCTACATAATTACCCAATATCTGTAACGAAGATTGCAGGCTACGTGTTAATTTATTTTTAGAATCTTTTTCATAATCCGGGGAGAATTTCATCGGTTTTCTGTCGAAATTGGTATTTATTTCACCTTTCCGCTGCCCCAAAGCTATTTGCAAATTTTCAATGTGTCTTTTAAAAACAGAAATTGAATTTATCAATTCATCAACATCTTTTTGGCTCCAATCAGGTAATCCATCAACCTTATTTACAATATGGTTATCTTGATTATGATTATTTGGATTGGAAGAATCAGCGGCTTTTCCCCAATCTTCCGGTAATAATTTTTTTCCTTCATTAACTTTACTTTCAATCAATTTATTATTCTCTGTAACATTAGCTTTACTTGATTTCTGTGGTTCAATTTGTGTTTTATGAGTTTGATGAACGGAATCAACTTGAGCGTATAATGCCACTACTGTACAAGAATAACATAAAAATAATGTACCTGTATTTTTTATGTGTCTACTTATTCTCATACATAATAATTTGAGATTAGTGTAAAAATACGAAAAATATTTAAACAATATGAATTAATTTTAAAAATTTTATTGGTCGAATTGTATAGAGAATTATCTCTGCAGTTTCGGCACCTAATTGTAGAATATAAACCCTTTTGGATGACTAAATATGTAGGGATTTATATCCTTGATACTGTCCCTGAAAAAGTGTGCCCGTCTGCCTGCGTTCAGGTAAAATGGTTTTTTCTGAATGAACGTTTTAAAATAAAAAAAATTAAGCAATGGTAACTAATCAGTATCAGCAAAAGTAGCTCCTCACCGCAAAGGCGCAATGTCGCAAAGGTTTGAAATTTGTAAATTGATCTGTTAACAACGGTTAGAAAATGTTAATAATGGTTAAAATCGATTACTTATGAAATGTCGGAATATTAATATATAATACATATCGAAACCGTTTTTAACCAATGTTAACCGATGTTACTGTCTATGCGACCAATTTTCCCCATTTCCCTGCTCGCCGGTTCCTGACTGCCTGCCTGCAGGTTCACCATGCCGGCAAGCATGACAGGCGGGTTAGCATTTCTGCGTCTCTGCGTCTCTGCGTCTCCGCTGTGAAAATTTTGTGCATCTGTTTTTTAATTTTAGCACTGAGTAGTTACAAGCAATAAAAAAACGAGATTTTACACAGCAGCAAATTACAAAATTTTTGTCAGAAGTGACAAAAAAAATAAACCATTGCAGACTCGCATTGTTTTGTGATCATCATAACACCATTATATCCCATCTCATCACATCTTTTTCGGCATCTCAATGCCGAGATACGACATGACAACCTTTATTGTTTCTGCCACCTTGTCGGCCAGCATCAGCCGAAATTGCAGAATATTTCCGTTTTCTGCTTTCAAAATGGAATAATCGTGATAATACTGGTTGAACTCTTTGGACAGTTCGAAAACATAATTGGCGATCAGACCGGGATCCAATTCATCAGCTGCATCTCTCATGACCATGGTATAATGATCAATCAATTTGATCAGTTCAAGTTCTTTTTCATTCATCCGGGTTTCTTCAGATACCATTTTTGGAACACGAATATTCATCATGTCAGCTTTGCGAATGACAGAGCATATTCTGGCATGGGTGTATTGAATAAAAGGACCTGTATGTCCGTTAAAATCAATGGACTTTTCAGGATTGAACACCATGTTCTTGCTGGGATCTATTTTCAGAATAAAATATTTAAGGGCCCCTGTTGCAATGGTATGAAAAACATCATTCTTATTTTCATCACTCATGTCATCAAGTTTTCCCATTTCTAAAGACATTTTTCTACTTGTTTCGAACATCTGATCCATCAAATCATCGGCATCCACCACTTTTCCTTCACGTGATTTCATTTTACCTTCAGGCAATTCCACCATGCCATATGACATATGATGGATTTTATCTGCCCAGTCGTACCCCAGTTTTTTGAGCAGAATCTTCAACACCTGAAAATGGTAATTTTGTTCATTACCAACCACATAAATGTGCATATCGGGGCTATATGTTTCAAACCTTTCTACGGCCGTCCCAATATCCTGGGTCATATAGACAGAAGTCCCGTCTGAGCGTATTAATATTTTTTCATCAAGGCCTTCACCCTTCAAATCTGCCCAGACAGAATGGTCTTCTTTTTCAAAAAACACACCTTGTTCAAGGCCTTTCAAAACAATATTCCTGCCTTTTTTATATGTTTCCGACTCATAATATACTTTATCAAACTCAATACCCATGCGTTTATAGGTAACTTCAAAACCTTCATACACCCATTGGTTCATTTTTTTCCACAGGGATATCACATTTTCATCACCTTCCTCCCACTTTTTTAGCAAAGTGCGGGCATTTTGCATGATGGGAGCTTGTTTTTTGGCTTCTTCTTCATCCCAGCCTTCGTTGACAAGCATATTCACTTCATTTTTGTAAGCATTTTCAAACATAACATACATTTTGCCCACATATTTATCGCCTTTCATTCCGGCTTTCTCAGGGCTTCCTTTCGGATCAAACTGAAGGTATGCCTGCATGGATTTGCAGATATGTATTCCCCTGTCATTGATCAGATTTACACGAAAAACTTCATATCCGTTTGCTGCCAGTATTTTTGACATGGCATCACCGATAAGGTTATTGCGAATATGGCCCAGGTGTAAAGGTTTATTGGTATTGGGAGAAGAAAATTCGATCATAAACTTCTTCTTGTGCCAGGGAGAAAGTGGGTTACTAAGTACAAATGAAGCATTATTGAGTTGTTGCAACCAAAATTCTGAAGTAAAACTCAGGTTTAAAAAACCTTTAACTACATTGTATGATGATATTTCCGGGAATCTATGCTTAAGATATACACCAAGATCATTGCCAGTATCTTCAGGTTTTTTTCTACTGTATTTCACCAGTGGAAAAACAACAACAGTCAGGTCGGCGGAGAATTCTTTTTTTGTCCGCTGAACCTGTATATTTTCAGGATTTACCTCAGCACCATAAATTGCTTTTATTGCTTCGGCGGTGGTTTTTCTTAAACGTCTCCTCATAATCAGTCTATTTTAGAGCACAAAGTTAATATATATCCTGCACAATTAATTCTGACAATGATCATGTATGAGGAATTTGTTTCAGATAATATTTACAATATGGTGTCAAACCACATTTCCTGCACTTTGGTGATCTGGCAGTACACACATATCGGCCATGTAATATCAGCCAGTGATGAGCCTTTCCAACCATGTTTTCAGGTACATATTTCAGTAATTGTCTCTCGGTTTGCAACGGGGTTTTGGCATTGGTGCTGAGGCCCGTACGTGCAGCCACCCTGAATACATGCGTATCAACAGCCATGGCAGGTTTATTAAATGCCACAGACATGATAACATTGGCGGTTTTTCTGCCTACACCCGGCAAGCTCTGCAATGCTATAGGATCCTCCGGCACCTTGCCTTCAAAATCCTGCACAAGTTTTTCGGACATGCTTTTCAGATAATTTGTTTTGCTGTTGGGATAAGAACATGATCTCACATATTCAAATATTTCTTTTTCTTTTGCAACAGCCATGGATTCCGCATCCGGAAAAGTTTTTAACAATCCTGGGGTAATCTTATTTACGCGCTTGTCAGTACATTGTGCTGATAATATAACAGCCACCAGCAATTCAAAGGGATTGTGATATATCAGTTCTGTTTCAACAACAGGCATCTCCCGGGCGAACCATTCAAATATTTTTTTGTATCTTTCTTTTTTTGTCATACATTGTGTAAAACTCAATTAGCGATGGAGTCCGTTTCTGACATTTTCTGATATATCACGTTAAAATTAAAAATCACCAAATTTCAATCCAACATATATTGTGCGTGGCTGCATGGGACCGTATATATATGCAGGATCCCTGTTTATCCCGGTATCAAAATCGTCCTGATATGCATTGAATATATTTTTTACCCCGGCAAAAACATGAAAATCCAGTTTGTCAAACGACATCTTATAACAGGCCTTAATTCCGGTATCCCAAAACTTTGGGGTGGTACGTAATTTTCCTGCTACGGGATCAACTATTTCATGACCAAAATACGGGATCAGCATTTTTCCGGTATAATTTTCAGTCAGAGTAAATTTCCAGTTTTCTACCGGCATAATTTGTGCAGTAAAATAGCCGTAATTATCGGGTGTCCTGAAAAAACGCTTTTCACCAAACTCCTGTTCTGTACTGTATTCACTGTTTTGAAATGTAAAACCACCGCTCAGGTTTACCATGTCATCATAATGCCAGTTTAACTCGAGATTAACACCATAAACATGGGCATAACCATCAGCATTTGTGCGTGTATAAATGACCTTTCCATTTTCATCGGGTTCACCAAATTCATTGGTAAAAGGATCATTTAATCGTGTATAAAAAGCTTCGGATAAAAACTCAACATGGTGTTTTCCAAATTCAGGATGCCATGATACAGACGTTATGGAGCTGTGACTGTCTTCCTGCTTCAGATTTTCATCATTTCTGTGGATGATCTTTCTTGCACCTGAAGTTTCAACATGAAGGTCTTCATCATAAACCTGTGGTGTACGATATCCTTCTGAGTAGTTTAAACGCAATTCCAGAGATTCTGTCAAAGCATAAAGCAAATTAACTCTGGGAATAACCACATCTCCGGATATTTGAGCTGACTCATTATCGCGGTCATGAATCATATAATAATCATAACGCAATCCAACAGAGGTTTTTAACTTTCCCCAGTTGTAATCTGCCTGAATGAAACTACCACTGGTATTTGTCATCTGATTGGCAATTGATGTACTTGGAACATGCACCCATGCATTGTTTTCCTCATTAAAATACCTGTGTGCCAATTTTGCATCGTTTAAAAATCCCCCCTGATTTTCAATGCCGGAGATAAGCATGAGTCTGTCAATCTGTGCATTATATTGTACCCCTGTGATATAAGTAAGATCACGTGTATGTCCGTATGCATCAAGTGCTTGATTGGCACCATAATATGAATCTCTGTCCACATGCTGGGCAGATACAAAAGCACTGAATTTATCCACCTCACGAAAGAATCTGTCAAAAGTTAATGATGCTGAACTGATTGTGTGATCAACGGCTTCGGCAATATCAGTTTCATGCAAGGGGGCATTAAATTTATTGCCACCCCGTCGGTTTTCGTTGGCTACATAGAGATCAGCAGTAAGTTTAGATTTCAGACCAATCCGTTGATAAAATCTGCCACCTAGCGTTAAATTTTTGATGCGTGCCAGTTCGCTAAAACCATCACCATTGGCATCGAAAGGAGAACGTTTTCTGTAGAAGCCATACAATGACATGCCGTTTTTGGCATTATTACCCACAAGCGAATTATTAAAGTTCACCATATAATCCTGTGCAGGATCAACACCCTTGATGCCAACCCCTGTAAACATATGATTGATTTTAACTGCATAAGTATTGTTTATGGGATCGCGTGTAAGGATATTCACAGTACCGGCAACAGCATTGGATCCGTATAAAGCAGACCCACCTCCTCGTATTACTTCTATCCTGTCAATCATGCCAGCCGGTAGAATTTCCAGACCGTAAACTCCGGCCAGGCTGCTGAACAGGGGACGTCCATTGATTAGTATCTGTGAATATGCGCCTTCCATGCCATTCATTCTCAATTGTGTAAAACCACAATTCTGACAATTGTTTTCAGTTCTCAGTCCGGGCAAAAAATTCAGTCCATCAACTACACTAACACTATGACCTGCATTTAAATTTTCAGGGGTTAGAGTGTTAACAACAACAGGTGCATCATTTTTGTTTACCTCATTTCGGCTGGCTGTAACCACAATCTGTTCCAGTTGCATGACATCGGGCATAAGTTCAAATTTAACAAACTCCTCTTGCTCATCTATTTGCACCGGAACAGATTCTTTTTTATACCCTACCGCCTGAGCTTCCACCACATGTGATCCCCCAGGCACTCCGGACATTTGATAAAAACCGGATTCATCAGTGACTACGCCGAGATTAGTCCCTTTAAGCATTACATGCACATACGGTAATTCTTCGCCTTCACTTGTAACTGTACCTTTAATTGTATAGGTCTGTGCGTTTATATCCGTAAAAAAACTGCACGTTAAAAGCGCAATTAAAATTATTACTCTATTCATTTTTCTTTATTTTCCCTGATTAACCAAATTTAATTCTTAGCAATGGCTTGGTTAAGTGTTGATTTTTAATCAGATAAACAAGGGTGGTGCCCTTAACAAAGGTAAATCAAAGGTAGGATGTGGAGGAAAAAATATTATCTTGATTATTCTTTGTAAATATGTGTTTTGCATAGTTTTAAATAAAATCAATGCAAAACCAATAAGAAAAACCATGATCTGCGCAAAAAATAAAAACTCTACAGCAGAATGCTGATGATTTGCTTCTCCATTGTTCTGTTCATTTACAGGAAAAGGATGCGCATGCTGTACTACAGTTCCATCGGGCATTAGATGTGTATGGAAATACACTGCCCGGTTGACAACGAGCATCAGCACAAGCAACAAAGCAATGAAACTGACTATTTTTACAATTTTTTTAAACATCATTCAATCATAATTCATGGCAAATGTAGCATCATTTTTATTTGAATTCAATCTGAACAGCTAAATTTTTCTGAAAACCCCTATTTTTTGGGATGCCTTCCAAAACCGGATTTTTTCCAATGATCTTTTACATTTGTGTAATTATCCTGATTCAAACTGCCACCGGCAGGTTGTATGAGCTCTTTTGAATCATTTCGGGGATTTTTTATAGCTTTGCTTACCGGATAAGCATCCATTTTGTCAGCAGGGTATGGTTTCAGGCAGGCTGTTATATCTGTTAATGGTGCATCCGGGTTAAGCCATGTTTTTTCCTGTTCAGGATAAAGAATTACAGGTGACCTGTGGTGGGGAATTTTTTGTATAAGGGCATTTGGTGTAGTAGTAATGATGGAAAAACCGTCAATCAGTTTTCCGGTACCGGGATGTTTCCAGGTATCCCAAATACCGGCAAAAGCAAAAGGCCGTTGCTTGTGTTTTAAAAATATCAAATATGGATCATCCAATCCGTTGCTAGTGCTACCTTCGTAAAATGCATCTGCTATCACCAAACATCGTTGCGAGCGGATTGGTTTCCGGAAGGCCGGCTTATTGATGATATCTTTAGCCCCATGGTAATCCGGTTTGTTTTCCTGATTTCTGTCTCCTTCAGCCCTGGCATTGAATAACAACATTGCCTTTTTCGACCAGAATGGTGTCATTCCAAACCGGAATCGCTCCAATGTATTTGCCTTCCGGTCTGTAATCACAAGTGAATATGTCCCGGGGCTGATATTATAAGCAGGGGTATATTCAATATTCTCCGGTATTTCCACCCCAAACCAGCCGGCAATTTTTTCGAGTTTCTGTACAAGGATAAAACGTCCACACATAATTTAATGGGTTTTTCTTTATAAAACTTCTTGAATCATTAATCACAAAAGTTGTCAGCAAAATGTCATAATATCAATTTTTGTAACAAAACAAATGTATTTTTGTAACAAAGATCAAAACAATTCTTAATATGATCTGTTCATTTTTTAAAAATAAAATGATATGTCAACTCAATTGCAAACAATTTTAAACAAAGATAAGTTAAACAAGGACGATATAATTTTTTTGCTTGAGTTAGATGACGATGATGATGAGGTTTTGTTTAAAAAAGCAGCAGAAGTAAAAGCCCGGCATGTGGGTAAAATTACTTGGTTTCGCGGGCTTATAGAATATTCCAATATATGTGCAAAAAACTGTTATTATTGTGGGATACGTTCAGGTAACAAGGATGCGAAAAGGTATGTATTGACTGATGAGGAAGTACTTTCAGCCGCAAAATTTGCCATTGACAACAAATACGGATCTCTTGTGTTGCAATCAGGAGAAAGAAGCAACAGAAAGTTTACCGCCCACATCACAAGTTTGCTAAAAAAGATCAAGCAATTAAGCAATTCTCCTCCGGGAATCACATTATCAATGGGAGAACAAAGCGAGGAAGTTTTCCGTGATTGGTATAATGCAGGTGCACATCGTTATTTGTTACGCATCGAAAGTTCAAATCCGGACTTGTATCATAAACTGCATCCTGATGATGATATTCACAATTTTGAAAAACGGCTTAAAGCGCTCAGGCTCTTAAAAAAACTTAACTATCAGACAGGTACGGGAGTAATGATAGGCACCCCATTCCAGACTACAGCGCATTTGGCCAATGACTTGTTGTTCATGCAGGATTTTGATATAGATATGTGTGGAATGGGTCCCTACATTGAACATGAAAACACACCGTTGTATAAATACAAAGACAAATTATTACCATTGTCAGACAGATTCAGGCTAAGTTTAAAAATGATTGCTGTGTTAAGGATCATGATGAAAGACATCAACATAGCTGCCGCTACAGCCATGCAGGCCATTGATCCCATTGGCAGGGAAAAAGCAATCATGGCCGGAGCCAATGTTGTTATGCCAAACATAACTCCCGGCAGGTACAGGGAGGATTATGACCTGTACAAAAACAAACCATGCACAGATGAAGAAGCTTTGGATTGCAGCAGATGTCTTGAAGTCAGAATAGGATTAACAGGTGATAAGATAGGCTATGGTGAATGGGGTGATCCCAGGCATTATTATTCACGTCAAAAACAAAAAGACTAAAGGTCATTCTGTTCATTCTTTCATGCCGGGGTAATCATCTATAAAAATTACCGGACCAGTACCACAACCCCCTCTTCTTTATGTTCAATACCAAACACATCTTTGTAAACACATACCCAGGGATAGGTTCCTGAAGTCATCAATTTGTCGCCTTTGATAACATCGCCCTGCATAGTTCCATCCCAGGCTCCATCGCCACAACCATCACAACCATCTGTTTGATTATAAGTGGTGGTTTCAAACACCAACTCACCCCAACGGTTATAAATTTCCAAAGAAAACTCATGTGGGTCAATACCTGTTCCACATACAGAAAAACAATCATTTTTACCGTCAAAGTTAGGGCTGAAAGCATCAGGAGCATAAAAAGTAAAATATTCTTTGACTTTTATAACTTTCCTTATGGTATCACGACAAGCATACCGGTTGATCCCTATTACTGTAGTCTCAAATGATCCAATGTCATCATATGTATGTACAGGACTCCAAGTACTGGATGTGGTGGAATCACCATCCCCAAAATACCAGTATAAGCTGTCAGTATCGCTTGTAACAGGATAAAATTCCACTTCGGGATTTAATACGCTGATGATATCAGGCCTTGTATAAAAATCAATATCAGGCACAGGATAAATACGGATCATATCCACTTTTGTTTTTCTTTTTGTGCAACCATACTGGTCTGTAACAAGAAGTGATACATCATATAAACCACTGTTTTCATAAGTATTTGAGACCTGATCTCCATAAGCAAAAGCATCATTGCCAAAAGACCATTTGTATGTATAATTATCATTGGGATTAAGTGCATTGAAATTGAATGAAGCAGGCGGACATGCAGCATATTTATCAGACAGGAAATTGTTTTCAGGCAGATCAAGCACCGTAATATAAACAGAGTCAATTACTTCAGGTGTTTCACAGGCATCATTTGCCCTGATGATATACCATCGGGAATAAGAAGGAGACACAGTATAGGGTGATGTTATGATGTTATTATCGTTCAATACAACTTCATAGGGACCACCATTGCCACCATTGATTTCAAACTCAAGTTGTGTACTTTCTCCCTTACATACCGAGTCATTGATAGCGTAATAACTCGATATTTCCAATTCAGGGTAAACATTCACTGTAATGGATTCGGATTTGGTACAATCATGTGCGTCTGTTACTATCAGGGTATAATTTGCAGTTTCATCAGGGCTTACACTCAAAGTACTTCCAAACCATTCATATCCGTCGGGGCCATACCAATGATACTGATATGGCGGAGTACCTCCGGTAACTGCGACCGAAACCGAGGCAGTTCCCCCTATACATATCTGTCTGTTGCTTAATCCGGAGATGATCATATCATCCGGATCAATGAGGAAAGTTGATAATACCAACTCGCATCCGTTTGCATCAATAACTGTAACTTGGTGTAAGCCTGCGGACAGATTGGTTGCAGAATCTTCTTGTTGGCCTGATGTCCATTGATATGTATATGGTGCCACACCACCAGTTACATTAACCCATGCTGATCCATCAGAGCTGCCCGGGCAAAGGGGATTCTCACTAAATATATTACCAATTATTGTATCGGGTTCTGTGATGGCAAAAGAAGTATCAGCTGTACATCCGTATTGATCAGTAACGGTTAAATCGTATGAACCCGCACAAATATTTGACAATATGTTGCTATCACTATCCCATGAATAATCATACGGCTCAATACCTCCATTTACAGTTGCAACAACTTCACCATCACAAACACCATGACAGTTGACATCTTCTACATCAAGATCAATTAACATTTCCGGGCTTACCATTATATTTACAGCGGCAGTATCTGAATGACAACCATTTGCATCAACAGCAAATACAAGAATTACAGTATCATTATCCGGAGTGGCACTGTAGCTTGGGCCTTCAGGGCTAAAAATTGTATCATTCCCCCAATAAAATGAATAAGGAGAATTACCACCTGAAGCCGAAGCATCAATATCTGTGGACTCTCCATAGCAAATCATAACATCTGAATCGGCTGATATAGAAATTGGGCCGGGTTCAGAAATAGTTACTGCAATATCAGCTTCACAACCATTGTCATCCGTAACTGTCAGTGAATATGGACCGGCATTAAGGTCTGTTAAATTTTGTGTACTGTCACCTGTACTCCAATCATAAGTAAAGGGAGAGGTTCCACTCGTCACATTAACATATATCTCACCATCGCTGCCTCCATAACAGGACACATCAACTGTGATATAGTCAAGCTCGGGACCGGGAATATCATCAATTGTATATGGCCCTGACTGTGCCACACAACCATTATCGTCTGTTACTTCCAATATATAATCTCCCCCTTCCACATTAGTTAGGCTCGGGCTTGATCCAACCTGATTTTGTCCGGAATCAAACCAAGCATAATCGTATGGAGAACTACCATCTGATACACTAATGCCTGTTATTGATCCATTGGATTGTCCACAACTGGCATCAATATACATTATACCTGAATCGTCAATGATAGGGCCTCCAATGTCATTGATGGTAAAAGGGCCTGCATTCTCTTCACAGCCATTGTCATCCGTTACAGTTAATGAATATGTTCCTGATGGCACATTAGTTAAATCGAGACTTGTTCCCACCTGTGTACCATCACTGTTTTCCCATGAATAAGATATCGGGGAAGATCCACCTGACACATTAATGCCGGTAATTGCACCATCATCCATGTTACAATTGGCATCATCAATATTAACATCTGAAGTGTTAACAGAGGGACCGGGATCACCTGACAAGGTAACAGAAGCTACTGCTGTACATCCATCTTCATCTGTTACAGTGACACTATAACTCCCATTTGATAAACCTGTTATTGTTTCTGTATCATCCCCGTTATCCCAATAGTAAACATAAGGTTCTGTTCCCTGACTTGCATTTGCCGTTGCAGAACCATTGGTATCCCCGCAGGTAGGATCCGTTCCGTCAACAGTAACGGTCAAATCACAAGGGGTGGAATCACAACTTCCCTCTTCAATGGACACATCATCAATATAATAATAGGCAAAACACCCTCCTGTTTCCATATCACATGTTACACCGGTATCATCATAATTCACATCATTTTCATCCCTAAAGTTACCGACGTATATCCATTCTTCATCACCCTCGGCAATGAAACATTCTTCATGAAGTACCCAATTACTGGTGTCGGTAAGTTGACCTCCTGATGTTGCAACAGTGGGATTATAAGGTAATGCTGTTGTATAATTTTGTCCTCCGCCAAAATAATTGATAAATTCATCTGTGATGAGTATTCCAATCTGTTCAACTGAATAGGGAGATTTATCAGCCAGGCTCCACCAAAAACGCACCTTATATTCTGTTCCTGCAGTCAACGGACTGGTTAATTGTATCCTCATATATTCACGGTAATCGCCAGCAACCCCTCCCATAGAACCGTCATAAGCAATGATACCTCCATAAGCTTCGCCTGTATGAGCATGCTGGTATCCCTGAATGTTATCCGGGACATCCATTGATGGAGCCATTGGAAAAAAAGGCGTGTAACATGCGTTGTAATAATCCGGAGTTGCAGAATCCGGTGTAGCCCAACCTGTTGCATTTTCTATCTCACTAGGGCCCATCGGGCAACTGGAGTAATCTTCTAGGCTGTAATTGGGAACTAAATTCTGGGCATGTGTATGTATTAAGACTCCTGATAATATCAGAATAGCAAATATTGTAATTGTCTTTTTTATCATCATTATTATTGTTTAAATAACACATTCATTTTACAACAACACATTATTATTGATATTCACAGAAATGACGTTTGTTTTCCGGTTTGGTTGCTTTATTACTCTGTTTTTTAACATGAATTATCATTGATATTAATTATTGTTTTTTCCTTAACATTATTTTTAAGATTCCTATTATATTATATGTATATAATACTTGAAATAACAGCAATTTGAATTATTCCAAAAATCATCGTAAAGTTATGAATTTTTAATCAATCCAAAAAATATTCTGATATTCATTAATGCCTGTATCCAAGTAGCACCTGCCCGTCCCTATCCGTCATGGAGGCAGGGCAGTCCTGTGAATGGTGCACATCAGGCATGAATACAACTTTTTTGTTAACACAAAAAACAAGAAATACATTTTTTAGAATTCTCGAAATTCTGATTATTAAATTCTGAAGTTTCGCAGAAAACATAATGTATTAGCTGTATTAGCCCCCGAATAAGTCTGACATAATTATCAATAAAAATTAGTAACCATATAAACAGACATGAAAAAAAGAAAGCTTAGAATTAACCATGGTTTTTTATCAACATGCTTGTAAAAGTTAATAAATTATCGGTATTTTTGTTAAAACTTAAAGTAAGGCTTTGCCATATAAATAAGAATCTTAAACCTTAACAGATATGACTTTTACAACCGTACTTCTTGGCATCATTGGCGCACCGGAGATTATCATTGTCGCCATTATTATTCTTGTACTTTTTGGAGGCAGAAAAATTCCTGAGCTAATGCGCGGTTTGGGTAAAGGGGTGAAGGAATTTAAAGACGCCAGTAAAGATACCCGTGATACAATGAATAAAGAAAAAAAAGACCTGGAAAACTCCATTAACAACGATGAAGATGATCAGGAGAAAAACAAGAAAAACAAAGAATAGTGAGGGATTCCTTTGCATTGAAAAACGCTAAGTAAAAATAATGCCTGGTTTGTTTTCCAAAAAAAAATCCAATCCGGATGAGATGTCTTTTTTTGAACATTTGGAGGATCTGCGGTTTACGATTATCCGCTCCATTGTGGGCATCATGGTTTTTGCCATTCTGGCGTTTCTGCTAAAAGAGTTTATTTTCAACACCATTATTCTGGGGCCGCAGAAACCTGATTTTATATCCAACCGGTTTCTTTGCAGATTAGGGACGCTTATCGGGTCTGATGCAATTTGCATCAACCAAAACAGCATCAAAATCATCAACATTGAAATGGCCGGACAATTCAAAGCCCATCTGGTGATCTCCATTATTTCAGGGATTGTGTTGGGAATGCCGGTAGTGTTAAGGGAAATATGGACATTTGTGAAACCGGCATTAAATCCCGGCGAACAACGGGGGTATTACTTTTCATTGTTCATGTCTTCCATCCTGTTTTTTATTGGTGTTGCATTCGGTTATTTTATACTTTGCCCTGTTACCATAGATTTTCTGAGTACCTATGTGCTTGACAGCTCCATTGAAAACCAAATCCGTTTAGGGTCTTACGTTCGCATTGTCAGCCTGTTGTGTCTGGCTACAGGGTTGGTCTTTGAAATGCCGCTGATTGTTATTTTCCTTACGGCAAATCGGATAGTGACAACCAATTTACTCAGGAAATACCGGAAACATGTCATTATCGTTTTCCTGGTAATTTCAGCAATTATAACACCTCCTGATGTCATTAGCCAGTTTTTGGTGGCCATTCCCATGTATTTGCTTTACGAGGTTTCTATACGCATTGCCAGATTGATGGGGCGAAAACTCGAAAAAAACATGGCCATATAAAACGAACATGAATTTTAACATTTTAAAATCCACACACAAAAAAAATAATTAAAATTCATCGTGAGTTCCAAATGACCGTTGAAAATTAAAAATAAACATGAGTTCAGTCTAAAAAGTCATTAGCTTGCCACTAAGACACGAAGAATCAAAGCATCATAAAGTGTAAAACATTGCAATTTCATCCTTTGTGGGTCTTGGTGTCTTAGTGCCTTTGTGGCATTTCTCATTTTTTTGATTTTTTAGACTGAATTCAAACATATAAATAAAAAACTGCCATTAAATTTTCACAAACTCAATAACATTGGGTTTGACATTTTCTGACATAAAGCGCAAAATATAGATGCCGGGAGCGTAATCTTTTATGTCAATCGTAGTGGTGTGGTCTTGTAAAGTACCATAGTAAACCACTTTTCCCAATACATTATAAATGATATAATCCACAACATAGATAACCTGGTTTTCAGATTTAATGATGATTTCTTCCGAAGTGGGATTGGGATAAATAACAAACTCAGCGGTTGAACGATCAGGCTGAATTGTATCTTCCGGCATTTCCTGTACATTCAGGTTCAAATATACAATGCTGTCACAGCCATAAACATTTACCAAATCATCAGAATACGTATAATCTCCCGGGTCATGTATTTCATCAATACCAAACCCGTTATCAGTGTATGATTCGCCTTCAGCGATGGTATCATAAACCTCTGTCAGGTGTACAGGATTGACAGTTAGGTTTAAAATAACAAGACTGTCACAGCCGTTGGATGCAACATAAGTCAAAGTATCAGTTCCCTGGTGATCCATAGTAAAACCATGCTCCTGATACGCTTCCCCTTCACAAATGGCGGCGTTAACATACACCCTGTAAAAATCGCCTATGGTTAGGTCAAGTATCACGGTGCTGTCGCAACCATAAACTGTTGTCAGTGTGGTATCGTACACGCCGGGGGATGAAATATCGTTGCCGTAAAAATTGTATGTTGCTCCCTCGCATATCATGAGGTGATTGGTATCGGAAACATACACAGGATGTACTGTAAGCGTCAGGTTTCTGATGCTGTCACAGGTTTCAGACTGGTGGGTGGTAAGTTGATGTAAAAATGTACCTGCTGTGTGTTGAACCCCCAGGTCAAAACCATGGTTCATATAGGCCTCCCCCTGGCAAATATCATCTTCAATGTCAGTGTAATGCACATAATCAAAATGGATGGTATAAGTGTTTTGCTGATCTCCATTTGTCACAACAACCGTAGCAGAACTTGTTCCCCCTGCTTGTGTAATGTTAATATCAGCATGGGGGCTTTGTGCTGATGCTGAAACAATGGGATTGGCATCACAGTCAAGCTCAACCGTATAAGCATTGATTTCAGGTGAAAAATCCGGCACCGGAATACCATCCACTGAAATGTTATTCAGTTTTGTGTTATAAATCAAACTCATATCGTCAATATAGAGATAGTCATTTTCAGACCCTTCACCTGCATCTTTATTGGTGGTACATGAAATAAGAATATAAGCCGGATTGGATGCCGGATAATTGTAATCAAAGGGAACAGAATACCGGTGCCAGTCCTGATCGCTTCTGGAAAAATTTTTTTCGGCAACCGCCACCCTGTGATTTGGAGCCGAGGGGTCTGAACCGGATGGATCCCTGTAACTGTAATTATCATGTATGACTGCATTTACCCTGGCTTGTTGTGAAGATGAAGGGCACATAAATTTTGCCCAGAACACTATGGAATCCGGTTTGGCATTCAGTGGTTGACGGAAATTGTTATCGGAAATACGGGTAATGTTGTAATTTTCAGGATCCGTTGCTGTGGTGCTGCCAATTCTGATCTGGCCGGTTGTTATATTGCCATTTGCAATAATTTCACTGCCAAGAATACTGACTTTGGTGGCAAAAATCTGACAACTGTAATTGCCTGATGATCCAGGCCTGCTGTCGGTTGATTTGGCATGACGTGTTGCTGTTGCTGTTTCACACCCCAATGCTGCCATCCCTGACAGATCACATTGTGCCGATGGAAATCCGTTCCAGGAAGTAGGCTCATCATCAGTACCGGAGCCATCCCAAACTTCAAAACCACCGTTTGGTAACTGATATACCTGCCCGAAAGTGGGTGTAAACATCAGATGTATTGCAATCAGAATATAAAAAAGCCCTTTCATTGGATTAGATCAATTAGCTTCACGTAGTAAAGATAATCATTTTTTAATAATATTAAAAGTATCATAAACTCAAATTTAAAAATCAGGCATAAATCATAAATGTGCTGACAAAATTCTATTCAGTGCTCTTTATACAAATCTCCTTGTAATACCACACAAATATTTTTGCTTTTTTCAAAAGAATCAGCACAAAACCTATATATTCGCATGGTTAATTATAAATACAGGGGTTTTGCGAATTACATTTTTAGGCACAGGAACATCAGTAGGCGTCCCACTCATCGGTTGCCAGTGTGAGGTATGCCAATCCAAAGATAAAAAAGACAAGCGCCTGCGCACATCAGCATTGATTGAACACAAAGGAAAAAACATTGTGATTGATACGGGACCGGATTTTCGACAGCAGATGTTGCGTGAAAACATTCTTCGCATTGATGCCATCTTATATACGCACGAACACAGGGACCATATAGCCGGCATGGATGAATTGCGCGCTTTCAATTTTATCCATAAAGAACCCATTGATGTTTATGCTGAGGAATCTGTACAAAAAGCCCTTATGTCAACTTTCCCGTATGCCTTTGAAAACAATCATTATCCGGGTACCCCTAAGGTGGACATGCACACCATTTCAGAAGATGCGTTTTGTGTTGATAATATTAGGATCAGCCCTATCAGGGCAATGCATTATAAACTACCCATTTTGGGGTTTCGCATTGAAGATTTTACTTACATCACAGATGCCAAATACATCAGCGATGCAGAAAAAGAAAAAATATATGGCTCCAGGGTCATTGTGTTAAACGCTTTACGACAAAAACCCCATATAGCACATTTTTCCCTTGATGAAGCTCTTGAACTGATCAGGGAATTTGCCCCTGAAAAAGCATATTTTATCCACATGAGCCATGGAATCGGGCTTCACCACAATGTGGATAAACAATTACCTTCCAATATACACCTGGCCTACGATGGTTTAAAACTGGTTATTAAATGATGATAGCATGAAACTGGTATTCCTTGCCATATTTTACCTGCTTGCACCTTATCTTATTTTGTTGCTGACAAAAAAGTACAGGATACTTGATCGCATCGGTGCTGTGCTTTTGTGTTATGCCCTGGGGTTGATTGCGGGATTAACCAACTTGCTGCCGGAAGGAAGTGAAAAAGTTCAGGATATCATGACGAGTGCGACCATCCCCCTGGCCTTACCTTTGTTGTTGTTTAAATCCAACATAAAAGATTGGTTAAAGATGGCAGGCCGTACTTTTTTGAGCATGTTACTTGCCGTTATAGCTTTGGTTGGTGTTGTCCTGACATCCTGGTATTTTTACGGTGAACATTTACCTGAATCGTGGCAGGTGGGTAGCCTGCTGATTGGCCTTTATACCGGCGGCACTCCCAATTTAGCATCCATACAAACAGCCCTTGATATCAGTCCTGAAATCTATTTATTGGTAAATACCTATGATATTTTTTTCAGCGCCATATTTTTACTGATTATCATGAGCCTGGGCAGCAAACTATTGTCCTGGATTTTACCGGCATTCAGGAAGAAAAAAGATGCCTACAAATATAGAATTGCATATAATAGTGAAACGCCCGATTCTTATGACGGTTTCTTTAAAAAACCATATTTTGCGGGATTCATGAAAACATTTGCTGCATCTGTTGCCATTGCCGGCATATCTGTTGGTGTGAGTTTTCTGCTGACCGGCGGGATATCAATGTTGATAGTGATATTAAGCATCACCACCCTGAGTATTATTGGCAGTACCATAAAATCATTAAATAAAGTTGAAAAAAGCTTTGAAGGGGGCATGTATTTGATCCTTGTTTTTAGTATTACGGTGGCATCTATGGTAAATATTCAGGATTTTATCAACATATCTCCCGCCTTGTTCTGGTTTGTTGCAAGCGTCATAGCAGGCACCTTTCTTTTTCATGTCCTGTTATCTGCCCTTTTTAAAATTGATACCGACACCACCATCATCACTGCCACAGCCCTGATATGCTCACCACCTTTTGTGCCTGTGATTGCCGGGGTTCTGAAAAACAAACAAATTATCATCTCAGGCCTTACTGTGGGCATTATAGGCTACGCTATTGGCAATTACCTTGGTATATTGATGGCTGCCATCTTGCAAGGTTTTTAATGCCTTTGAGTAATATTCTATTTCCCTTTTGATAGAAAATAAAGCAATACCATGGCATTGTTTCTGTACAAATGAATAATAAAGCAGGTACTTTACTAAAACGTATAGCGGATGGATAAGGCCCCGTTATCACCCCAAAATCCGGTATATCCAAAAAAGTTAAGGGCAGGCTTATAATCCAGGCTAATACAAATGGGTATTTCTTCAAAAACATATTCAATACCAATAATTCCGTCAGCGCCAATCACCATATAGCTTTCATTATCATCCCACCAGGGGTTATAAGAGCCTTCCCAAAATCCAACATGGCCACCAATGCCCCAGAACCAGTAGAGTCCGTCAACATCGGCAAGCGGATAAGGCTTTTCATACAAGGCAGTGAGATTAATGCCGCGCCAACGGGTTGACCCGATGAGTTCAAGTTGTGAATTCCCCATGCCGGTTTTAAAAGTAACTCCGTTGTATAGGCCGCCACGGAAACCAATGGCTTTGTTGTACTGTGCGTTTGCAGCAAAACTTCCCATCATCACCATTAAAAAGACAAACAATAACTTCTTCATATCCATATTTCTTTTCGTTTTTATGTAAATTATAACTCTGTACTTTCTATATAATTACAAATAAACAAGGTCAAATGTTCAGTTGATTTTCTTTTGCTATGTTATCTATACCTCCCTGTGCATAAATTTCAAAATAATAATTACATTTGCGTCAAACATTAAATATTATCCTATGAAGAAAATAAGACTATTTGTGTTGCTGTTTGCAGCCATGTTATTTGTACTTCCGGTAAATGCACAGGAAGACAAAGAAAAAGACGAGGCAGAAAATGCTTATGAATTTGAAATGATCCATGACATTCCCACCACACCGGTAAAAAACCAATACAGGGCTGGTACATGCTGGAGTTACAGTGGCTTGGCATTGCTGGAATCGGAATTGTTACGCCTGGACAAAGGAGAATTTGATTTGTCAGAATTGTGGGTTGTACGTAAAGCCTACGAAGACAAAGCGGACAAATATGTACGCATGCACGGAAAAACAAATTTTGGTGGTGGCGGTGCGTTTTACGATGTGTTGTATGTGTATGAACATTATGGTATGCTCCCGGAAACAGAATACGAAGGATTAAATTATGGCACCGATAATCATGTTCACGGCGAATTGGATGTGGTGCTGAAAAATTTTGTGGATGCTGTCATCAAAAATAAAAACAAAGAACTGACAACCGCTTGGAAAGAAGCATGCCGTGGTATTCTTGATGCATACCTGGGACTTGTACCGAAAGCTTTTGATTATAAAGGCGAAGGTTATACACCCAAAACATTTGCCGATGGTCTTGGATTAAACATGGATGATTACATCAACATCACATCTTATACACATCATCCATTTTATGAACAATTCATACTTGAAATTCCCGATAACTGGCAATGGGCAGAATCATGGAACCTGCCCATGGATGACATGTTGGCTGTGCTTGATAATGCCATGGAAAAAGGTTATACTGTTGCCTGGGGCTCCGATGTAAGTGAAAAAGGTTTTTCCTGGAAAAATGGCGTGGCTATCGTGCCTGAAGAAGAACGCCCCGACCTTGACGGCCTTGAAAAAGACAAATGGGAAAACCTTGACGATAAAGAAAAAGCAAAAAAACTGTACAGTTTTGAAGAAATTGTGCCTGAAAAAGACATTACCCAGGAAATGCGTCAAGATGATTTTGATAATTACAAAACTACAGACGACCATGGCATGTTGATCACAGGAAAAGCCAAAGACCAGGAAGGAAACATTTATTACAAAGTAAAAAATTCCTGGGATACCGATAACATTTATGACGGGTACTTTTTTGCTTCCCGTGCTTTTGTATCATACAAAACTATGAACCTGGTAGTACATAAGGATGCTATTCCAAAAAATATCAGGAAGAAAATGGGTATATAAAAAGGATGCTTTTGGTTAAAACTAACGAAATAAAAGGGATGCGATCGCATCCCTTTTATTTTTCTGACATCTGACAAAACTCTTATAATTGATAAGCGAAGTAAGGATGCAGGATATAACCTTTAATCCTACTTTCCAAAAGCAGGGCAGTCAGATGGTTGGTAAAACAGGTAGGATTCAATTCAACATCCGGAAAAGTTACTAAATAACCACAGCAAAAAACCTCAATTATTTTGTCAGCTTAAAATTTATACACATATTTGCCATGTCTTTGGTTCCTGAAGCCGGATATTCCGGCATGGATTAATAAGGGAATGCCGTGAAAATCGGCAACAGTACCCGCTGCTGTAATCTCCAAAGGTGTTTTGTACCCCTCGCCACTGTCCCAATAACATCGGGATGGGAAGGCTGCAAAACATGGAGTAAGTCAGAAGACCTGCCAAAAGACAACATGTTTTATCACGGCTTTCGGGTGAAAAGCTGTAAACGTCCTGATTGTAAATCTTAGCAAAATGGATTACACTTTCTCCCTGAAGCCGGCAAATTAAATTATTGTTGGACTTTGTAACTAGTCAGACACATGTAATGGGAACCGCTGAGACGCTAAGACGCAGTGAAATGACGATAGCGAGAGGACACGTTAGGGTGATTGGACGATGTAACGGCAGCATGAAAGTATGCTATCGTGCAATCGTACAGTCGTGCATTCGCAACTTTGCTCCTCTGTGTCTTTGCAGTTAACAATTGATACTGATCAGTTACTTTAAAAATTATTAATTATGATGAAAAAAATTAGTTTTGCTTTTGCAAGCCTTGTTCTTGCAGGTAATTTCTTTGTGTCCGGGACATTGGCACAAAACACCGCAGATTTCGAAGACCTTAATCTGGAAAATGAAAGTTATTACGATGGCGGCCAGGATTACAGCGGCTCTGGAGAAACCGAAACCTTTCCCTATGCCTCCGGAGGCGTTAATTTTACCGTGAATTTCACGGACTGGGGCGGTGGCATGACCAGCTTCAGCGGCATGGCCTACAGCAACCAGACAGACATTATAAATGCTGTTGACACAAATTATTCTGCTTATGCCAGCCCGGCAGGGGGTGCCAACGGATCAGCCAATTACGGGGTGTTCTTTCCTTCTTATACCGGGGGAGATTCCGTGTTTTTTGACGATCCTGTAAACCTTGATCATGCTTTTTTTACAAACCATGTCTGGACTTACCATTACATCAATGGCAGTGATGGTTCCGGAGCCGGAGAATTTGAGGCAGGCGACTACATGGTTTTAAACATCGTTGCCTACGATGAAAGCAATCAGATCACAGGCAGTGTGGAAATTGACCTGGCCGATTTTACCGGTGGCAATTCCTACATCATGGACAACTGGACGCAAGTTGACCTTTCCGAACTGGAAAATGTCAAATACCTGAAATTTGAGATCAGCTCCAGCGATGGCATGGCCCCTACCTACTTTTGCATTGACGAGCTGACTTTTTCAAATATTACGGATGCTCCGGATATTCCTAAAAGCCAGCACGGTGTATATCCCAATCCTTTTAATGACATTATCCACATTGACGGATTAAACACCGGCACTTATCAATTGTATGATGTAAACGGAAAATTGATGCGCAGGGGGGTAATCAATACTGAACATCAGAACATCCATACCGGAAATTTGCCTTCAGGCATGTATTTTATCAAGATTGATACAGGAAATAAACGCATTGTCAGAAAACTGATTAAATAAGGTGTTAGGTGTTAGGGGTTAGGAGTTAGGAGTTAGGAGTTAGGGGTTAGGTCATAAGAAAAAAACCTAACTCCTAACCCCTAACACCTAACACCTTATTTAACAGATTAGTTACAAATGAAAAATATTTTACATGAGCATTAAAGTCCATATAATTACTATTACTCTGATGTTGTTTCTGATCAGCGGATACCTGCCGGCTCAAAACCCCGGTATTCCTGCAGATGATCCGGAAATCAAATCATGGGCTACCGGATGTACAGTACATCGCGGGCCAATGGATATCAGCGATCCGGATTCCCCTGATGCCGATTATGGCAATGCAGAAAAGGCCACTGGGGAAGCCAACGGTCAACTTGTCAGCCTGGGAGACAAAGGAGAAGCAGTGCTGGAGTTTTCCGGCGGTATTTCAAATGGCGCAGGCGTTGATTTTGCGGTTTTCTCCAATGCTTTTTATTCCCCGGCAAATCAGGACAGCCTCGTGTTTGCAGAGTTGGCTTTTGTCGAAGTCAGCTCTGACGGAGAACATTTTATACGGTTTCCGGCCGTTTCACAGGTACCTGCAAATGAACAAATTGGTTCATACGGCACAATGAACATCAATCGTGTGTATAACCTTGCCGGAGCCCATCCCACCAACACGGGTTGCGGGTTTGATTTGAGCGAAATTGAAGATTCCGCAGGAATTGACATTTCCAACATTACCCATATCAAACTTGTGGATGTTTGCGGCAACATTGATGAAACTTACGCCAGTTACGATACTGAAGGCAACATCATCAACGACCCCTACCCTACCGCTTTCAGCTCCTGTGGTTTTGACCTTGATGCCGTGGCTGTACTCAATAACAAAACCAGCATCGCTCAACATCTTAATAATGATTTACATTTTTATCCCAACCCTGTAAAAGGCTGTATGTATTTTACCAATATCCCTGACAAAGTTTTGTGTACCATTTACGATGCGCATGGCAGCATGGTGATGCAAACCCGGGTCATAGACAATAAAATTAATGTAGCCGGGCTTACAAAGGGGCTTTACCTCATGCACTTAAAAACCAGGGACGCTGTAATGACAAGCAAATTCATAAAATGATAAAACACTCAAGGCCATATCTCCTGATGTCATTGTTGCTCCTGCTCCACATGCCACTTATCATGGCACAGGAAAAATTCAGCGATACGGTTAAATTAAAGCCGGTTACCATACGTGCAAAATCAGAGCTGAAAAACATGGAAATGTTAACATATCAGCTTGACAGCATGCAACTAAACAACTCAACACAATCGGATTTATCTGAAATGCTGCGGGACAACACCGCCGTATTCATAAAAAAAACCGTTCAGGGGAGCGCATCAGGATTATCCCTGCGAGGGACCAACAGCTCTCACACCAGGGTGGTATGGAATAAAATCCCCCTGAACTCGCCCATGCACGGCAGCACAGACATATCAAACCTGCCGTTTTGGTTTGCAGATAATGTATCCATCCTGTATTCTGCTGCTTCTATTCCCCACAGTGACGGCGCCCTTGGGGGATGCCTCCGCCTTGAAAACAATCCCGAATGGAACAAAGGATTCAGAATCCAATACTCAGGTACAGCAGGGAGCTTTAAGTCACACAGCAATTTTCTGAAACTCAACTATTCAAAGAAAAAACTAAGCAGCTCCACAAGGCTGTATCACACCGGTGCTGAAAACAATTTCACTTATCAAAACAACAGCATCGTTGACGGTGGTGAAATGACTAGGGAAAACGCTGATTTCAAAAATACCGGGATAATGCAATCCCTGTCATGGAGACCTGCTGAAAACGATTTTATCAGTTTACACGCCTGGGCTCAAGCCGGAGAACGTGGTGTCCCGGGATTAATTACCAACGAAAGCGGTTCCCAAAACCAAATCAGCAGGCAACAGCATCAAAGCCTGCGAAGCATTCTGAATTACACACACCAGGGAGATAAGGTAAAACTGGAAGCATGGTCAGCTTTTAACATGCAAACCGACCATTTCACCACAGACAATTACATCAGCGGGCGCGGACAATACAGAAGCATTGATTCTCATTCAAGGTTCCTGTCTTTTTATCACGGCATATCATCAGGTTTTGACATCAACAAAAAGCACAGCATTGAAACAAGCCTAAGATACCATGTCAATCAAGCAAACACGACAGATAAATACAACGAACACACACAGCAATTTCAACGCAATGATATTTTCATCAATGCAGAATATGAATACGCCTTACTTTCTGATGTCCGGATTGTTGTGTTGGTCAAAGAAGACATCGTTGATGGACAGGCACACATACCAAATTATGGCCTTACGTACTCACATAAAATACGCGACAAACTCAACCTGCTGATTGGGGCATCAAGAAACAGGCACCATCCCTCCCTCAATGATATGCATTACATCCCCGGTGGAAATCCGGAATTACAACCTGAAAGTGCTTTTACCACAGATGGCGCTTTACGTTTTTCACTTGAGAATGGTTTTCGCATGGACAATTCGATAAATGTCTATTACAGGCAAATTAAAGATTATATTATCTGGAGGCCCGGCCCGCAAGGTTTTTGGGAAGCTGATAACATCCGCGAAGTGGAATCTGCCGGGTGTGAATATAACCTGAACATCCAAAAAAAAATACGGAAATTCACCATCGCAGCGCATGCATCTTATGCGTTGAACCGGTCGGTAAATAAAACATCAGACCAACACCACTTTTTTGGCAAAGGGGGACAATTGCCATACATACCTGTACATGGCGCAAACCTGAGCCCTTCAATTTTATGGCGCAACTGGCAGCTAAAATACCAGTGGAATTATTTCAGCGAACGATACACAACCAGCAATAACGCTACGGATGTGCTTTATTCCATGTATCCTTATTTTATGAATAACCTGCACTTAAGCAGAAGCTTTACACTAAAAAACAGCAAGATACGGGTAAAATTCAGCGTATATAATCTGTTCAACGAATCGTACAGGTCTGTTTTATGGCAGCCCATGCCCGGCATTCATTTCAGGGGTGGCGTTCAATTTCAATTCAAATGAAAAAACGGCTCAGACATATCGCCTGGATATTGATTGCGTTGCTGACGTTTTCAACGGGCTGCATGGAAGATAACATGAAGCCGGTAACGGCCTTTAATAAAAACGGTAACGGAATGTTCATCGCGTGCGAAGGCAATTTTATGTACGGCAATGCTTCGCTCTCTTATTACGATTTCGAAACCGGAAACATGCACAACCAGGTTTTTCTCAAAGCCAATGGCATTCCCCTGGGTGATGTAGCCCAGTCGCTGCTTATGCATGATAACAAACTCTGGATATCCGTAAACAACTCCGGTAAAGTTTATGTCATTGACCCACGGACTTTCCGGCATAAGGGCATCATTAAAGAACTGGTTTCACCCCGCTATATGATTCCCGTTTCCGAGGATGAAATATGGGTATCCGACCTGTATGCCGGGGTTATTCATGTTATCGACACAAAATCATACGAGAAAACCGCCGAAATTTTCCTGAATACAGGCGACCAGATCATCCACAACGCCGAACAAATGATACGGTACAACGATCAGGTCATAACAAATTGCTGGGCTTCTGACAATACCATGCTTTTTATAGACATCGATAAAAAAACGGTTACAGACAGCATGAAAATCAGGTTTCAACCCAAAAAGATTTGCCTTGACAAACAGGGGAAACTCTGGGTGTTAACTGACGGCGAATACAACGACAACGGCGAAAAACCGGCGCTGCAACGCATTGATCCTGATACCAAAACCGTGGAAACAAACATGGTGTTCGAAGCAGGTGACATGCCTGCAACCATCCGGTTAAACAACGAAGGAGACAGCCTGTACATCATCAACAAACACATTTATAAAATGGGCATTGAAGCACAAACGGCCGGCGCTCCAATCATAGATGGAACTGACCACCATTTTTACAACCTGAAGAAGTCTTCGTTTGATGGTTTTTTGTACGTTACAGATGCTAAAAATTACCTTGACCCGGGCATGCTTTATATTTTCAACCAGAATTACAGCTTGATTGACAGTTTGACGACAGGTATCATTCCAGCAGAATTAAACCATTAGGCGCTTGCTACGTAATTTTTACCAACATGTTGTCGATAAATTCCAAGCACCAATTACCAATTTTCAAATTAAAATAATGAAGGTTCTACTGCAAATTTCGTGGAATATTTTACCAATTGCATTTCAAAATGATT
>CAZTNS010000022.1:0-28881 GCA_964615585.1 uncultured Bacteroidales bacterium | reverse complement strand
TTTAAATATTTTTTCAATGATAGTTTTATAGTCCAATTTTTTCAAGTTGGGTTAAGCACCTGCCGTTGACATCAACACTCTGGATTGTACTTCCTTCCTCCCGGTGAGGCGGTACAATTTTCTTTCAAACTGCGTGCATGTTTGCATAAGGGGCAAAAGAAAAGCCCCCTTTTTTGAAGGAGGCCTTTTTCTAAATGGTTACAAACTAAAGCTTATACATTTGTTTATTCTTCAGCTTCTTCTTCTTCCGGATACCATCTGTCAACCATTTCCTTGTTATCATTGTAATAATTTTTGGCAGATACAAGCGGATCGGCACCATCTTTAATCCTGCCCATCAGGTCATACAATTCCTTTTCATTGAGATTGAAGTTTGTGCAGAATTCTGCAGCTTTGGGAAAATCATCTTTAAAACCTTCTCGTGACAAAATAGCACAAACATCTTTGGGGTAAATGCCTTTTGGGTCATCCAGGTATTTGATGTCAAATTGCGCCCACATGTAGTGGGGTTTCCACCCTGTGATGACAATGGGTTTTTCTTTTTTGACAGCTTTTTCGAGGCTGGCAAGCATGGCAGGGCCACTAGATGTGATTTGTTCAAAATCAAGATTGTATGCTTCAATGGCTTTTTCGGTATTACCATGAATACCTGCTCCGCTGCCAATCCCTATGATTTCGTTGTTAAATTTTTCGGCCTGTTCATTCAACTGGTCAATGGATTCGACGTCCAGATATGTTGGAACAACCAAGCCTGTTGTGCCACCGCTGAATGATTCTCCAAGTTTCACGATGTCATCGCCATATTTTTCCCAATAGTCTTTGTGTGTATTGGGTAACCAGGCGTCAAAAAACAGATCGCTGTCACCTTTGGCCAGTGAAGCATAAATCGGCCCGGGTTCGATGGGAGTGATTTTTACATCGTATCCCTGTTCTTCCAGAGCAACTTTGGCCAGGTGCGTAAAAGCAACACCCTCTGCCCAGTTGGGATAAAGGATTTCAATGGTACCTCGTTCTTGTTCGGGGCCGGAACCATCGTTTTGTTCTCCCTGATTGCATGCACTAATACCAAAAACCATCAGTGCGATGATTGTAATTGAAAAAATTCTTGACATAGTTCGTTTCATAAGCATTTTGTTTTTTTAGGTTCAACATGTATTATTGTTTGATTAATTCTTTGATTTGGATAATGATTGTGTCAGCCTGTCCAGAATAATAGCCAGAATGACAATGCCCAGCCCGGCTTCAAACCCAAGCCCGACATCTGCCTGCAGGATGCCGCGGTAAACAGCTTGTCCAAGTCCACCGGCTCCTACCATAGATGCAATGACCACCATAGAAAGCGATAACATAATTACCTGGTTTACTCCGGTCAAAATGGTGGGCATGGCCAGAGGTATTTGCACCTTATATAACAGTTGCCGTTTTGTGGCACCGAACGCAATGGATGCTTCAACAACGTCTTTTTGAACCCCGCGAATGCCAAGATTTGTCAGCCTTACTGCCGGCGGTAACGCAAAGATAACCGTGGCTACAATACCGGGGACATTTCCAACACCAAAAAACAAGATGGCCGGGATCAGATATACAAATGCCGGCATGGTCTGCATAAAGTCCAGAATCGGGCGGATTACGCTTTCTACCCTGTCAGACCGGCTTGACCATATACCCAGAGGGATGCCGATAACCAACGAAATAATGGATGCACTGATAACAAGTGCCATGGTTCGCATGGTCATAGCCCAGTAACCCATAGCCCACAATAAGAGTAAGCCAATGAGGGTAAAGACAGCAATGCCCAGGCCTTTTTTTATTCCTTTTTTTGTTTTGAGGCCATATTTGCGTCCGTTGAGCCAAAACATTAAGGCTGTCAGGATGATAATGACAACCCAGAAAGGCGGCGCATTCAAAATGTCCTGAAAACCACCTACTATGGCCTCAATGCCTAAGCTGATTCCATCAAAGACAACCCCTGCTTTTTCAATTAACCAGTCAATGCCTTTTTCGATGTATTTTCCGATATCAATTAGTTTTTCATTCATTGTTCAGCTCCTCCGGAATTTTTTAAACCTTCTGTTTTTATTGTTTTTACTTCTTCCTGATTAATGCCCAGCATCTCAGCGAGGACAGATGAATGTACTACCACACCCTCCAATTGTTTGTTGTCATTGACGATTGCAAGATTAAACCTATTATCCAGAAACAACAACAACAAATCGGATACGGTGGTGTCGGGTTTAGCTGTATTCACATCTTTATGAATGTATTTTTCAGGAATGTGCTCATAATCTTTATTTTGAATGGCTGCCATGTCATCATCTCTGACAAAACCAACAAAGTGATTGTGATCATTCACCACTGGCAGTGATGTAACACCATATTTTCGCATTTGACGCAGAGCTGTTTTTGGCCCCGATTTTTTCAAACGTAGGCGTTCGGGATTTTTGAACATAATTGAGCGTGCCGTAATGATTTTGCCATGTTCGACATTTTCAACAAAAGATTTGACATAATCATCGGCGGGTTTTGTCAAAATGTCTTCGGGGGTGCCAACCTGAACAATTATTCCATCTTTCATGATGGCTATTCTGTCGCCGAGTTTCAAGGCTTCATCCAGGTCGTGTGTGATAAACAGAATGGTTTTCTGTACCTTTTCCTGCAAGTCAAGAAGTTCTTCCTGCATGTTGTTGCGAATCAGGGGATCAAGTGCGCTAAACGCTTCGTCCATCAATAAGATTTCAGGATCATTAGCCAGGGCTCTGGCAAGGCCTACACGTTGCTGCATACCCCCGCTCAATTCTCCGGTCATCATATCTTCATATCCATCCAACCCAACAGTTTTAATGGTCTTCAAAGCTACATCGCGGCGCCTTTCTTTGTCAACATTCATTATTTCAAGACCAAAAGTAACGTTATCAGCTACACTACGGTGAGGCAATAAACCGAAATGCTGAAAAACCATGGATAAATCATTGCGCCTCATTTTGAGTAATTCCTGTTTTGATGCCTTAATAATGCTTTTTCCGGACATTAAAATGTCGCCGGTAGTTGGTTCATTGAGTCTGTTGAAACAACGCAAAAGGGAAGACTTTCCGCTGCCGGAAAGCCCCATGATAACAAAAATTTCGCCTTTTTTTATCTTCAGGTTTACGTCGTTTACTGCCAATGTACATTTTGTTTCTGCAAGAATTTCATCTTTACTTTTCCCTGCTTTGAGTAATTCCATTGCCTGTTTGGTGTGCTTACCAAACATCATTGTCAGGTTTTTAACTTCTATATGTGTTGATCCCATATTATATTGTATTAAAAATAATAACCAATATTGATGTTAAATCTCAGATTCCAGGGCATGTTTTTTAACTCAACAGGTTCTCCTACTTTATCCTTATCTTCTGTGTAATAATAAAGATCTTCACTAACATCATCTGCGTATGTGCGTCCCTGTCCAAGGCCTACACCAAAGTCATCTGTCAACCATGGTTGGTTTTTACCCAGGGCAAAATCAACATAGGTATAAATGCCGCCTGCAGACACAAGGAAACCCGGGATTAAATGATATGAGTCAACAAAATTTTCGTTAACCTTATCAATCATAGTGAAGTCAATATATGGCTGAATGTTGGTTATGGGGCCAAATTCTACCGGGATGGAATAGGCCAGGCCTGCCACATACATATTGGCTTGATTGGCTACGCCGTAAGGAAATCCATATGCCCCCATTGGTATAATATCCAGACTGATAGTATCGTCAGACATTGCAGCATAATTATAATTTATAAACTCACCTTTAAAGTTGAGGTTCCCGAAATCGGCTAAAATATGTCCTGCATAGGCCGTTGAAATTTCTGAATCATCAAGTACAGAGTTGTAATTTTGACCAACTTGTACCGATGCCCCAAGTTCAATATTATCAATCACATTATAGGCTACCCTCAGATTAAGATGATTAAGTTCACGTATGGATGCTGATGTATTCACCAGAGCATCAAGGTCTTCATCATAATATGCAGCTAAACTACCATGAGGCACAATGTCATATGAATAACGACCTGAACCTGGTCCAGCCCAGTTCACTGCGCCGGATGCAGGGCCCTGTGGCTCAGCCTGACGGTAATAAGCCAATTGTAATTCACCTTTGTCTCCAAGAGCGTAATCAAAACCAATCCCCATGTCGTAGTCGTCTTCAAGACCCACATAATATGGCCCCTGAAACCACCATGAATGGGAAGCAAATGATGTGATGCCAAATGGCTTCTGAAAAACACCAAGTTTCATGTACAGATCATCAGAAAGGCCATATCCCAGGTAACCATGGTGAATGAAATGTGTGGCAAAAGTGGGGTAAAACCGGTATTCAAAACTCAAGTCAACGCCGGCCATGCTTCCATCAACGTTTAGTCGCCATGTGTCCCATGTGGCTGAAGTGCTCAACGCTGTAGGATCACTTTCATAGCTCGTGCTCATTACATTGTACCTCATGGCTCCTCCAAATGTAAAGCCATCTTCTTTTTCTTCTTCTTGTGCATTTGCCTGAAAAACCATTGCAAACAACACAATGCCTGTCATTACAATTTTAAATTTTTGTACCATAAAATTTCATTTAAATTTAAACTATTATAATATATTAATCTAACCACTCATGTCAAAATATGTTTAATAATTCTCAGAGAATACAAATGTGTAAATTTTAATTTTCACTGCAAAACATAAATATATACTTAATAATATTTTCTACTTTACTTACATTTAGGTCATTGAAAGTATATAGTTATAAGTATATTAATTTTCAATTAAACATCAATAATTTATTACCTTTAGAAATAAAGTTTATTGGTTCTACTGCCATTTCAATAGATGACTACTTTATATATAAATTAATATTGGTTAGTAATTATCTTATGCTTTTTAGCGATTAGCCATGGTTTTTCCGGATGTAAATAGTTTGGAGTTACTTTTATCAAGCCCTTCAGGCTTGATATCCCGTTCGTGGCACACACCACCGGTTTCACCGGTGGTTATTCGTGTTGAAGCCGCTTCGACATCGCTCACTTCGGCTGCGCTCAGTACATCGCAGGACATCGCCTTCAGGCTTCGTTTCCAGATACACATATTGTTCCCTGCCTATTAAATGCAATCCAACATGAGTTGCGGCTGCACCTTACCGACCCCGAAAGGCGGTGTGCTGAGCCTGCCGAAGTAGGTCAAACATGGGTAACCATGGGTAAAATCCGTGGTACAAATGCCTTCACACACACCTTTTTAGCATGTGTTTTTGCAACTTTTCGCAAAAAACCATATTTCCATTTAGTTTTCAGCAGAACCTAAGTTTACATCGTACACTATATCTTTAACCATTAAACTAACAGCCATTCACCATTCGCAGGCTTACTTTGGCAGGCTCAGCACGTAGCATTACAACTCCGTTCATTGCAATTTAATATCATGCTTCAGGATATTCTGAAAAAGTCACCCCTGCATTATGAACAAACACAAAAACGGTTCATCAATGGAAAAAAAGATACCCCAGTAAAACAGCAGCAATGATGCCTGCCAAATCGGCAATCAGGCCGGCCGTAACAGCATGTCGTGTATATCTTACACCAACAGAACCAAAATATACGGCAATGATATAGAATGTTGTATCGGTGGCTCCCTGAAACATACAAGACAACCTTCCGACAAAACTGTCAACCCCATGAATATCCATTGCTTCCACCATCAAACCACGGGCTCCGCTCCCGCTTAACGGTTTCATAAAAGCTGTTGGCAAAGATGGCACAAAATCGGTATTCAAACCCAAAGCAGCAACGCCATATTCGAGTCCTGAAATGATAAATTCCATGGCCCCGGATGTACGAAAAACACCAATAGCAACAAGTATTGCTACAAGATAAGGAATAATCTTAACCGCCACTTTAAATCCCTCTTTTGCCCCTTCAATGAATGTATCATACACATTAACCCGTTTTCGTACTGCCAATGTAATGAACAGGATAATGATTGTAAACAATATCAGGTTCCCCACGACAGTGGAAACAACATTAGCCATTTCCGGATCTAATTGAGAAAAACCATATATTATTCCGGCAATAAGCAGAGACATGCCCCCAAGAAACAGGAGTATTATTCTGTTCAACAGATTTATACGTTGAAAAACTGAAACGGCAATGATACCTGCCAGCGTAGAAAAAAAAGTAACCAGCAGTATGGGCAGAAAAACATCCGCCGGATTGGCAGCACCCATTTGTGCTCGATATACCATCACAGATATGGGGATAATAGTAAGTCCGCTTGTGTTAAGCACAAGAAACATGATCATGGCATTGGATGCCCGCTTTTTATTGTGATTTAGCTCCTGCAACTGTGTCATGGCTTTTAATCCAAGTGGCGTGGCAGCATTGTCCAGACCAAGCATATTGGCGGCCAGGTTCATCACAATGCTGCCATTGACAATATGATTTTTTGGAATCTCGGGAAAAAGTTTTGTAAACAACGGGCTGATGACCTTGGACATCAGGTTGATGACACCCCCTTTTTCCCCAACCTTCATCAGCCCCAGCCATAAGGTCATCACTCCGGTTAGTCCAAGTGATAGTGTAAATCCCAATTCTGCATTTTCAAAAGTGGCATTGACCATATCTGTAAAAACAGCTGTGTCGCCCAGAAAAATGAGTTTCGCCAATGCGACTACAAAGGCAATCAGAAAAAAAGCCACCCATATATAATTCAAAACCATAGTGGCAAAATAAAACATTAATTGAAACTCATTATGGCTCCTGATTACTTTTTGTTCACAGGGAATTGTTTATAGTTGAGAAGAAGTGCTGGAAGTTTTGAGCTGTGGTCAGCAACATGTCCAATCTGGGATATTAGCTTCAAGCTACAAACGATGTGCTGATCACAGTCTAAACATAATTTACTACTGCAGGTATGAATTGCATGCCATTTGCGGAAATGTTTACCCTGTAGTTTACTCCGTAGCAAAGCGTATCGGGGCGCAGTGTATCGGGGATCAACATTGCAATCTACACCGTAGCAACGGCTACATGTATGGTACATATTCTTCGCTTCCCGCATCTGTCATGCACTTCAGCCCGCATTGCAGGATCCACTTTCGGATTTAAAATATTGGTTTAATTAATGGAATTTTTTTTGCAAATTTGCATGCATGGAATGGTTTTATCATACAAAAGAAAATGGTATTACATTATCAGATCTGGAGCATCTGGTAATAAACCGGATCCCGGCACATCAGCATCTGTACTTCATGGATGGAGATAAATTCTCCCAGGATGAAAAACATTTAACCAGACTGGCAAAGACAGTTTCGGCTATGGCAAACAGTGGTGGAGGTATTATTGTAATCGGGATCAAAACCTCGCGGCATAGAGCAAAAGATTTTTTGCCAATCAATTTCGAACCTGATGTTGCTTTGATGCACCATCTGCTGATAGCCAACATCAATCCTTTTCCACATGGAATAAACATCAAAACCATAGAAGTAAAACCTGAATCATTTTGCGTCGTGATTTCCATTCCAACAGGAAAGCGCGTCTATATGTATTCAGATTACAGGTATTACGGGTTTGAAAATCATAAAGTAAATAAACTGGATTCTGAAGCCGTGAGTGCATTGCATCATAAAACCACAAACAAACAGCTTGAAATATACAGCATTTACAATACGCAGGGAGTACCTGAGATGAAAAATGGAAAATTTTCGATTGTCAGGTTTTATCCAAAGGTGCTTATTCGCAATGTCGGCGATGCCATTGAAAAAGATTATAAAATGGAAATTATCATGCCTGCTAGATTGTATGAAGAAAACAGCAGCCTTACCAACCACTTTTCACATCATGAGGGCAAAGACGTGGTGTTTTCATTTGCCGGAAGACAACCTGTTTTTGGGAGTGAAATCAACATGATGCTGGATTTTACCTTCAGAGTAACCTCTGACAGCGTTGAATGTTTTAACAATGGGAACCTGCATTTACGATTGTACCATTCCCTTGGCGTACATCGTCAGAGTTTTCCATTGCAGGACATGTTCACTTACCAGGGAAAAATGCTAAACCCGGCAGATTTCAACCTTCCTGAATTGGAATAAATCTCTATACCTTCTGTTATCCTGCCTTAGCGATAAATTACCAACTGATTTTACGACAATATTATTTCCTGATAAATCATTTATAATTACTGGCTATCAACACCTTACCAGGTGTTTTGAAGTTCATCGACAGTTTATAATTACAATGGCAAAACTTGAAGTTAACATCACTCCAAAATGATGCATGTTTCCATCAAATCAATATTTCACAAGCTTTTGCTGATACATGTCATCTCCGAAATGTATCTGAAGATTATACAATCCCGGCACCAATGCTGAATCTGAAAACTCTGACAGCACAAGGTGATGTTCTCCGGCCTTCAAGTTACCCACCTCTTGTTCATATACTTTTTGTCCCACACTGTTCCACAGGCGGATGGTAATATCCGATTCAATTTTCAGGTAAGCATCAATGTTTATTATGTCATCGAAAGGATTGGGATACACATTCAGATTCCCATAAGCAATGCCTGGAACTCCGGTCAGGTTGTCACAATAGACAATATTTGAATATGCATAATTATACGAATTTCCGTCCCCTGGTTGACACGGGTCAGGTTTCCTTACCATGATCTGATAATAAACCCCATCTGAGTCCGGATTCATTTCAGCGTAATCAAAATCACTGTAAAGAACAGAATCCACAACTTCTAAGTTATCAGGTGATGTTCCGCGTCTGATAAAATAATACACAACAAAATAGCCTTCATAAGATTCCCAGTTAAGGTGGCAGGCTCCGTTCAGGTCAGCATCAATGTCCAGAGTGATGTTTGAATGCAGTTCTCCCATGGAAGATTCATTTCCACATGTATCCACCGCTGTCAATTTATAATTTTCATCCTGGGATTCAGCATCCGAATCTGCATCCTCATAAATTCCCGGGCTTGTAAATGGAACAGTGGCAAGCAATTCAAAATCGGATGTAGCGGGGTTTTCCTTGTAAATGTTGTATTCGGATGTGCCTACATTGTCTGTTTTATTCCAGATCAGTTCCACATGATTATCTTCATTAACGGTTGCAAGGCAAATATCGTCATCATCGTAAGGATAAGATAACATGACTTCTACCGTATCTCCATATTCACAGTCATCCGTATCAACAACAAATACGTGATAAACATCTTCGGAACTTACATCAATGGTTTGTGATGTTTCCCCTGTATTCCATGAATATGATGCATATCCACTACCTGCATCAATCGTTGTACTCTCACCTGAACATAACCAGGCTACGCCACTATCATCAAAAGCACCAAGTTCTTCAAGTGGAGGTTCTTCTACAATAGCAGATTCATACATCTCACAACCAAGATCGTCAGTTATTGTCACAAAATACTCGTCGGGACCTAAGTTTGTGGCCACCGGTGTATCGCCGGCACCATTTGACCACTGGTAGGACAAGCCTGTTGCCGTCCCTCCGTCAACGATCACTTCAATTTCGCCTTCTTCAGCTCCGTGGCATGGCATGTCTGTAACATTAATTTCAATGGTATGTTCATCAGGATCTGTGATTTCTACTGAATCAGATATCTCACAATAGTGGGCATCTTTGATATCAATGTAATACCACCCGGGTTCACAACCTGAAATTATGGAATCCACATCAACAATGTTCCCCTCATAGGTCCACAGGTATTCAATGTAGGGTGGTGTTCCTCCTTCTGGAATAGCTGCAATGCTTCCGTCATCATAACCCTGGCATGTAATGGGTGTAACATCAAAAGACAAACTCAACGGCTCGGGTTCTTCAATGGTAAGGGTAGTATCAATCATACAGCCATTTTCGTCAGTGACCTCCAGAGAATAATCCCCTACCCCCAGGTCGTCAATATTTGGATTGGTACTGTAAACACCGGGTTCTCCATCAAGCGTCCATTCGTACGACAAGGTTCCCGTGCCACCGGAAGCCCCTGCAGCAATACTGCCTGTGGTATCACCATGGCACAACACGTCTTCGGGATCAATTACCGTAAATTCAAATACAGGAGGAGAAATCAAATTGTATGATTCCGTTGTACTACAACCATTTTCATCTGTAACAGTTACTGAATAATCTCCCGGTGTTAAACCAGTCAGCATTTCAGTTGAATCACCGGTATCCCAGTCTATGTCATAATCAGGTGTACCACCTGAAATGGCAAGTTGAATTTCGCCATCGGAATCTCCATAACATTCAATATCCACAATGGTTTCATTTACCTCTAAAGCTTGTGCCGGTTGCAATATGGTTTCAGTCAATGTTTCCTGGCAAGCATTGCCATCCGTAACGGTTACTGTATAGTCATTTGCCGTCAAGTTTGCAAGGTCTTCTGTTTCCTCTCCGTTTGACCACAAAACTTCCAGTGGAGGCGTTCCGCCTGATATGGTTAAGTCAATCGTACCGGTTGTATCACCATAACAATCAACATCCGTTGTCACAGCCGATAAAACAATGGCTTCCGGTTCAACGATGGTATTGTTTCGGGTCATGGTACATACGCCGTCATCAACTGTTACTTCGTAGGTATCAGCAGAAAGGCTTTCTCTGAGCAAACCACTGCCACCATCACTCCAATCATAAGAATAGGACGGGTCATCCATAAATAATTCAATTACACCATTGTTTTGCCCGTTACAATCAATTTGATCAATACCGATCACGGCATATATTTCGTTTTGAGGATGGAGGAAAACGGTGGTATCCAACGTAAACTCACCCTCGATGTTTTCTACCTTAAGGTGATATTGTCCGTAAGGTAAATTATTAAAATCAGAATTGCCATACCAGGTTTGGCCATTGTCAATCGAATATTGGTAAGGGGGATTATCTGTATTTTCATCAATGGAGATGCTTCCATCCGCTGTATTCAGACATGCAGGGTCAGAAAGGCTAAAGGTGTTGTCCGATTCTACACTGAGGTCAATACCAATCAAACCATTGTCTGACCCCATGAAATAATAAGTATCATGAAAATTAGCAATGGCTGTTTTATTGCTGTAGCTGCTTCCGTTAAACGCTGGTCCGGTTTTTACAAAAGAATCAATATTCCCGTTTCTGTAAAGCAGAGAAAGAGAGACTCCGGCATTCATGGTAATGATGTTATCAATGGAGGAACCCGGGTAAGAATGTGAATAGGTAGTCCAGGTGCTGCCATCAAAAACCGCCAGGGTAGTATCTGTTCCTGCCCAGACACCGTCGGCATCTTCAAAAAGGCCATCAACAACAGTTCCCCCGATGTCATTTGAATCGTAATTGGTAAAACTTGTCCCATCGTAAACAGAAATCCCTTGTTGGGTGGAAATCCACAGATCGCCTGACGCATCTTCAAGCAAATCATTAACAGAATCGTTGACAAGGCCGTCTATCATGGTAATGGTATCCATGCTGCCATCGGGTAAAACTTCCATCAACCCTGCATATGTTCCGGCATAGATGGTTCCATTGGCCATGATTTCCACAGCATTGACCGTATCACTAACCAGCCCTTGTACAGATGTATAATTCACAAAAGTTTGGTTGTAATATTTAGACAACCCCATATTAGTGGCAAAACATACAGTATCAGCTTCTTTACTGATATCGAAAACTTTATTGCCGGTGAGGCCATCGTCATTGTTATATGTTCTCCAGTATTCACCTGTAAATTCGTTGGCGCCATGATCTGTACCAATCCACAAGACACCATCGAAATGATGTAAGGTATTGATGGCATCATCCACAAGGTGATGATTTGTGCGGATGTTGTAATAAGCATTTGAAGTATCACAAACAGACACTCCACGATAAGCTGTTACAAGCCATATTTTGTTTTCAGAATCCACAAATGAAGATTTTATAATATCTTCGGGCAAACCGTTCTCATAAGTTAAAGTTGTAAATGTAGAACCATCGTATTGAATAAGGCCTTCATCAGTTGCAAAAAGAAAGTCACCATTATTTATCTGATTGATATGCAAAATATTATTTGTGGGTAAACCATCTGCTGTACTGAGATAAGTCCATTCGGCTTTGTTATAAAAACCAATTCCACTGCTTGTACCTACAACAATATTGCCATTAAAATCCTGATATAATGAACGAATAAGATTTGAAGGCAATCCCTCATTCACTGTAAGGTTGGTAAAAGAAGTGCCATCCCAGATACTTATTCCGTTGGCAGTACCAAGGCAGACATCTCCATTATAAAGCGGCAATATTTCAACAACTGAAATACCAACCAAACCATCATCCGTATCATAAACCTGCCACGAACTACCATCAAAAACGGATACACCACCATCAGTTGATCCCACCCAGATATTACCAGATGAGTCTTGAGCTACTGCCCAATTGCTATTTGATGCCAAACCATCATTCGTTGTATAATTTGTCCAACCAAGGCCGTCAAAAACTGACACCCCATCACCGCCAAGGGCTGCCCATACATTTCCGTTTGTTGCTTCAATAATCTGATAGGCATTGGGATTCACAGGTCCACCAAGATTATTTTCATGTGTCCATGTAGTCCCGTCATAGCGTGCGATACCCTGGTAAGTACCCACCCAAATTTCATCAAGGCTGTTTATCTCAGCCACTGATTTTGCATGGTCATGAGTCAATGCTTCTTCGTATTGAAATTCAATATCAGGTTGTCCCAAAAGGCAAACAACTGACAGGATCAAAGAAAATGTAAGAACTATTCTTTTCATAATTGAAGTTTTGATTTTACCCAAAAATACAAAAAAAATGGATATTGATTAAATAAAGATCAAAAAACACCTGAATATTCATAATAATTTTAACGCAAGCTATATTATGCCGAAAAAAACGAAACAAAAAACCAAACAACAATTATGGAAATTTAGGCTATGCTAAAACCACTTAACACATTATTCGTAATTTCATAACTATAATGATTATAAACTTTAGCTTAACGGATCACAACTAATGGAGGTTTTATCCCATAATCCTATTTACAAATGTACGCCTTTATTAATATTCAACACAAAAACCCTGCATCTAGAATGGTAGCTAATGATGTAAATCACTGACTCATATTTTGTTTTGTGTTTTTAGCAGATGCTATTTACATGGGGCCTTGTCATAATCACTTGAGTTTTGCAAAAGCTGTTTTTAACCTTTCAATGGCAATGATCAGATTTTCTTCTGAATTGGCATAAGAAATCCGGAGGCATTCCGGAGATCCGAAAGCATCGCCACCTACTGTAGCCACATGAGCATTCTCAAGCAAATACATAGCCAGGTCACTTGAATTGCTTATGATCACATCACCGAATTTTTTACCGAGGTAATGACTGATATCTGGAAAAACATAGAAAGCACCACCGGGAACATTGATTTTCATGCCTGGAATATTTTGTAGTAAATCCACGACAAGATCACGGCGTTCTTTAAACTTTTTGGTCATCATTTTAGAGGCATCAACACCACCATTAATAGCGGCCTCTGCCGCCTTTTGAGCCACAGAACATGCTCCGGAGGTAAATTGGCCCTGCAATTTCTGGCAGGCTTTGATTATCCATTTCGGGCCGGCCATATAACCAATCCTCCATCCTGTCATTGCATATCCTTTAGAAACTCCATTGACAATAACGGTGTTATCACGTACGGCATCAAACTGTGCTATACTCTGATGATCTGACACAAAATTAATGTGTTCATAGATTTCATCAGACAAGATAATGATGCGTGGGTATTTCTTCAGGACATCAGCAAGGGCTTTCAATTCCTCCCTGGTGTATAAACTGCCAGTAGGATTGGATGGTGAAGAAAAAATAATGAGCCTTGTTTTATCAGTTATGGCATTTTCGAGTTGTTCCGGTCGCATTTTAAAATCAGAATCAATGCCACATTTTAAAACCACCGATTTCCCTTCCGAAAGCTTTACCATTTCAACATAGCTCACCCAATACGGAGCAGGGACGATCACTTCGTCACCAGGATCAACAACACTCAACATGACATTGATGAGCGAATGTTTAGCCCCGACTGACACCATCACTTGCTCAGGCTTATAATTCAGATTATTTTCCCTTTTTAATTTTTCGGAAATGGCATTACGGAGCTCAGGATAACCAGGAACGGGTGGATAATGTGTCCAGTTTTCCTGAATTGCCTTTATTGCAGCATCTTTTATGTGTTGCGGTGTATCAAAATCCGGTTCTCCAATGCTAAGGTTTATCACATCATGCCCTTGTTCTTTTAATTCACGGCTCTTTTGTGTCATTGCAAGTGTGGCACTTACAGACAATTTTTCTAAACGTTCTGAAATTTTTTCTATAATCATATCATCAAGCAAATTTTTATGTAAATTTAAACTTTTAAATTTGAATATAACATATTATACAGCATCTAAAAATCAGAATCTATGTTAGGCGAAATTCTTCAAATTACAATTCCAGCATTGCTGGTGATGGCAACAGCCATTTACATGATGGATCGTCAATCCAAGAAAGATCATGATCTAGAACTGACAGAACTGGCACTGACCAACCAAAAAACAATCACCCCACTCAGATTACAAGCATATGAACGGGTTGTTATTTTTCTGGAAAGGATAACACCCAACAGCATCATTTTCAGGCTGCAAACCCCTGACGCTACTGCAGAGCAATTGCACAAAGAAATGCTTGAATTGATCAGGGCTGAATATGAACATAATTTGTCTCAGCAATTATACTTGTCGTCACATGCCTGGGACAAAGTAAAACAAGCCAAAGAACTTACCATTAAACTAATTAATGAAGCTGCCGATAATGTAAAACCGGATGACAATGCCATGAAACTTAGCAGAGAGCTATTTGACAAACTTGTAGAACATGAAAAAGCACCCACTCATGAAGCCATTATTACACTGAAAGAAGAATTGCACAAATTGTTTTATTGATCAGCCAGGTTGATATTTTGATCTGTTTTCCTTGATATGTTTCCTTTTTTTCAAAAAACACACATGAGCCCGGTCTATAAAGTCAAAAAATGAGAAATGCCACAAAGGCACTAAGACACAAATATCCACAAACACCTGAATTGTTATGACTTACACCTTGTGACGCTTTGAGTCTTCGTGTCTTAGTGGCAAGGTAATGACTTTTTAGATTGGGCTCACACATAGATGCCTCATATCAAAAAGGTCAGGTACTAATATGTGTTATTCTATTGCAAATTTTGGCTACACTCGGCAAAATTATCGAAAATGAGGGCAGAGCTGAACCGATATCCTGCGATGCATTGAGCTCCAATGGTGCTTCAACCCGGATTATGCAGTAGAAAATCTTGATACAAACACTCATACCAAGTTGCGTTCACTTCGGTATCAATGAAAAAACATTAACACACACCTGTGATTATTCGCTGAATGCGATTGAACAACGGCTGTGAAATAAATGGAGGTTCCATCCCGACAGGTCATCGGGACAGGTTATGATCGTTGAAAATAAAATATAACCACCTGAAAGAATTATTAGAAGTCCACTTAAATGATTAGCCAGAAGGCTTTTATTGCTAACCTGATGTGAATTCCTATGTTTTCTATCTAATGAGTGTCACTGTTCCTTCTTTTTCATGCCAAATTCCTGTATAGTCTTTATACTTACAAAACCAGTAATAAACGCCGCCTTTTAATAATGGGTCTCCTTTGTGACGGTTGCCCAGAAGGGTTCCATCCCATGCGTTTTCCATGGGTTTGTCATTGTTATAATTATCTGCTTCAAAAACCAGTTCACCCCATCTGTCATATACACGTAAAGAAAACTCATTGGGATCAATACCTTCACCAAAAATCATAAAGAAATCATTATGTCCATCCCCATTTGGTGTAAAGGCTGTGGGGGCATAAAATGTAAATTCATTCTGGACAAGAACTTTTTTAACAAGCGTATCCTGACATCCTTCTTCGTTTTCAGCAATAAGCATGACTTCAAATTCTCCAATATCATTATAAATATGTGTTGGTGATGTAAAATGTGAAGAATCTCCATCACCAAAAAACCAGAATGATGAATCTGCATGCTCGGACAGATTAACAAAATTTACTTGCGGATCCAGTATGCTTACATTTTTTGGTTCTGCATAAAAATCGGCATTCGGTGCCGGATAAACATGGATCATATCTACTACAGTCTTCTTATTTTTACATCCAAATACAGATGTCGCTGTCAGGCTGACTGAATAAGAACCTGAATTTTCATACACATGGGTTGGATTTTTAATATCAGCCATATTAGAATCTCCAAAATCCCATGAATATGTAAAATTCTCATTTTCATTCAATTCTGAAAAATTGACCACAAATGGCGGGCATCCTTCGACATCATCTGCAATAAAACTCACAGGAGGCTCAGGCATAACACTGATTTCAATACTGTCCTTTACTGTTGGTGACCCACAGGCATCATGCAAAGTAATGATGTAGTTTGTAGTTTCATCAGGATACACGGTAAAAGGTGATGCGACCACATTCCCATTTTGTAATGTAAGGGTATAGGGCCCTCCATTTCCACCACTGACATCTACTTCAATAGAAACAGGTTCTCCCGGACATACTGAATCTCTGTTTGATGCAATATAATCAATTTCGAGATCGGGATAAACTTTAACTTTGACATCATCTGAAGCACTGGAGCAACCATGTGCATCAGTTACATATACCGTATATATCGTTGTTGTATCCGGGCTAACAACGGGATTTCTTACATTATAGGTACTGCCATTTGTTCCCTGCCAATGAAAATCATACTCTCCGCCGCCATAAGGAGTACCTCCGGTAGCCTGGGCACTTAACTGGGTGCTGTTGGTTTTACAAATCCAATGATCAACACTGTTAAGGTGTACTTGCAACAAAGAGGGTTCTAAAACATCTGCACTCATTGTAAGCCTGCAGTTGTTAACATCTGTCACAGTAACTTCATGTACTCCGGCTCCAACATTTACTGAATCATTTGTTGTTCCATCCGGCCACAGGTAAGAATATCCCGGGGTACCACCATTTACTTCAACCCATGCCAGTCCGTCATCATATCCATAACAACTGGCTGGTTCAGCATAAATATGTCCTAACATTTGTGGTGGCTCATCAATAAAGAAAACAGTATCAATCTGACATCCAATGATATCTGTCACAGTTACATTATACATCCCTGCACACATATTCTGATAAATATGGCCATCCGCAGCCCAGGAATAATCGAACGGGTCGAGACCACCAGATACATTTAATTGGGCTTCCCCGTCACAAGACTGATAACAAGTGTTGTCATCAATTATAAGCTGCATACTCATTTCCGGGCTAACTGTAACGGTCATACTTTGTATTGGAGATTCACATCCATGTGCATCTTCTACATACACTGAATAAGTTGTGGTGGTATCAGGTGCCACCATAAGCATGTTACCTCCGGCACTAAATCCAGCACCAAGGTCCCAATAATATACATAAGGTTCTGTTCCTCCAACGGTCTGTGTAGAAATATTGATTGTCTGGCCTTCACAAATTGCCTCATCGGGAGACATTGAAACAAGCAATTCTTCAGGCTGTGTAAGGGTAAAATTTTCATTGACAATACACCCATTCTCATCTGTAATCGTAAGATAGTAATTTCCGGCCGGTAAATCCACGCGGTCAGGGCCACTACCTCCATCGGACCAGCTATAGTTCAGCGTACCTGTTCCTCCGCTTGCTGTTACGTGTATTTCTCCATCATCAGCATCAAAACAAGATAAATGCTGATAAGATGTATCAGTGATAATTAATTCAGGTGGTTCGTTTATGGTATAAGTATCACTGATTTCACAACCATTGACATCCGTAACTGTAATATTGTAGTCACCAGCACACAAATTTTCATTCAGGTTGTTTGTCCCCCATGAATAATCATACGGCAAGGTTCCTCCCTGTACATCAATCTGAGCCCAACCATCACATGTTTGATAACATGGATCATCTTCCACTGTCAGCGTATAAGTTAATTCTTCCGGAACCAAAACAGTTTGTACCGTATCCCCACTCAAACAACCGTTATCCTCAACAGATAAGGTTATATCATGATTTCCCGGCTCAGTCCAGGTTACATTGAACGGACCTGAACCTGCTCCTGAAGCTGTACCACCGTCAAAATCCCAGGTAAAGCTAGCTGAATCAGTGGCATTTCCTACATATTCCACTACCGTTGAATCACCATAGCAAGGGATAAAGGTTGTTGTAAATTGGGCATTGGGTGTCAGGAAAAAACCAATTTCAACCACAGCGGTATCACTGCATGCAGGGCTCATGTTTTGTTCTACAAGCTGAAATTCATAAACGCCCCATTCATCCACCATCACGGTTGGATCTGTTGAGTTTTCCTGTCCCCCGAAATCTGCTGTTCCCGGCCCGCTGATCTGTGACCATTCCACTGTATTTATGCTGGAATCAAGTGTAGTATGGAATGTGTAAGTATCTGAACAAACCTCATCAGTCAAAGGGTCAACATCGGCAACAGGTGTAACACAACACTCATCATCACCAAAATCACGTACATGCACTGTAAAGGTAGTGTCATACTGGCAGCCAAAGTCATCAATTACTGAAAAGGTATAATCCTGATCACCGGGCGTATCCGGATAAGCAGTTGCGGATCCACCGGAATTTGTCTGCATGCCATTTCCCGACCAGAAGATATCATCGGAATCGTATGTGTGTTCAATGGTCCATGTATCAGCAGGCGTAATGGAATTATCAAAATTCAATGATACCTCAAACAGCGTTCCGTCATCACCTCCCCAGTCGTCAATGATAACAACACACCATTCGCCGTTGATCGGACAACCCACAAGGTCATCAAATGTACCTGTCGGCAAATAAGTATCAGAAGGAACAGTTCCACCTACTGCGTCACACCAATCAGTGTGTGAACTTGATGCATTCATTGACCAGCAATAATCATAACCAATACCCGGGTTGCAATCATCTGCCTGGTCAGGTTCTCCGAATTCATCACCAGAACAGGGATTCCCAGTACTATAATAATTAATTTCAGCTTGTTGTCCATTAGGGCATTGAACATAAATCCAAAGATCGGCCACCCAAGAGTGTTCGATATTCATACAAACCGATTCCAGTTCATTCCCACTGTTTATTGTTTGTCCAGGTTGAAACGCACTTACATTCCAGCAAAACTCTTGTGTAACGCCCTGATCATCAGTAATACATTCCTGCATTACCTGATCATCGGTAATTGGCATCACCCATGTATCTGTACTTACATTGCCGTTAAAGTTCACCGGATCACCCGGGCAAACGGTATCCTGGTCAATAGTAATGGGATCATATATCGGATCCATAGATACCCTAACCCTGTATTCTTCAGTAAAGGTTTCAGTACATCCATTAATGTCGGTAGCCTCCAGGGAAATAAAATAACCACCGGATTCAGTAAATACAGGAGAAAACTCATTTTCCCCCTGACCGGACAATTCTATTGTTGTATTTCCTGAACTTGCTGTCCATTCCCAGGTTACGTTATCATCAGACTGTAAATAATCGGTGTTGTTGTTTGGATAGGTTCCTTCGGCTGTAAAAGTAACTTGATCTCCCTGGCAAACATCAATCCACATTGAATCAACGGGGGGAGATAATCCGGGGCTGGTTGACACAATATCAATTGAATAATCCTGGCATGTCATGGCACATGAAATGTCAATTTCAAAACCGGGATAAGTAACAGAGCCATCTGTTTCCCATACAAGAGTCAAACAATCTCCCGATGCTGTTATCGTCTCATCCTGCAAATCACTGCTGCCAGCCGGCCCGGCTAGAACAGGGGAACCGGTATTGGGTCCATCATAAATGGTAAGGTTATCGTAGGTGGCTGACTCAACGTCAAACATGACAAAATACAACTCCACGGGTGTTCCGGATACATCACTGCAGACAGTCATTGTATAATATTCATCATCGCTATAATCCCCTGAAGCACCCCCACTGTCATATAATGTACCGGAACATGTGTTTATAGTACCTCCATCACTTATTAAGTATGTCTGTGCACCGGCTGTCATCCATAATACAGAAAAAAAGAGCAAGCCTGTAATGTATTTTTTAATTATCATAACCGCGACTTTCATTGAACATGTTAACAAACTTCCTATTCGAATAAATCATCAAAACCTGGTTGGTTCCGGCTATCCTGTAAAGCTTATCACGATCTCTATTTCTTTCATAATCATAAAGAAAGAGATTAAAATCATTTTCATTTACGGATTGCACTTTTTCTCCTTTGGTCTTTGTTTCATAATCCAAAAAACACAAATAAGGTATGTCCTGGATTTTTTCCTCTGGAAACGTCTGGATATCATAACCATGGTCAAGTTCGAATTCAAACAAAGCCAGTCGGCTAGAGTTATTCTGTTCCCATTGTTGAATCTGTGATTGAGAAAATCTCACATTGAGGCGAGGGTCTGCTCCCTGCATGTCCTGTGCTAAGATACCTGACAACAGAAAGAAATTAAAAATCCATATTATAAAAATCCTCATAACATCTGTATTTGTATTTGTCTGTATTTGTTTTCAATCAATTGACGTCTGATAATGATTTTGGTTGTCTTACAGAACGTAAAAATACAAAAATAATGTAAAACTGCCCCTTTTGATTGGGATTTTTTGGAGTGGAATAAGATACAGCATCAAATATATCATTAATAAGTAGTGTATTTTTCTTACATAAAATATATTTAGGGCCTGCTTACAGATGCTCATGTATGGGAGATATATAAAAAAAGCCACCATATAAAAGGCAGCTTTTTTCATGTTTCCTATTCATGTCTCAATTAAAACCTTATAACTGCGTTTCTCTTTCCTGAGCAGAATAGTTGATTTTCAAAGCACTTGCTTTACGCAATTCTTGTTTAATATCAGTAATAATGCCCATTTTTGTATCTTCATGCACTTTCAGTGAAGTAGTCATGTACGGGATTTCATCTTCATCCCTTTCTTCACGTTCGGCAATAATATACTCACGTATATCATTGACATCAGCAAAAGAAGCATTAAGCTGTATTCGAGGTTCCGATCCATATGTAGCACGGAAGGCCGGTTTGGGTTTTCCCACATAAATGTAAGAAACAAGAGATTTTTTCTCTAATTTTTTAATTTCTGTGGCCTCTGGCAATGAACTTGTGGGAACTTCCACTTTCAGTTCCACTTCTCTCATTGTGGTAGCAACCATAAAAAAGAAGAGAAGCATAAATACAATATCAGGTAGTGAGGCAGTGCTAATGCCAGGTGCCGATCTTTTTTTCTTTTTCTTAATGACAGCCATGTTATTTCCCTCCTATGTTTTTAGGTTCTGCTTCTGAAATAGCCAGGGTATACAATTTTTTGATTCCGATTTTCTGCTCTTCATTCAGATCTTCATAACTTTTACCAAAATACTCATAAGCAGCATCTTCGCGTATTTCATTGTAAGCAGCTACAAGTTCATTTTGAACGGTAATGTATTTCCCGTATGATGTTCCCCTGTCGTTTTGCAGAGAAATTACACCTTGGGGAACCATCACGGTTTTTCCAAGTTCAGGAATGTATTCCTCTTCTTTTACAGGAAGATCTTCACTATTGTTTTCATTCAAAATAAATTCTTTGGCATCGTCTTTCAGGTTACGTATTTCCATGAGTTCTCCTTCCACCAGGAGTTGATCGTTCTTGTTAATCAAGACAACAAACAAGTTACGCTCTTTAATTTTAACATCTTCCTCGTCCTGTTGTTCCTCATCAGGCATAGGCGGTAATTTACGCGCTATACCCGTGTCCACATCCATGGTGGTTGTAACGAGGAAGAAAATAAGGAGCAGAAAAGCGATATCCGCCATTGATCCTCCGCTTATTTCCGGTGTTTCGCGTCTGGGCATAAGATTTTGTTTTTTAATGCATTTACATGATGAAATGAACCTAAAATTCAATCATTTCAATCAAAACATTTATTTCCACATTTTTGAAATCTCGGTATATACAGCTCCTAAAATAGCCAAACCAAAAAACAGGTACATAATATACAAACCTGTCCCGACCCGTTTTGATACCTCATTGTTAACTTCAAAATCAAGTTTATCAATGCCCACTATGGGTGGAATGGCTTCAGAGGCCAAACTATAACCGAGAATAATAACCAAAGCAATAATGCCAATGGATACCAGGTTGGCAATCAAGCCTCTGCGGCTTTCAATCATAGACTTTACAAACCTGTATAATGCAGCAAGCACACTAATGGCTGCCACCACTATCAATAAGCCCATGGCAAAATTGAGAATAGTACCATGCCAGTTATTGGCTATTTCGTTAACCCGTTCTACCTTCACTTCACTTGGCAACTGTTCTGCCTGTATTAATTTGGCTTCCAGTGCAGAACTGTCTTTTGCAAAAAACAACACAGCAAGCACAGCAGCTGCAACAAACAAAGCTATTGATACATATTTAAATATTTTGTTCAACATAATGTTTATGCTTTTTTATTCTTGTATTCATTTAAAATGTCAATCAACGTTATTGATGCATCTTCCATATCATTAACGATGGCATCAATTTTGGAAACGATGTAGTTGTAGAAAACTTGCAGGATCACAGCAACAATCAAACCGGAAACCGTTGTAATCAGTGCTACTTTAATACCACCTGCAACCAATGACGGGTTGATATCCCCGGCGGCTTCGATGGCATCAAAAGCCCCGATCATACCAATTACCGTACCCATAAATCCAAGCATCGGAGCAATGGCAATAAACAGAGCAATCCAGGTCAGGTTTCTTTCAAGCAATCCCATTTGAACCGATCCATAAGACACCACAGATTTTTCAACGACATCAATACCGGCATCATAGCGGTCGAGGCCCTGGTAGAAAATACTGGCAACGGGGCCGCGGGTGTTTCTGCATACATCCTTGGCAGCTTCAATTCCTCCTTCATTAAGGGCATTTTCAACATTTTCAAGCAATTTCTTGCTGTTGGTTGAAGCCAGATTCAGGTAAATGATACGCTCAAATGCGATTGCTAAACCAAGAATCAGAGCAACAAGCACAAATCCCATGAAGGTAGGACCACCTTCAATGAATTTTGTTTTAATCTGCTGATGCAAAGCTCCATTTTCTTCTTCAGCTTCATCAGCTTCAGCTTCTTCTTCAGTATCTTCAACTTCGCTTGTTTCAGGCTGTTCTTCTTCTGCCTGTTCAGCCCTGGCGGAATCTTCCGCTTGTTCGGTGGTTGTCTCGTCAACCTCTTCAGTTTCATCTTGTGCAACTGAAGTTGATACTCCTATCATAAGTATCCCTGCTAATGTGAGTAATGCTAATAACTTTTTCATGGTTAAAAAAACATTTAGATGTTACTTATTTTCATTTAATTATATTACAAATTTTCTTTCTTATCTTAATTTGTGCGGAGAGAGGGGGATTCGAACCCCCGATACAGGGTTGCCGTATACACGCTTTCCAGGCGTGCGCCTTAAGCCACTCGGCCACCTCTCCCTAATTATTTTCTCAATGAACATTACATTATTACATTAAGCGTTGCAAAGTAAATAATTATTTTTATTCTAAAAAATATTCTGCCATAAAAACATCAGATTATTTATTTTTTTAGTTTAAAACACCCAATGGCATTTGTCGTGGTCAGCTCAGCTATCATTTCCACCGGCAGGCTATATATTTCTGCCAATTTTTCAGCCACAACACTTATCAGAGCTGGTTCATTACGTTTTCCCCTGTAAGGATGAGGTGCAAGGTATGGGGCATCTGTTTCCAATACCAAATTCCCTGGATCAATATTTTGGAGAACATTGGGGAGCCGGCTGTTTTTAAATGTAACATTACCACCCACTCCAATAAAAAAACCCAAATCAATAACTGTTTTTGCCTGTGAAATATTGCCTTCAAAACAATGAAAAACACCATTGGGTATACGCGGCAATGATCGCAGTACCTGAAGAACTTCATTTGTAGCCGACCGGGAATGAATTGAAACAGGAATATTTTTTCCGGCAGCCCATTCACACTGGGTACGGAAAGCATCAATCTGTTGTTGTTTGTAAGTATCATCCCAATACAAGTCAATGCCGATTTCACCAACGGCCACAAAAGCATTTGTTTTCAAAAGTGTTTCCAGGTAATCCAGTTCATTTATGTAATTGTCTTTCACAGATCCCGGATGCAGGCCGATCATACAATGTACTCTGCCAGGATAAGACCCTGCACAAAATAGCATGTCTTTTACTGTTGTCCGGTCAATGTTGGGCAACAATATTTTTTCCACGCCCGCTTGTTTGGCTTTGAACATCATGGAGCCAAAATCAGCACTAAAATGCGGTAAATAAATATGTGTATGTGTATCTATAAACATATCGCAAAATAAAGAAAACAAAGTGAAAAAATAAAACCATCAGATATCCTGACTTAGCAATAAAAAAGTGTCGCAATAATTACGTACATCAAGTATTTAGTTGGCAGTTGGCAGTTGGCAACTGATTTTACGACAATATTATTTATTTATATATCATTTTAACTTACTGATAATCTATGGTTCAGAAGTTCTGAATCATTGAAAATAAAATATGAGTACCAGGTTGTTCCCTAACCCGGATAAACCGGAAAGTTCAAAATCCAAAGCTTAAAATCCAAAATAAATCCATCCGTGATAATCCGTATCATCTGCGTTATCTGTGTTCCATTTTATACTATTTATTTGAACCCGGATAACACAGATATGACGGATTTACACGGTTAATTTTGGATAATTTTCCGGTTCATAAACAAAATAACAAAAGCTGCACAAATAATATTGTACAGCTTTTGCAAGGTTTATATGTTTTCTGTGTATGTAGTATTAAACAATGCCCTGGGCTATCATAGCATCAGCGACTTTAACAAACCCACCGATGTTAGCCCCTTTGATATAATCAATATGGCCATCATCTTCTTTACCAAACTGCACACACTGATCGTGAATGTCTCCCATGATTTTTTGGAGTTTTTCGTCCACATCTTCGAATGTCCAGCTCAGACGCATGGAGTTTTGTGTCATCTCAAGTCCTGATACAGCCACGCCACCAGCATTGGCAGCTTTTCCGGGAGCAAACAATATTTTATGATCGTAAAACATTTCAACCGCTTCCGGTGTACATGGCATGTTTGCGCCTTCAACAACAGCAATTACACCATTATCAACAAGGTGTTTCGCATCTTCTTCCCCAAGTTCATTTTCACATGCACAAGGCAGTGCTATGTCCACTTTCTGTTCCCACGGGCGTTTACCGGGATAGAAAGTAGCAGAACTAAACCTTTCAGCGTAAGGCGCAACAATATCTTCATTGGTAGCCCTCAGCTCCAGCATAAAATTATATTTTTCCTCGGTAATGATTCCCTCGGGATCGTAAATATAACCATCCGGTCCGGATAAAGTAACCACTTTACCACCAAGTTCGGTAGCTTTCTGGCATGCACCCCATGCAACATTACCAAAACCTGAGACAGAAATGGTTTTACCCTTGAGGTCTTTGTTTTGTGTTTTCAAAATATTGGCTGCAAAATACACAGCACCAAAGCCGGTTGCTTCAGGGCGGCCTATTGATCCACCCCATTCGCGGCCTTTGCCGGTAAGAACGCCGGTAAATTCATTTTTCAGGCGTTTGTATTGTCCGAACATATAACCAATTTCGCGTCCACCTACACCAATATCACCAGCCGGCACATCAGTATTGGGGCCAATATGGCGGAACAACTCTGACATAAAACTCTGGCAAAAACGCATGATTTCAGCATCTGATTTCCCTTTGGGGTTAAAATCAGATCCGCCTTTACCACCTCCCATAGGAAGGGTTGTAAGGGAGTTTTTGAAAATTTGTTCAAAACCCAGGAATTTCAGACTTGAAAGTGTTACGCTGGGGTGAAAACGCAAGCCTCCTTTATAGGGGCCAATTGCTGAATTAAATTCCACACGGTAACCGCGGTTAACCTGTGCACGGCCATCATCATCAATCCATGGGACACGAAACATAATCACACGTTCCGGTTCAACCATTCTTTCAAGGATTTTTGATTCCTTGTATTTCGGATTTTCTTCAATAAACGGAATCAGCTTTTCAGCCACTTCATGCACCGCCTGGATAAATTCGGGTTGAGCAGGATTGGTTGCTTCAACCTTATCCATAAATTCTTTTATTTGTGTTTCCATAACATATAATGTATTAAAAAGTTAAAAATTACACCTAACATCTTTATTTACAGCAAAGGTACAATTTGTTTTTAGTAAAATTCCTAAAAACCTTCTAAATATGCAACAAGCATAATCCCCCCATTGTTTTGCCTACCAGGCACTTTACCGGTTATTTGTTGTGTTTAATAACATTTTATGACTAAAGTCAAGATTTTACGCCGTATTAAGGGCATAAATCTTACCAGGCAAAGCCTTAATTAATGCTTTCATTTCAAGGTTGAGCAACGCAACAGATAAATCAGCAATATTAAGGCCACTAAGATTAATTAACAAATCAGTATCACAGTATTCTTTCTCTGTCAGCAAATCGACAATAATTTTCTCATTTTCTGTCATTTGTACATTAAATTCAATTTGCTTCTGAAGGGATACATATTTTTTCTTGTTTGCCTTCCAGTTCATGATATATAACAGGTCATTCATGGACTCCATCAGCATAGCACGGTTGGTCTTGATTAAATGGTTACACCCGATCGAATATTTGTCGTTTATTCGTCCCGGCACTGCAAATACATCTCTGTTATATGAATTGGCAATATCCGCAGTCACCATGGCACCGCCTTTCCTGGCAGATTCAACAACAATGGTTGCATCTGATAGTCCTGCAATGATGCGGTTTCTTCTGACAAAATTTTTAGGATCACGCTTTGATGTCGAATGAAATTCACTTACCAGTGCTCCCCCTTTGCTTACAATCTTTTCAGCGATTCTGGAATGCGCAGCAGGGTAAACAATGTCAAAACCATGGCCAAAAACAGCAACTGTTTTCAGGTCATTATCCATAGCAGACTGATGGGCAGTTATATCAATACCATATGCCAGACCACTGACAATAACCGGATACACATCATTTCCGGGCAGTTCTTTAATCATCTTTTTGGTTATTTCTCTTCCCCTGATGGTAGATTTACGGGTACCAACTACAGCTATGGATTTACCACTAAGATTAGAAAAATCACCAATGTAATACAAAACCAACGGAGCATCAGCACATTCTTTCAACTTTTCAGGGTAGCTTTTATCAGTAAGAAAAACCAGACCAACATCATTGGCCTCCATAAAACGGAGTTCTTTTTCTGCTCGCTCCAACGCAGCATCTCTGTGTTTCAGAATGGTATTGGCAAAATATTCTCCAATCCCGTTGATGCGCTTTAGGTGTGTTGCCTTCATTTTAAACAAGGCATCAATATCACCAAAAGCAGCAATTAAATTACGAGCTGACACGGGTCCTATTCCAGGCAACATGCTGATGGCAATCTGATATTGTTCTACTGATGGCATTGCTAAAATTATTTTTTAAAGACATATCTTACAGTTAAGGCAATTCCGTACCAGTATCCAACATGATATGCCATATTATACGCCGGCCGGTATTCGAGTGTTAAATTTACAGGAAATTCTGTAAAATCATAATCAACACCAATTTGAAAATCCACACCAGGAATAAAGTATTTTTCCTGCTGATCTACAAGGTCAGGAAACCAGTCAGTGTTTTTATAAGCTTTAAAATAACCGGCATGGACACCGGCAGCCAAGACAAAACGCAATTGTGGATCAGACAATATATAAGGAGTATAAAACTGTCCAAAAACAAACAACGCAGGATCCCACCTGTACATTGCAGCAACACCTTCGACAACAACATTTTCACTTATATAATGCTGGTAAGATAGTCCCTGAATAATTCCCAACCTGACACCAAGTCTGCTTTGATTCTTACTACACTGACTCATAGCGGTTATAGACAAGAAAAGAATCATACAAAAACATATTATTTTCATCTCCCACTCAATTTATCCAGGGTATCAAGCATGTCCCGTCTTTCTGACTTGCTCAGGGAATTAATAGATACAGGCGGGTATTTTGATATGCCCTTATTTGTCTTTTGATACAATATTATTGAAGTACGCAATCCCAGGTTACTTTTTTTAATCTCATATTTAACAAATTTACTTTTGGGTATTTCGATGGCATAGTTCCCTGCCAGGATGGGTTGCAATCCCATATACCGCAACACAATTTTTGATCCTTCAGTATTAAAATAAATATAAGTAAAAGATTTGGAAATAAACCAGGCTATAGCAAGCAACAAGCCAAGGGTTAGGAACAATTCAAAATAATGTTTTTCCGACCAATGAAAAATTACAGCCAAAACAATCAGTGCCAGATAAATAAAAATTCCAAGCATAAAACCAAGACGTATCCGTGTTGCTAATTCCTTGTTGTTTATAATCATTTGACAAAATTTTTAGTTAATATTTATTTTCTGATGTTGTTATTCGTTTCGTACGCCCGATTTAATTATGTTAAAGACCGCCTTTAGTACTTTCATTTCCGCCACACACATTAAATAGCATCGAATTTATCAGGGGCCTTCATTCAGGCGACTTCACCTTAACAAAGTAAATACAATTTTCTTTACCAGCCAAGCAGGAAAATAAATACAACATACAATCATTTAAAAAGCACCGGGATTTAGGTTCTGCTGAAAAACACTAAACACAATAACAGTCGTAACTAATCAGTGTCAGTAAAAGTAGCTCCTCACCGCAAAGGCGCAATGTCGCA
>CAZTNS010000021.1:0-29792 GCA_964615585.1 uncultured Bacteroidales bacterium | reverse complement strand
TTTCCCCGTAGGGCTTTTACTCGGGGCGCGACTTTGAGTCGCACTCCGAGTAAAAACCATATGGGTAAAAACCATCTCCGTTTCATTTACAAGAATCATAATATGAAAATGGTCAGGCATCAGGCAATAGGCTAAAATATCACCGAGCGGCTTTAGCGTCGGCGTCGCTTTGATCGACACCGACACTAAGCTCATAAGAAAATCCGTTGCCGGTTATTTCCCTGGTTATAAATATGGTAGATATGTCCTTGTTCAAAATGCAGTATTCTTGTCAATAATATTCTGGCAAACCCCTTTCTATAAATTCGCGGCAGACAATCGGATGCCAATCTAATAAACATTTTTCATTAAGGCCGGCTTTTTTTGGGGCCATATCAATTAAACGTTTAAAATTTGCTATTTTTTCCGGGGGAATTTCTGTTTCATCCCCTTCTTGCCGTCGTTCAATATATACACAATGTTTCTCATCCAGATGCACCTTGCGTCCGGCAAAAGATTCATTGTGTTCTTTCCGGATACGTGTGTTGTGATAACTTACAAGCAGTGAAATATCACTGGTTTCCTCAAGGCATTCAAGTGCAGATTTATTCACAAACAAACGTTTTAGGTTTTCGTCAAAAAACCACTCCCACCCCGGCCTGTTTTCGCGCAGGCAACTTATTATTTTCTGAAGATTATGCTGCGCCCCTTTAAGAACCATGCTTCTGATATAGGCATTGGAAGTAACATCCTCGTAATCTTCTTTTATGTATTTCGCGTGACGGTATCGTGCAGTAGCATGTTGATATCTGTCTTTATACGCATAAGAACAATAATTCACAGGTAAATCAATGCCGCATTGTTTCACATGCAGCATAACCTTTAGCGCTGTTATTTCAGACTCCGGAACTGTAGCACGTTTTCCATGCGATATTAATAACCCTCGCTCAACAAATCCCGGCATATTATGTTTTGTCATACGCATCTGATGGAGATTGAGGTAATTAACACCCATATCTGCCAGTTCTGCCACCATGGTTTTCAAGCGTTCATATTCACCCGGAACCGCAGGAATTTCAACAGTGACCACAGGTATAACCCCAATTGCAAGTTTAAGGTATTTCATGTGATAATTGGTAGCTCCAATATCGTATCGAATTTCATCCAATCCGGCATCCCGCAAAATTTTCAGCTTTTCCAGTGTAGCGAGGCTGCCGTTTGTGTACATCCACACATGGATTTTATTACCAAACTCCTGTTTAACAGCACGCAGGTATGCCAAAGAGCGTTCAAAACTCATCAAAGGTTCCCCACCACTAAGGCTAACACCTCTGAATCCAAAGTTCTTCAGATAAGCAACATAAGCCGCAGGGGTTTCAAAATCCAAACCATTGGATTGAGGCAAGCCCTCATCATCTTGCGGAGAAGGACAATAAAAACAGTTGGCATTGCACATTCCGTTGATAAAAAGACAGGACCACTGCCCTGCTGCACATAAACGACATCCCGGAGATAAGGCACTTACATCCGGTTTGGTTTGGTTACAACCGGATTCCACAAAAGGGGAAAGCTTATTTAGCAAGGCATTTTTTTCTTTATTCAGGCGGGTTGCAGTTGTTTTGTCAACCCATCCGATGAGTGGATAATAACGTCCATATTCATTTTGCAACTGATTCTTATATTTCAGTTGAGTATCAGTAAGTTTCACGTCCATTGAGATAAATTGAGCACAAATTTACGGAAAATATTTTACCCGATGATTTTGTTATGAAAAATAAATTATCTTTGCGTGGATTTTACAAAAATGTGTCGTCTTTTTATTTATCAGGGGCCAAAAACAGGTATGTATGATCTGTTGATAAGGCCGGGACATTCGCTTCTGAAGCAGAGCTTTGAGTCCCACGAAAGAAGCTACTCCGTGAACGCAGATGGTTTTGGAGTGGCTTGGTATCAAAAAGAGATTTCTCCGGAACCAGCAGTTTTCAGAGGGATTACACCTGCATGGAGTAACCGGAATCTCATTGAAATTTCCCGGGTCATAGAATCTCCCCGGATTTTTGCACATGTCAGGGCTGCGTCACATGGGATTCCTGTGGATGAAACCAATTGCCATCCTTTTAAACATGAAAACATGTTGTGGATGCACAACGGAAAAATCGGATGTTTCAGGGAAATAAAACGCCATATATCAAATATGCTGAGTAGTAAAGCGTATGAGGTAATCCAGGGATCAACGGACTCGGAATATGCATTTGCCTTGTTTTTGAATGCTTTATGGAAAAACCCCCGTGATCAATACGACATCGGGGATTATTCTCACGCATTTACCAACATGTTATCTGTGATTTTTGATTTGACTCATCAGTGTAAAACACATAACTCTCTGAATTTTGCATTTACAGACGGCCGGGTCAGTCTGATTTCCCGTTTTAGTGATTCCAGCGAAAAAGACCCGCCAAGCATGTATTATAGTACTGGAACAAATATGATATACCGCAAAAACAAGCTAAAAATACAGCAGCAGTCAGAAGAAAACTTTTTATTGATTGCTTCCGAGCCTCTGAATGAACAACCGGATGCATGGGATGAAATTCCTGAAAACAGCCTGATGCTTATCAACGAAAAACTGAATTATCACTTTTTAAAGATAGAAAAAAATGTTGGGATGGATTATATATAAAGATTCGGGAAACCTGCTGCGCCCCGAAGCCTATGAAATCAACCGTCTGGTAGAAGCCGCTGCTAAATACAATATAGAGATTATAGTGTATAAACCCGAACAGTTTGAAATTGTTGTCACCCGTGAAGATCGGAAAAGCGTGTTGGTTGACAATGTTCCGACACCTCTTCCGGATTTTCTAATTCCGCGGATGGGATCGTCAACTACCTATTTTGCATTTGCTGTCATCAGGCATCTTGAGCGCCTGGGGGTGTATTCTTTTAACGATTCTGCAAGCATTGATGCAGTAAAAGACAAACTTTATCATTTGCAGATTTTAGCGGAAAGTGGATTGCCAATACCAAAAACCATGTTGGCAAAATGGCCGGTGGACCATGAACAAATACGAAAACAACTGGGATTTCCTGCTGTTATAAAAAGCCTGAGTGGCACCCAGGGCAGTGGTGTTTTCCTGTCAAAAGACAAGGACGACTTCATGAACCTGATGCGACTGATTCAAACCACCAACCCCCGAGCCAACTTTATTATCCAGGAATACATTAAAAGCTCCCATGGGAAGGACTTGCGTGTATTAACCGTAGGAGGCCGTATCATTGGAGCCATGCAGCGCGAGTCCACCGATGGGGACTTCAGGGCAAATTTTTCGCGTGGTGGTGAAGTTAAACGCTTTGAAGTCACACCGCAAATTGAGTGGCTTGTTTTAGAAATAAGCCGCATACTTAAACTGGATATTGCAGGTGTTGATTTGCTTTTTGACAACGATGGATTCAAAATCTGTGAAGTCAATTCTTCACCCGGATTCCAGGGCATGGAAAAAGCCATGGAAAAAGACATCGCCGATGAAATCATTCAATTTATCAAACTCAGGCTTGGCTTTATTTCCAAAAAAAATTAAAACCTGAGTATCGATGTTTTAATTTGTCATTCTGTATAAATTCTTACACAATTATTTCCTGTTCCTTTTGTATTTTTTCTAAATTGCAACATCATTGTTAACCACTTATACTTAAAATCAGACGTATGAAAAAATTCGCCTTATTAATCTTAACAAACTTATTGTTTTTGGCAGCTATAGCTCAGCCTTATGGCATTTCAAACACAACAGAAGATTATTATGACACCATCAGGGAACGGTGGATTGAAACCGCTGTGTATTATCCTTCTGTCATTGATGACGGCACCACGGAAAATTTTCCATTCATTGTATTCGGCCATGGTTTTTCCATCAATTACAGCAAATATGAATATATATGGGAACATTTTGTTCCTCAAGGTTATATTATGATTTTGCCGGATACTGAAACCGGCGTTTTCGGTGTAGATCATGGTGATTTTGGAAATGATTTGGGATACCTGGCCGGGTATTTTTACCAACAGTCCCTTGACCCCGGGAGCATGTTTCACAACAATGTTGATCCCTATCCTGCCGTCATGGGCCATAGCATGGGAGGTGGTGCTGCTCACCTGGCATCAGAAGCCTATACTGATAACATAGGGACAGTCATCAGCTTTGCTGAAGCCGAAACCGACCCATCATCCGAAGCGGCCTCTTCCAACGCAGATTTGCCTGTTTATGTGTTTTATGCCGAAAACGATGCTGTATCTCCCCCTGATGAAAATCAAATCCCTTTGTACAACAATTCAAATTCATCTTGTAAAACCTTGATTAATGTGCTGGGCGGCGGGCATTGTTTCTTTGCCGAGTCAGATATGGCATGTGATATGGCCGATGGCTCTTCAACAACAATTACCAGGGATGAACAGCATGACATCACCCTGGATTTTCTGGACATGATCCTTGATTATGAATTAAAAGGGAATCAAAATGCCTTGCTTACACTCAAAGACAGCCTGGAATTATCGCCTCGCATAGATTTTCAAAGGGACTGTCCTGTAAACATCAACAGTGTTGCTCCCCTGGATGACATTGAAGTGGATCAATATACGCCGTTTAACAATACGGGTATTCCGGGAAGCGTAGAAGTGACCCTTGAAGATACAGATACAGAAACACTGGATATCAACTGGGATAGCAGCAATTATGATGGAGATACGCCCGGAACCTTTCCCATTACAGGAGAATTGGTACTGATTAATAATGTATTGAATCAGGATAACCTTACAGCAAACATCAACATTATTGTAAATGAACTGACCGGCATGTATGGCTCTGAGAAAATGAATATTGAACTATACCCTAACCCGGCTGATAATTATATCATCATTAATGGCAATAAAATTACAGAAGTCTGTTTGTATGATATCACCGGAAGAAAAATAAAACACATAAACGCCAACACAGCCAGCCAGGTTACCCTGAACATCGCTGCTATACCTAATGGGTTATTTGTCACTAAAATAACAGATGACCTGGAACAACATATTTTTAAGTTACAGATTACGCACTGAAAAGCCGGTGTAACAGAGCAGGATTGCCATAAGATATTGTCTTACCGGTAATAAACCTTAATCCACTCACTTCAGGCATCAATGTTTTATGCAAATATGGCCTTTCCAGTATGTATTTGTGTTAAACATTTATTAAGTTTAGGTTGTATATAGTTTATATTGTTACAATAAGACAATTATGCACAGATTTTCTGTCAATACAATAAAGATTATAATGCTGATCATAATCACAACCGGTTCTTCCGTAATTTTTGCTCAACGTTTTACCGAAAGAGTTGCAGACAGCATTAAAATTAATGAAAAAGTGCTGTACGCCATTACTGAAAATTTCATTGGAAGAGAAACAAGATTGTATTTTGATTTATATGAACCGGCTGATGACAGTTTAATATACCGCCCACTGATAATCACAGTTTTTGGTGGTTCTTTTGTTGTTGGCAGAAGAGATTGGATAGACATGCAGGCTTTTGGTAACAGCCTTGCTCACTACGGGTATGTTGTAGCATCCATTGATTACCGGCTTGGATACAATCCGGTTATCAATGGCGAAATTACCAGGGCTGCGTACAGAGCCACACAAGATATTAATGCTGCTATACGATATTTTAAAGCCAATTATAAAACCCATGGTATTGATACCACAAATATTTTTCTTCTGGGCAGCTCGGCTGGTGGCATTGCCTCACTGACATCGGCTTTTCTGGACGAAGAGGAAAGGCCTGACATAACGTATGCTCAGGATAATAATTCAGATGACCTGGGATGCATTAATTGTTCCGGAGGTTATAACAACCACACCAACAGTGTTGCCGGCGTTATAGCCCTATGGGGAGGAATGAATAATCCGGCTTACATTGATTCCAACGATAGCATTCCGGTGTGTTTTATTCATGGTAAAAAAGACAACACCATACCCTATGATACAGGGCATGTTTACAAAGCCCAATTTATGCCTTATATATTTGGATCAGCGTATTTGTCTAACTATATGGACTCTTTGGGTGTTTGGAATGAGTTACATTTATTTCCCGTTGAAAAACATGGTTTTTACCTGAAAGCCAAATTAATTATAGACCCTCAGAAATTTGATACATGCCTGAATATCATTGTGAATTTTATGTCAAAAATGAACCCATTTGTAAATCCCCCAGACAAAGATACCCTTTTTGCAGGAAATCCTGTTTCTCAAAAATCAGTCAACTTATACCGTAAAGATCATTTTCTGTTTTTGGATTGCTCTGTATTTCCGAATGACAATTATTACAGGATATCAATGCCTGATGGACGTGCAATAAAGTCAGGACACACATTTTTTAACAGTGGGATTGATGTGAAGTATATTGAAAGTGGATTATACATCTTAGAAATGTATAATAATAAAGATAGGACTATAAATAAAATACTTCTTAACTAATAAAAGGGCTTCAACAACCATATTTTGCATTTTTTTTATTATTTTTGCTGACAGAAATAAATAAAAAAAAAGACATGAATAAGTTTGGTATTTTTGTTTTTGCGCTTTTGCTTATGATGGCATCCAGTACATTTGCCCAGGAACAGAGGTTTGTTGATCGCGTGTTTGATTCTATTACTATTTTAGACTCAATTTATTACAGTTGTGGTGACAATTACCAGGGAGACCACAAGGATTTATTTTTTGATTTTTATGAACCGGCCAATGATACAATGACTTACCGGCCATTTGTCATTACGGTTTTTGGAGGTGCATTTATAGCAGGGAACCGTTCATGGGCGGATATGGTTGCTTATGGCGACAGTTTGTCGCATTACGGGTATGCCGTGGCTTCTATAGATTACCGACTTGGTTATAATCCCCTTTCACAAAGCAGTATCATTAGAGCTGCATACAGGGCAGGACAGGATGTTAATGCTGCCATCCGGTATTTCAAAGCCAATTATGAAGAATACGGAATTGACACCACACAGATCTATTTGCTGGGAAATTCTGCTGGAACAATAGCTTCACTCATGAGTGTATATATGGAGGAAGATGAACGCCCGGAAGCAACATTCGGAGGCCTTTTTCAGGATAGTCTTGAGTGTTTTAATTGCACCGGGGATTATCAAAATCACACTACGGAAGTACGAGGCCTTATTGCACAATGGGGAGGTGTAGATGACCTAGAATATTTGGATGATTTTAATACTACACCGGTGTGTTTTATTCATGGTACGGGTGATAATTCTGTCCCATACGATTACGGGCCTGCTTACAATACTGATCTGTTCCCAAACTTATATGGTTCTCAGTATATGTCAATGCGTTTGGATACACTTGACATCTGGCATGAACTGCATTTGTTTGATGATGCATCTCATTGTTTTTATCTTGAAGGTGATAACATGACCATGATCCCGGATTCTTTCGACATCTGCTTTAATATTGCGGTGGAATTTATGGCACAATTCAATCCATGGGTTGATGATCCGGTCATGATAGCTCAAAACGACAAGCCTGGCAGCAAAATATATCCAAATCCTGCAGGGAATGAGATGTTTATCGAGACAAAAAAGCCTTCCGGCTCTTACCGGTTAATCGCTTCTGATGGTAGAATTGTGTTTTCCGGCATCCTTGAAGATACAAAAACAAAAATTGATATGAGCAGATATCCTGATGGATTATACGTGATTGAAATAGAATCCGGTGCTGACATGTACAGGCAAAAAATTATTCATCATTGATCTTTCCCTTCTGAATTATCTTTGACTCGCCCCCTTTCTATAATACTGGCATTCAGTTCAAACCCTAAAATTACTGCAAAACTCATTATATAAATCCATATCAGTACCACTATGATGGTTCCTATTGACCCGTACAATTTATTGAATTGACCAAAGTTGTTGACGAAAAATGAAAACCCATAAGATGCAAGTACCATTAAAATAGTGGCCACTGTGGCGCCTGGTGAAATAAACCTAAATCTGCTCCGCCGGGCAGGGGCCAGGTAGTAAATAAATGATGTGCTGAAAAAGAACAAGGCAAGAACAATAATAATCCGGATGCCAAGAAAAACATACCACAGCAATTTAGACCCTTCGAAAAACTTGTCATACAATGATTCATTAACCGTCAGTAGGGCAATTGTTATCGTGATTAATATAAATTCAATAAAAACCAGAAAAATTGCTATAAGACGACGCATCCACCATTTTCTGTATTCAATGCCATGATACGAACTGTTGAATGCCCTGATAAGCGAAAGTACTCCATTGGAAGCAACAAACAACGCAAAAAAGAACGTAATTGAAAGCAATGAGCCACGTTGTTTGGTTATGATGTCAACAATGGTATCTTCCATACTTTGGTATGCATTTTCCGGAATAAAATTTTCAAGCAGATTAAGCAATGATTCCTGAAAATTTTCAATCGGAACATAAGGAATCAAAGTAAACAAAAAGATTATGCCTGGAAAAATAGATAGAAAAGCATTGTATGCAACACTGGCGGCTCTTTGATTTATGGATCCTTTTTGGACACCCCGCATAAAAAACACCCCAATATCATAAATGGGATATTTGTCAAATCCAGGTAATGAAAACTTTTTGGCTTTACTTTTAAGCCATATCTTAAAATAATGGATTTGATTCATTCATTGTTTCGTTTATAAAACTTCATTGAAGTTCACTTAAACAACATAAAGGCTAATATCCAGACTCTTAATATGATGTGTCAGTGAACCAACAGAGATAAAATCCACTCCTGTCATTGCATAATCCCTGATGTTATCAAGTGTAATGCCTCCCGAACTTTCCAATTCAATCCTGTTGTTAACAATTTGTACAGCATGTTGGGTATCTTCAACAGTAAAATTATCCAGCATTACCCTGTCCACTTTCTCAGATTTAAGCACCTGTTCCAATTCTTCAAAATTCCTTACTTCGATTTCTACAGGGATATTAAGTTTATTTTCTTTGATGTACTTTTTAGCTAAATTGATGGCTTTTTCAATACTGCCTGCAAAATCAATATGGTTGTCTTTCAACATGATCATATCGTACAGGCCAAATCGGTGATTTTTCCCTCCCCCGATGCGTACAGCTTCTTTTTCAAGCATGCGCATTCCCGGGGTTGTTTTTCTGGTGTCAAGTACACGTGCCTTGGTATCTTGTATAATATCAGCATATTCACGGGTTTTTGTAGCTATGCCGCTCATACGCTGAAGAAAATTGAGTACTGTACGTTCAGCAGTTAATATGCTGTTCTTGTTTCCGCTGATGCTCAGAATTTCATCGCCCGGCCCTATGTTATCACCATCTACCAAAAAAGTTTCCAGTTTAATGTGCTTGTCATATGCCTTAAAAACAGCTTTAGCCACTTCTACTCCTGCCAGCACACCAGCTTCTTTAGCAAAAATACGCGCATCACCGGTTTCGCCTGTTTTAAAACAAGCCATTGAGGTGTGGTCTCCCTCACCCAGATCTTCCCTTTTTGCCAACGCAATGATTTCCTTCAAATAATCTTTATATGTCATTCTTCCTCCTGTATCCTTAATTGATGAATTAATGCCTGCTTGTTCTTTAGCTTCACCAGGAAATGAACACGGTATTTGCCCTTTGTGGTTGTAAGCGTTCCTATGGCATATTTTGCACTTTCACTACCTCCCTGGTGTAATACATTAAATTTTTCAGGCCTGTTGGCATGAAAAAATTGTTTCAATATCTGTGATGCCTGAGTCTTACTGTAAATCCCTTCTTTATCCACCAAAATTAATTCAATAGATTCACTAAAATAATTGCATAACTCCTCTACATCACCCTTTTCAATGGATTTAAATATTTGTACAGGAATATCGGCAACTGCCCTTGATGACAAAAACAATGTGCCTGACATTACAGAAAAAATAAGAATAATATATTTTACCTGATTCATTCGCCTTTTTATTGGTCATTTAGCTTATGCAAAAATTAAACCAAAAAAGTTTAATTAAGCATCCAATTCGCAAACTTAAAAGAATTTTATCGATATTACAATTTTCAACTGCACCAAGCAAATAACAACCCTCAACAATTTTCACTTCTATAACCTCAATCCGTAACGTGACTGCCTGTATCCTACCAGTGTTAACAATTTCCAAAAAGAACAGAATTAACACATGTTTTTTTACAAACAGCCATAAAGAAAGTGATAAAATCCAGGGCAATTATATGTGCAAGCACATTATAAACACACCATTGGTTTCATCAGGACAATAATTAAACATGGATTATTTAATAAGGATTGTTATTTTTATGCCCAGAACTGCTAATTATTATGAAAAGGACAAAAGTAATTTTAATTTCAGGCATTGTTTTTTTTGTGAGTCTGTGTGCCGGTATATTCACAGAAAAGGAGACTGTACTATCACCCGATAAATATATTGACAAAGATTACATTGAAACTGTAATAGAACAACAGATTGAAATTTCAGAAGTAGTTTTTAATGAACTTAACGATTTAAATACATCTGAGCATCCTGATACTGTTTTTCGCAGTGTAATAAATGATTTTCAGGCTAAACTGAATAAATACGGAATATCTGTTTATGTGTTCCGGGATTCATCACTCACCTTCTGGTCAGACAGATTGATGCCCATTCAATATGCATCTGTTCCTGACGGAGGACCTGTATTGAGAAAGAAATCAAACGGGTGGTATATCCTGCTCAGCCGGCAGGATGGTAATTACACCAAAGTTGCAGCCATATTGTTAAAACGAGTATATGGCTATAAAAACGAAAATCTCCCGGAGGATGTAGCTGACATTTTTGCCATCCCTGACAACACAAAGATTGACAGCATACCTGATACCGGCAAACAGATACATTACGGAGAAAAACATCTTTTCAGTTTATATTTTGACGTAAACAAGGTTAAGGATGATGCCATGTTTAATTTGTCAGCAGGATTATATTTTCTCGCATTTATCTGTTTGTTGATTGTCATTGGACTGAGCTATATTTATCTGGCAGACAAAATCAGGCATAACAATTGGTTGCTCCTGGTTTTACTGGGCGATCTTGTATTGCTGAGGTTTTTAATGATGTATTTCGATTTTCCGGCAGTGTGGTTAAAAATGGATTTATTCTCACCGGTACATTATGCTGAATCGGTAATATATAGCTCATTGGGTGATATACTGATCAATGTGATGATGTTGTTGTGTTTTTCCATTGTGTTTTTCCGGTTTTTCAGGTTGCGTGTCATTAAAATACCCCCCTTCATTCAAGCTGTTACAGCCATTGTTGTCTATGCTTTCGTGTTTTTTTTGATCTATTACGGCATTCACCGATTACATGGTATGATTATGCATTCAACCATTCCTTTGGATTTTAGCAAGCTGCTGGAATTAAGCTACCTGTCTTTTATCGGGTTTGTCGGGATATTTTTACTGTTTGTTTCATTGTTACTGATAACAGACCGCCTGTTATGCGAAAGCCGTAAATCTATTAAACCAAAATACTGGCTGTATTCAGCATGCATATTCGTGATCATTTTGATTCAGATATACTGGCATATTGTACCAGTAGCTTTATCCATTCAAAGTTTTATTCTCATAGGCATATTGATTGGAATCCTGGTATATATAAGGGTAACAAGAAAAACATACTCATATTACATCCTGTTGAGCCTCTGTATAATTCTGGCAGCTTTGCTTACTTGTGTCATCAATGATTTTATCACCAAGAAAGAAAAAGCACAAGCAAGAGTAATGGCAATGAATTTATCTAATGAAAGGGATGCAGGTGCTGAATATTTTATCAAAGAAATAAACGAAGACATCTGTGAAGATACAAAACTTGTCGATTTGCTTGAACAGGGTGATTATGATAAAGCACATGACTATTTCTATCCACGCTACATGCGTGGTTACCTTGAAAGATATAATGTTCAATTGACTTTATGCAACTCAAAAGACAGTCTGATTATTAGTCCTAATGATGAATTAATGCATTGTCAGGCTTTTTTTAAAGGCATGAGTGAAACATATGGAATAACACTGCCCGAAACTGACTTTTATTTTCTTGATAACAACAACGGGCGCATTTCTTACCATGGGCAAATCCCTGTTGGTGTAAACGACAGCCTTAATAAAACACTATTTATCGAAATTGAGAGCAGCGTTCAGATACAAGGTCCCGGATATCCTGAATTATTACTCGATCAGTCAATTATGCCTGAAAAATCAGGGAATAATGTATCGTATGCAAAGTATTATGAAAACACACTTATCAGCAGCAGCGGAGAATTTAACTACCCTGAAAAATATAATTACACACAAATTCAGACAGATTTTTTCAGCTTTGAGTCGGACGAAATGTGGCATCTCATATATCATCCCACTAAGGATAATGTTATTGTTGTTAGCTACAAGATAAAAAACCTGAAAACTTATTCAATATTTTTTACTTATATTTTCTTTATCCTTTTCATGCTGATGAATTTGGTTTATTTAACCAACTATATCATCAGACACAAAAAATTGGGTGTTTTTGGAGAAAGCCTGAGAAACCGCTTCCAGTCTTATTTATTGTTATTATTGTCTTTGTCTCTTATTGTGGTTGGTGTTGTAAGCATTTCATTTTACATCCGCAAATACCGTGACAAACAAAAAGACGCCATAGAAGAAAAAATGCAATCCGTATTGGTGGAACTGAATCATAAACTAGGTGAAGAACAAAGCCTGGAAGAGGGCATGAAAGACTATTTGAACTATTTACTGGTGAAATTTTCAAATGTTTTTTATACAGACATTAATTTATATGGTCTTGACGGGAAACTGATGGCATCATCACGGATGGAAATTTATGACAGAGGCTTGGTTGGACAGCGTATGGCCCCCCGGGCGTATAACCAAATTCAAAATAATGAAACAGGGTATTTTGTACAAAATGAAAAGATAGGTAAAATGGAATATCTTTCTGCCTATCTTCCATTTCAGAATATTCACGGGGATATTCTTGCCTACATCAACTTACCTTATTTTGCCCGTCAAAGTGATTTTAGCCAGGAAATATCCAGCCTTACAGTTGCTTTATTGAATGTTTATCTAATCATGTTTATTTTCACAATACTGATTGCCCTGGTCACATCAAACCAACTCACAAGGCCTCTGAGAATGATACAGGACAGGTTGCGGTTAATGGATATATCAAAACGCAACCGAAAGATCCGTTATGCAGGGAATGATGAAATTGGAAGCCTGGTTCAGGAATACAACAGAAAAGTGGATGAACTGGCCGAAAGTGCTGAAAAACTCGCACGCAGCGAAAGAGAATACGCATGGCGGGAAATGGCCAAACAAATCGCCCATGAAATCAAAAATCCACTGACACCAATGAAACTTAGCGTACAGCATCTCGAAAAAGCATATAAAGAAAATGATCCTGACTTTGATCAAATGTTTGACCGCGTATCAAAAACCCTGATTGAACAAATAGACAGCCTTGCTGATATCGCAACTGAATTCAGCAATTTTGCCAGAATTCGACTGAAACAAAAACAACGGGTAGATTTGGTCGAAAGAATCTATCAGATTAAACAATTGTTTACAGGATTGAGTGCGACTAAAATTATCATTAAAAATGAAGTTGATGACCATGCATGGATACTTGCTGACAAAGAACAAATTATACGCATGCTTAACAATTTAATTAAAAATGCCCTGCAGGCTATCCCCTCAGGAAAACAGGGAATTATTCGCATCAGCCTATCTGAAAAAAACAATCATTTTCTGCTGAGCATTGCTGATAATGGGATCGGCATCCCTGATCACCTGCATGAAAAAATATTCAGCCCCAGTTTTACAACAAAAACGTCAGGTATGGGATTAGGCCTCAGCATAGTTAAAGGAATTGTGGATAATATTGAAGGTGATATTTATTACAGAACGGAGAAAAACAAAGGATCAGAATTTTTTATTGAGATCCCAAAAATGCAGTACTAAAATGGGATCTGCTGAAAAAAGTCTGAGGTGTACCATTTTCAAGGCGACAAGAAGAAGAGGAATATGGTGTGCATCAGGCTAACAAACACAATAGCCGTGTTTTCACACCTATATTGATTGTAAAATTTAGTTTAATAAATCACAATTAATGAACGTATTGTCACATAATGCTATTTATAAATGCATGCTTTTTTTAGAATTCAACGCAAAAACCTTGCATTTATAATTTTAGGTAATGATATAAATCTCTGATTTTTATTGTGTTTAGTGATTTTCAGCAGACCCTAAGTCGTGGTGGTAACAAAGCAAGAAGGTAAGGGCTTTAGCCCTGACTGTCGAGCTACCGCTTAACCACGTCCTTCAGGTCTGGGTGGTAAGTGAAAGGAATAATACAAGGGCTTTAGCCCTGTTAGTTCATCTGCCGCATTAATAACAAACAATGCAAAAAAGAAAAGGCTTTAACCCGGCCTTGAACTACTGCTTAAGGGTGGAAAGCGGTATGCTATAAAAGAAAGAAAGGGCTTTAGTCCTGCCTGTCGAGCTACCGCTTAACCACGTCCTTCAGGTCGTGGTGGTGCACAAAGCAAGAAGGTAAGGGCTTTAGCCCTGACTATTTCCAGAATCATCAGATGGTGCAAAGGCAGATTAGCTTTTTACAATATTAATCATTCCCCAATAGGCTGAAGATAGCCTGAAACACTTCACTCTTCCTGCTTGTTTGTTATCGGTCTTCGCCAGCCAGATTTCAGTATTTTTTAAAATAAGCTGTACTTTATGGACAGCAATTAACTAAACAATGTTTTCTGAGTTAGTTTTTCTTCTGTCTGCTTTATCCTTTTGTTTGCCAAATCAACATATTCCTTTTTTATGTCATAGCCAACGTAGTGTCTTCCATCTTTTAAGGCTGAGATGCAGGTTGTGCCGCTTCCACATAAAGGGTCTAAAACAACATCTTTCCTGAAAGAATAAAGCTGGATTAACCTGTGTGGTAATTCCTCAGGAAAAGGTGCGGGGTGCCCAACGGAACGTGCAGATACAGCAGGAAAAGTCCATACACTTTTTGTCCATTCAATAAAATCACTTTTATCAATTGTATTTTCTCTGCTTTCTTTTTTTCTGCTAAAGCTGTCTTTAGAGAAAATTAAAATATATTCATGAATATCTCTTAATACAGGGTTGGCTGCTGATTTCCAACTTCCCCATGCTGTTGACGGACTGGCACTTGATGCCTTATTCCAGATAATTTCACCACGCATAAGGTAGCCAATATCCAGCATATCATCAATAATATAAGCATGCAGGGGGATGTATGGTTTTCTCCCAAGATTGGCAACATTAATACAAGCACGGCCACCTGGCACCAATTTGTTATATGTTTCCCTAAAAACACGTCTTAATAATTCTCTGTATTCATCAAGGCTTAAATCATCGTCATAATCCTTTTGAACATTGTATGGAGGAGACGTTATCATTAAATGCACACTGTTATCAGGAATGTCGTCCATTGATTCACTTGATTTACAATATATTTTATTGTTCTTTTCTTCCGGAATTTCATTTTCAATATATTGTACTTTATTATTTACAAGGCGACCATCATATAACTTGCTTTTATAAAATTTACTAGAATCATGATTTATCCGGCCTGGTGTTCCAAATGAACTGCTTTGAGTTCCTTTTCTTTTGTTTTTAGAATTATCCATGCTTAATTAGTGTCCGTCAATAGAGTAAAGAGGCTGTTCTATAAAGTTCACTGGCAAGGCTTGCGAAGTCTGAAAATACCGGAGTTTACTTTTGTAAATGAGGATTTTTCAGACGAGTGTAACGCAGGCAGCGGACTTTATAGACAGACTCTAATTAGTTTTAAAATTCTTCAGCCTTTGCTTCGAAAGTTGGCTTTTTAATTCCATAAATCCATTTGACAAATTTAATAAAATTCTGCCAAATGATATTGGTTTCTTCCTGTATAACCGATCACGTGTATGGTGTCGTTTGGCGATTCGAAGTACTAATCTGTCAAACCTATAAACCTTCTATTAGATGTAATGCCCTTGAAATTAGCACTATCCGCCAAATGCACTATACACGATGTTGCCAACTGACATTTGTTTGTTCAAATATACTTTTTTTTACTTTATTTCCGCAATGTTACTTATAGTCTTTGGCTTATAGTCAACAATTTTAAATCTTTGCCAAATGGAAATTAAGAAAAAAATAGGAATTAGGATAAAAGAACTGAGAGAGATTCAGAATTTGTCTCAGAAAGATTTGTCTTATTCGTCTGATTTAGATAGAAGTTACATTGCAAGTGTTGAAAATGGTAAAAGAAATATTTCAATAGTTAATATTGAAAAAATCGCCAAGGCACTTGACGTTACCTTAAAAGATTTTTTTAATAATGGCAAATTTGATAACCTTACAACAGATTAAAGATTCAATAGATAGTCGAATTTCCAACTGTTCGAATGATACGTTAAGTTTATCGGAATCTCTTGAAATAATAAAAATATCGGTTGAAGATGTAATACGGTCATCTGGTGAGAAAGGAAAAAAATCGTTAATTACATCTCAACAACTTATTAATCTTATACATGAGGTTGTAAAATCTTCACTTGTTGAAAAAGGTGTAAACCCTACTTTAATACATCCCCCTATTGGACAGGCAAATGGAGAAAAGACACTTGCTGGTTTTCTGAAGTTTAAAAAACAAGACATTTGTGTTTTCCCAAATAATAAGCCCCCCAGAGAAGAAAGAATTGATTTTAATGGTTTATATAATACAGGCACAACTGAGCCTTATGGTGAACTGTTTTCAGAACATATTCTATCCGTAAACATAAGGAGTCAACTCAGCAGTTTAAGTAAAAATATTGACACTATGTTTGAAAGAACATATGCTGAACCCCTCAATCTTCATCGCCGTGTTCCCAAAATGGTTCTTGGAGAAGTATATCTCATTTCTGTTCGTGAGTTGGACTCAATACACGTCGCTCAGAACAATGTGATTTATAAACCATTTACGAATTCGACTGCCAATTATTTAGAAAAATATATTAAAGGTTTTTCTGCATTAAACTTAAGAGCTAGTCAGAGAGATGACGATTTTAAATATGAAAGAGTAGCTTTAATTATTGCTGATTTTGCTCAAAATCCTGTAAAAGTTTATAACACAACAGAAGAATTGAAAGAAGATAATTTGTTGCCGGAAAATTCTATTGCCACAATGGAAAATCTATGTTATGACGGTTTGATAGAAAGATTACTTGATGTATATGAAAAACGCTTTGGTTCCGGAATATTGAGCTGATATTTGCAAACCAAAAATCTATCTATTTCTTCCTTATCTGTTTGCTGTCTTAAAAAATTCAGTTCTACTTCAGAAAAATAGGGAATAGTAAATTTTTCAATGAAATTTTTTTGATAGCAGGGGAATCCTCCTTGTATAGAAACACTTGTTATACTTATATAGTAGTCCATGATAATAGAGTTTAAAACCTTTTGGACTAAAAGAATATTATCTTCTTTAGAAAGAGGGTGTTTAATATCTTCGAATAATGAGGCTGTTCCGTTATTGTTCTTTGAAAAATAAATGCCATAGCCATTAGTGTAATATGCATCTTCTTCTGGAACGAGTAAAAATCTTGGATGTTTACTAAAGGTGGGATTAAGTATTTTTTTTCCAAATCTTGTTATTCCTTGTGTTCTCCCCCAAGAATAAAATGGTTTATAGATTCTTTTCCCTTTGTCTCTACTGTTTAATTTTTCTTTTTCTGATAACAAATACTCATAACAATGTGGAAATTGTTTTTTAAATTCTGTTTCGGGAATTGGAATAGCATTTTTTGAATTCGAATAGTAAGGCGTAATAATCCTAAGTGTATTTTGATATATATCTTCTTGATTTTTAAAGTTTGATATCTTGTAAACAGGTTTGGTTATTTCTTTTTCAATATAGAAAACACCATTTTCGGTTGTTTTTTTTATTAATCCGTCTTTTTCAATTATTGAATTTACAAAAAACACTTCATCTTTCAAGGTTGCAATTCCAGCGGCTATATTAAATAAATCTTTAATTGGCGTTCCAATAGTCTCGATAATTCTAATATTTTCTTGTTCTTGTTTTTTAAGTAATCGCCATTTTTTTACATTCAAATTGTCTAAATAATTCGGTGAACCATTGGCTTTAAGTAAAAAGTCAGGGCACTCTTGACATTCAAGAATTTTATCATAAAATATTTTCTCGTTCTTTTGTTTGTTTAAGAATGAGATTGCAGTATATGTTTGTGCGTCAAATACTTTTTTATGACTAAAATCAACAATTCTTGTCAAGCATTTGTGTCTGTGAAAATACTGTCTTAAAGATATTCCTGATAATGATGTGAAATAATTATTAGGGGTAATATAACCCAATCTGCCTGAATCATTAAGCAATTTGTGACCTAATTCAAAAAATGCAAAATACAAATTAAAAGTTCCATTTTCTATTGATTGCCAACGCCTTATTAATTCAACTCTATTATTATCATTTAAATCCTGATATTTTACATATGGTGGATTTCCAACAATAACGTCATATTTGTGATTCCAATTATCTCTTAAACTATCTTTATGCTCAATATTTAAATCCGATTCTTCAATAACTTCATCATGTTGAAGGGCATAAATAGATAATAAAGTTTTGGTTCTCTCTACATTGTAATCAAGAATATCTGCGCCAAAAATGTTTTGATTAATGATTTGTTTTACACTTTTTTTGTAATTCTTTTTAAAATACTCAACAAGTCCTATCAGAAATGCACCGCAACCACAACTTGGATCTAAACACTTATCATTTTCATTTGGATTTGTTTTACTTATAATATAATCTATAACATAGTTAGGTGTGAAGAATGCTCCGTTTAGTTTTCTATCATTTTGTGGTATTAACAATTCAAGATTTTTTTCTAAATCTTTCAAACTATCAATTTCTAAAGTAGAACATAAAAGGAATAATTCTGATGATGGTTGAAAGTTGCTTATTTTACTCTTTAATATTGGATTTTTATCGAAATCTAATTCTTTGTTTTTTAGGTAAATATATATTAAATGCTTTTCGATATCAGTGATGTCGAACTTTTGAATTAAGTCATTTATTTTAGTTTTATTCATGTCTTTATCTATGTTGACTATGAGTAACAAAACTAATTGTTTTTTTATAAAAGAACAAATTTTTATTGTCTTAGTTTTAAATTTTAATCAACACCTTATTTATTTATTGGTGATTTCTCTGTTCTATATGAACGTATCTTTTTTTCGCTTGTTGGCAATATCAGAAATATGAATATAATTTACGGTTAATATTTGTTAATTCAGCAACCTAAACATTTTATATCTATTTGCAAGCCTGTATAATAAACATTAACAAACATTTACAAACGAATGTTAAGCGCCAGTAAATGGTTTTTAACCGGCTACGGCAATCATGGGGTTGTATGTTTGCACCAAGCTGTTGAAAAAACGCCAAAAGGCTAAACAGCAAAACGAAATAAAATAAATGTTTAACTTAAATTTTCACATTATGAACAATTTAGTAAATCGCGTAATTTTAATTGGAAACATCGGTGGAACACCCGAACTGAAAGAACTTGGCAACAACAAACACGTGCTCAACCTGAGCCTGGCCACGAATGAATATTACAAAGACAGCAGCGGCGAACGCCAAAGCAGAACCACATGGCATCGCATTACCGCCTGGGACAATGCAGCCAAAATCCTGGCAGACAAATGCGAAACCGGCTCAAGGTTACTGGTTGAAGGCCGCCTTGAAAAAAAGCAGTGGGAAAAAGACGGCGAAAAACGGTATTCAACCGGAATCCGGTTAAATGAATTCATGCTTTTGGATCCAAAAAAGTAATTTGACCCACGCTCTACTTAAAAACACCTGCGAAATGTACTTTTCGCGGGTGTTTTTGTTTATACCATAGATCCTAGTGGTTTTCCACTGCATGCCACCTGCGGATTTAAGCTTATGCTAATAAGCTGTAAAACATTTTTTCTAACTCCAATCAACTTTTTGAATTTTTACCGGAAGTATTATCTTTGTCTGATAAACATTGTAACAAAACATTCTATATCATGGCAAACCTCAAAACAACGTATCTCGGTCTGGATGTTCAATCTCCGGTAATTGCTAGCAGTTCAGGATTAACTCAATCTGTTGACAACATAAAAACCCTCGCAGACAATGGTGCAGGAGCTGTTATACTAAAATCCCTGTTTGAGGAACAGATCAACTATGAAGCTGGTAATATGCTCAATCAGAGCAAAAATTACCCTGAAGCCGAAGATTATGTCAGAAATTATGCAAAACACAATTCTGTGAGTGAATACCTTAAACTCATTAAAGAAGCCAAAGCAGCGTGCAACATCCCCGTTATTGCCAGCATTAACTGTATAGATGCCAAAGACTGGACTGATTTTGCCACCCGTATTGAAGAAGCAGGTGCTGATGCCCTGGAACTCAATATCAATATTATACCCGACAATGGCAATACTGAAAGCCTGGAGCTGGAAAACAGTTACTACGAAATTGCGGAGACAATTCTGTCAAAAGTCAGCATCCCGGTTTCTATTAAGATCGGCCCGCATTTTACTAACCTCCTCAGGATCGTTAAACAATTACAATTCAGGGGCATTAAAGGGGTAACCATTTTCAATCGCTTTTATCAGCCCGACATCAACATTGATGCCATGGAAATGGTATCTGCATCTGTTTTTAGCCGTGATACGGATATCCAGCATTCACTTCGCTGGGTAGGTATGATCAGTGCCGAATCTTACAAAACCGAGATTTCAGCCTCCACAGGCATCCATGATGGCGCCGGTGTAATAAAACAATTGCTGGCTGGAGCTCAGACCACACAAGTATGTTCAGCATTATACAAGAAAGGTTTATCATACACCAGCCATATCAATAAAGAAGTGGAAGAGTGGATGGATTCCCATGGCTATGAAAAGATCAGCGATTTCAGAGGAAAACTTTCTTACAAAAACATCGAAAATCCACAATTCTACGAGCGTTCACAGTTCATGAAATATTTTTCAAGCGTAGAATAACACAATTTTGTCCTTGTAAAGGTGCTATAACGCGTTTTCACAGCACGCAAACCTGGCTTTGGAATACTTAATGATGATAATTTCAACAGGGGATAAATTGGTTTTTTCCATAACATCTGCATTTCGACTTCACTCTAAACAACAGGTTTTTGCTCGAATTCTATCCTTGAATTCGACATTTGGCGGATACTGCGGTTTAAAATTCTCACATGTATTTTAGACGAACCCACTCAAACACATCATGAAAAAACTCAATATCACACCTTGCTCCTTAGCATTCTGAATAAAACACCCGGAATCTATGAACAAAAATCAACCATCTTTTCATTTTTCTCATTAGTATTGGTTCGTTCATCACTGAATATGCACTATTCCCAATAAATTCTAATGTTTTTATGGTTTTATTATTGAAATCAAAAAGAAAATTGCATTTTTGTAAACAAAAACCAGGCGTATATGAAACCTGTTATAAGAAAAAACACCCCATATAAGCATATTTTTATTGACTTTGATTCCACACTGTGGGATTTTGAAAACAACAGCCGTGAAGTTTTAATGGAACTTTATCATAGGTTTCAGTTGTTTGAAGTTTTTAATGGTTTTGGTGATTTTTTTACCCATTATACTGAATATAATACCGCATTGTGGGATTTATACAGCAAAACTGCCATAGATAAAGATGAACTCATCTGGAAACGCTTTCTACTGACAATCCAGGAAGCAGGTATTAATGATGAACAACTGGCAAAAAAATTATCTGAAGAATACCTTAATATCAGCCCCACAAAACGCAAACTATTTCCCCATGTAAAATTTGGGTTAACATACTTAAAAAAACAATATTCGCTGCATCTGATCACCAACGGATTTAAAAAAGTACAACATACTAAGCTCATAAATTGTGAATTGGATGGTTTTTTTACAGGGGTTTTCACTTCCGAAGAACTTGGAGTTCAAAAACCTGAAACCTCCTATTTTACTAAAGCATTGCATCAAAGCAATGCTAACAAGAAAAATTCAGTTGTTATTGGAGACAATTTTAGCATTGATATCATGGGTGCAGCAAATGCAGACATAGATCAAATTTGGTTCAATCCAAAAAAAATTAAATCCCCTGCACCCGGTAATGATATCCCAACAATGCAATTCGCAAAATGGAAAGAGATTATTCACATCCTGTAGATTTTACCAATCCTCATACCTTCATCTAAAGTCTTTCAATTGTCCCATCAGTTTTTTCCTGGCAAAGAAAATTCTGCTCTTTACGGTTCCGATAGGAATATCCAGCTCTTCAGCAATTTCCTGATATTTATAGCCGTGGCTGAACCGCAAAAAAGGAATCTTATATACATCATCCAGATTAGCAATGGCTTTGTGTATTTCACCAGCATAATATGTGGATTCTGGAGAAACAGACACTGCTGAATTACTACTGTTTATCAGGTAATTATCATTGGTGTTATCAAAAGTTGTTTTTTGGCGTGCTGCTTTATTGTAATTGTTTATAAATGTATTTTTCAATATGGTAAATATCCAGGCTTTGAAATTGGTGTTTTCAATGTATTTTTCCTGATTGGATATGGCCTTGTAAAAGGTTTCCTGCACCAAGTCTTCTGCTTCTTCATTGTCTGAAACAAAGCTGAATGCAAAATACTTAAGCTTGTCTTTAATGTCTATGAGTTTCTTATTGAATTCCTGTGTTTTCATAATATATAGTTTTTTCATTAAAAAATCAATTCCAGTGTAAAATTATTGTTTATTTAGACTGATTCCAAATTATACTCTTAATATATTCTTAATGCAGGACTTTGTTTTGATGTACAATCATAAATACCTGACGAATGTTTATTTCAACCTTACAAAGGATTTTTCAAAACATTTCTCTTTCACTAAAGAAAAAATGAATTTCTTTGGTGGCATTTTCTAACGAATCTGAACCATGAACAGCATTATGACTGATGTCTTTTGCATATTTTGCACGGATGGTTCCTTTTTGGGCTTTTTGAGGATCAGTATTACCGATCAGTTTCCTGAAATCAGCCACTGCATTTTCTTTTTCCAGGGTCATCACAACAACTGGACCTGAAGACATAAAAGCAACAAGCGAATCATAAAACCCTTTATTCGCATGTATTATATAAAAGTCTTTGGCATCATCTAAGGTCATTTGCAGCATACGTAAACCACATATCCTGAATCCCGCCATGTCAATGTCTTTGATGATAGATGCAATATGGCCGTTTTGTACTGCAAGGGGTTTAATGATACATAGTGTTTTATCTTGCATACTTTAAAAATTATGTTTTACATGTTATATCTCATTCAATATCTGTATGATATGTTATTTTTACCGCCAGTATTTTAATTTTTCGTTCCTGTGCAGCCAGAGGGTTATACACTGAATTACGCTTGTCATCCGGGTCGTCACTGATGCCTTTTCTTACTTTGGTTTCGCCGTATGGCAGGGTCTCTATCACTAACTGCCCGGATTCAATATATGGAACAAACTTCGAATTTTTGTATTTATCTATATAACTGACAAAACTGCTGATGCGTCGTTTGGCAAGCCTGAGGTTGTATTCCGGCGTATGTAACGGGCTTGTATATCCTTTAATGGTTAAAATGATTTTTTGTTCTTCAGAAAGCAGTTCATCGAGCAATAAAAAGAACTTTCTTAATTTTTGAAAATGTTTATTCACTTTGTTTTCAAAGAAATAATCAATGCTGTCAAGGGCTTCCGTTTTTGCCTGTCCTTCCAGGCCGGCAGAGAATTTATTCCGGTATTCCTGTTGTCTGTCCATGTAGCTGTAAAAACAAGAATCATAAGGCATTTGTGTTGTTGTGTCCCTGCTTCCCGGATCAGGCCTGTCATTATGAAAATACAAGGTAATGGGTATGATTTCTTCGGCCATGCGAGTCATCGAAACGATTTCTTCCTGCCGAATTTCTTCAGGTGATTTTTCCGGTTCCTTTTCGGGGAGCATGTATGAATATATGTCGTTGCAGCAGCTTTGGTGTTTATAAGCCAGGGAGCCATCCCTGTTGGAGGTTATATACACCGACTGATGTGATTTGTCCACCCTGAAATACAAATCATTTTGAGGTGTGTTTACGGGATACCCCATATTTTCTATGGTCGTTGTATCAGGCATGCCAAAATCATATTTCATTTTAAAAATATCGTATTCCCCCATCCCGTAATACCAGTCGCTGGAAAAATACAGGCTACTGTCTGTCTTATCATAAAACGGAGTGATTTCATTGGCAGGGGAATTAAAAATGGACGAGGTATCCACCAGAAAAGCATATTCAGAATCGTCAGGGACCCTTCTGCCAATGTTGTATGGCCGGCTGTATGATGAGTCATTTTCAATGATATTGTAGTACAAATCGTAGCCTCCCATCCCACCGGGTTTGTTGGATGAATATAAAATATAAGACACACTGTCAAAATGTACAGTTACCGGATGGGTGCTGGCATATTGGTCTTTGTTAATCACAGGCGGTAATTTCGTTGCTTCCATCCAGCCTTCCGGGTGTTTTTTGGCTCTATATATCTGTGCCGGTTTCCCTTCTCCTGAAAGGGTAAAATACAGTGCATGGGTGACGCTGTCCCAAAACGGGTTGGCTGCCTGTTTGCCATGTTTGTTGATTTGACTGTCAATCAACACCGTTGTTTGTTGCTTATTGAGGTATATTTTTGCATTGAAATTCTGCAATGTGGTATCTTCAGGCAATACCGCAGTAAAATAGGTTATTCCATTGTGGTATCCATCAGCACATAATTCTGAATAGATGCTGTTTATGCTTGTATCTATGTGTTTAATGTTTACATTTACCGGCCTGAATAACATTCGCTGTGCCTGCTCACAGGCAATAATTTCCCGTTTTGCCTTTTTTACTGTCAGCAGGTCTTTGTCTTTGTTTCTTTCCCAATAATTTCTGAAATGATATTGTGCTTCAAGAAACAGCTCGCAGGATTTCTGCATTTTGGCCAGGTAATATTCAGCCAGCGGGTATTTGTCATTGAAATGGGGAACAAGTTTCTTGTAATGTTTTGCTGCCAGGGAATAATCTTTGTCCTTGCGGCAGGCTTCTGCCATTTTGTAATGCAATTCAGGGACGTTGCCTGCCTCACGCAAAGCCTGCTTGTAAAAATGCGCTGCCCCGTAATAATTGCCTTTGTCTGCAGCCATATCCCCTGACCGGACAAGGCTTTTTAAATCCTGCCCGCATACAAAAGAAGCTGAGAGCAACATTAACAATATAAGACAAACACCATTCAGATAAAATCGGGACATTTTTTTACAGGGGGATTGGTTAAAAGATCAAGTTTTTTAAATACGTATATAACAGATAATTCAACACCGCCACGCCCTCTGCTTATGGTTGACAGTCCAGACAGATTTATGTCATAAGACAGATTAAAGCGGATTTTATTATAATCCAGCCCGAATATGAGAATACCGGCATCTCTTGCGCGTACATGCAATCCGGCAAATACAGATCTCAAACCCAGGGGATTGATGTCAAACTGAATGTTGCTTCCAAAATTATATTCTTTGTACTTTCCCTGGCTCATAAACAAAACGGAGGGCTGCAAAATAATATTTTCATCAATCATATAATCAGACTGCAAATACACCTGCCAGCGCATGTCCAATTTTATCTCTTCATTTTGATAAAAGGATTTTGCGGGTTGAGTGAGATGCTGTATTGACAATCCACCGTTGAAGCTCAGACTGTCGCTGTGAGCATAACTATAACCAACCCCCGTTGAAAAATCATAATAAGAAAAACGATCAACTTCAATGGTTTCTCCCGGAGGTATATTCGGATCAAACTGATGTCCTGTGTATTGATTACCAAAGTAAAAGGCATTGTAATTAAAACTATGCTGTACCCAGGATGCTGATCCACCAACAAACAAAGTGGAATTATCCATTTTATAAGTCAGTGACACAGGTATTCCAACCTGTAAAGTTCCAAAATCACCGTCACCTGCAATGTCATTATTAAGCAGGATGCCCAGTCCGGGGTGCATTTTTTTGCTTTTAAAAAACTGACGATCAACCGATCCTGAAAAGGTATTGTATGCATCGGCAAAACTCATCCACTGCCGCTTGTGATTCACAACAAAACGGTAATCCCCTTTGAAACGACCTGTTTCTGAAGGATTCAGGTTCAGAGGTGAAAACATATACTGGCTGAAATGAATATCCTGGCTGGAGGCTTTGTTTATAATAAACATCCCGCTTAAGATCATAAGCAATATTATTCCCTGCCGACGAATTGTCATATAATTTAATTGTTATTGCTTTTTGTAAAAGTAACAAGCTTTTGGCATAATCAATAATTTTTTCTGATTTTTTCAATCAGGCATTATAATGCTAAAGCCAATTTTTCTTGTTATCTTGTGGCAATCTGCTGTAGAATACCGTTATAATAATTCATCTGAATATTAAGATTGGAATAAATCAGCAGGTTTTGTTTCGACCATTTCTTAACGAAGACTAAGGTATCAGGCTTCCTTAATACCTTTAATCCCTTGTCCAATGCAATTTAAAGGGGCTTTGTCAATAAAATCAGAACAAATAAATTGAAACAGAAAAAATAACGATATTATTTCGTTCCCAATCTTGTTTGAAATTCAGTAATTATATCTTCATAAGCACGTAACACCCTGTCCCATTTTTTATACTTGTCATCGTCTTTTACACTTTGATTTGGGTCATCTGAATATTCACTGATAATTTTTATCTTATATTTCAAAGGCATTGAGCTACTTTGTTTTACAATGATACGGGTTCTGATGGCCTTTTTAGTGAAGGATTTTGACTGCCAACTTGTTTTCATGTATCCCGTGGCTTTATCAGCCATCTCTAGGTTGTCAAAATAACCAGTTACTATCTGACTTACTATTTTCCATGCTTCTGCTTCCGTAAAATTCTTACTGACGACTACTTCAAAATCCTTGTTTGCGTAATCTGTCACTATTGATGCTGTATATGCATCATCATCATTCAATTTCACATATTTTGTTTTTGGTTCCCCGAACAGATTCGTGCCATTATAACAGTACAAAAACGATTCCGTTAAAAATCCGGTTTTTTGCATTTTAACAGAAACACATTCATCCTTCTTTACATTGACAACAGGTGTCTGCCCTGAACCTAATTTCCTGCCGTTTACAAATACCTCTGCATCTTGTTCTGAGGCCGAAAACACAACTGCAGTTCTGCAACTACTAAACAAAACCAAAACTACCACGGGAAAAAGTAAAATAGATTTTTTCATGCTTTGTATTTTTTAATTAATACTGGTTATATTTACTGAAATTGCACAAAATTAAACAATTTTTTAAACAAAAAGGTTCTACCACGAATTTAAGAAAGTTTAAATTAGCAAAAAAAAGGCTTTACTGTTATTTTAATGGAAGACCACTTTATATAAAAATTGACATTGGATAATAATTTTCTAATGCATTTTTAGCGATTATCCATGGCTTTTCCGGATGTAAACAGTATGGATTTCCTTTTATTCACTGATATCCAGTTCGGTGCACACACCACCGGTTTCACCGGTGGTAAAAGCCTTTATACATACCTTTTGGCATGTGATTTTGCATCTTTTCTTTTGCAAAAAACCATGCCAAAAAATTTAATAATATTGATGTTCAAATAACTATTTTTTTTCAACTCTGGTTACAGCAGAACCTATGTTTCCATCGTACACTAAATCTTTACCATTAAAAATAACAGTAGAACCAAAATAAAATATTATGTCGCTATAAGGTTTCCCAATTATTCTTTCACATTAACCCAAACAGAACAAATGTAAAAAACTTTTTGGAAAATTAGAACTTATAGAAGTCCCAGTTTACTCTTCTAATACAATTTACATAATTAACAGTCCTTTAACGTCTTTTGTTTGTAACAAAACAACCAGCTTAATCGTCACACCAGTGAAATTGAAACAAAAAAATGTAAACGCTAAAAAAATACAGTTATGAAAACACACACAAAACTCATCTCAGCAGTCCTTCTGATTTTATTCGTTAGCACCTCTATCATCACAGAAGCAAAACATGTACCTGATAGAAAAAACAGAATGTGTAATTCAAATTCTGAAACATTACAAAAACAAGAGTTTGTACAGCATTCTGAAATATTGAGTCCTAAAAATTACAATTATGAAATGGATTACCTTCAGAACAAAAAAGAATTTGTGATTTTTCTGTTTGATCAAAACGCAAAACTAACCATCAGTGTAGATGAAAATGGAAACATCCATGAAGATATTGAGTATTTTGATGACACTAACGATACCAATGATGTGGAAGAAGAAAAGGAACAGAATACCACATCTTTACTGGATGGGTTCCGGAAAAATGTGGGGATATTATTCAGAGAAGCATCTGAAGTGGTATTAAATCCTAATACCAACACCGGAAACAAGCTGGATAATACTCCCTTTGAAAACAAAAAATATTTCAAATCGGATTACGAAACGAACAGCCGAATATAAACCATCAGCTTAAATAATTAATTATGTACAACCAAAAATCAGATATTATGAAACGCAAAACAATTTTACACACAATTTTAACCGCAGCAGCCTTGTTTGTTATCACCCCAATGTTCGCAAACAATGCGCCTGAAGACGACACCCTCAGGATCGTTATTGAAGGCGATACCGTATCTACAGTTAACCTGAACGAACTCGAAGATATGGATGACATGCCTGACATGGACAGCATCATGGATATTGTAAAAGAAGCAATGAAAGAAGTTGACGAATCCATGGAAGACATCAGAATTGAAGATGACGGAAAGACCAGGTCTGTCATTATCAAAGATAAAAAAGGGGATGTGATTAAAACCATGAAAGTTAAAAGCCATGAAATTGAAAAGGATGATTCGGAAATTGAGTTTGAATTTGAAAAAGATGAATCGAATAAAAATTTTTACAATTTTATGGTATGTGAGACCGGAATGAACAATTATCTGGAAAACCAAAAATTCCCGGGAAGCGACGCATTGCATGATGTCAAACCATTTGGTTCCTGGAGTTTCGCAGTTGGATCGGGTTTCCGGGCTTATGCTGCCAATTGGTTCAGTGTGGATATGAGTGCAGACATTCTCTGGTATAACTTCAAATTACAAAACAAAGCAGTGGTAACCCAGGAAGGCATGGTTGATGACAATAAGATGATAGTATATCAGGTAAAACCGGAATATAATGAAGATGATAACCACGCCATTCGTTCAAAATTGACGGTTACTTATTTGAATATGGATGTCATGCCGGTTTTCCACATCGGACCGAAAAAAAGCGGCATCAATAAACGCTTGTTGCGTATCGGTACAGGTGCTTATGCGGGCTACAGGTTAGACGCACATACCAAAAATGTATGGGAAGAAAACGGACAAAAACGCAAAGCAAAAAATTACGATAATTTTTACCTGAACAACATACGCTATGGTGTTAAAGCCATGATCGGTGTTAAAGATTTTAACCTGTTCATGAATTATGACCTGAACAGCTTATTTGAAAACAACAAAGGCCCTGAAGGCAAAGACCTCAATGCCTTTGCTTTTGGTGTTCGATTTATAATTTGATTGCTTAACCCTCAATCACCGCCTGGTGAGGCCGCTCTCTTAATCCGGGGCGGCTTTCCTGTTT
>CAZTNS010000020.1:0-30104 GCA_964615585.1 uncultured Bacteroidales bacterium | reverse complement strand
TCAATGTCAAACCCGGCATGTATTTTTGTAAATACATAACAAATGAGATAAGTTTGTCTGAAAAAATCGTTAAAACCCAATACAATTATGAATAGTAAAACAACTGTAATAAGCCTTATTTTGATTATATCCGGGCTTGCAGCCCACAGCCAGTTTTTTGTGGATGTGTATTACGGGTATAATCACTCGAATAAAAAATTTGAAATTCCTAATGTTAACAGTTATACAGCTAAAAAATATTATGGCAATCCTGTTGACACTTTTTATCACTGGACAGAAGGAATGGAAGACACTGCAATGATAATTTCTTACAATTTAATAAATATGACAAGAGAAGAACATGAAACAAAGCATAATTTTTATAAACATCAGCTTATTGGTATTAATGCAGGGTATGGATTTAAAGAATATATTAGAGTGGGGTTATCATATGATTATATTGGAGTAAATAAATTTAATTTTAAACGAATTAGTGATTCTTATAAGTATGAAACAATTGAAAGGAGATATGAAACCAATTTGAAATATAGTTATTATATCCATAATATTTCTTTATTATTTTCTTTTAATTATCCTTTAAATAGAATAACACCAGAATTTATAGTTGGTTTTAATTCATCCTATTCTCAAATAAAACATACTGTCTACGATAAATCTATTAATTATGAAAATACTTATGAAAATACTTATCCTGAAACAGTTAAACAATATTCAGGACTTGGGTATGGCTTGCAAACCGCATTAGGTGTAAATTATAATTTTTATAAAGATATAAGTATTTTTGCCCGTTTTGGATATTCATGGGGCAATTTAAGGTTTACTCAGGGGGTTATGACAGAATATTACTCAGGCGGGCAGAATATAGATGTTGAATTACCAAAAGAATTGGATGAGGATGAAATCCCCTTCGATAAAATCCCTTACAGCGGTTACAATGCCCGCATAGGGCTGAGATATACCTTTGGCAGCACAGGCAAAAATAAGGATGACAATGATGAGTAATATGGAGGAAATATCCGGCTTTGAAACCGGCAGCGGCAATTTTGTTGCGCAAGGAGGTTTGGAAATTGAAACCTGTGATACAATTTCTTCAAAATTAATATCCCAGAACACCAGCAAGAATAATTCATCATGCAAAAATAAACCTTCCCTTGATATTTTTCCCAACCCGGTAGGCGAACGGTTCAGAATAAAAATCAACCACCCACAGGAAGGGCATGCCTTGATACAATTGTTTGATACACAAGGCAGGCTCATTAAAACCATACTGGATGAAAATAAAGCAGCAGGTTGTTATGCCTTTGAAGTCCGCAATTTCAATGTCAAACCATGCATGTATTTTTGCAAATACATAACAAATGAGATAAGTTTGTCTGAAAAAATCGTAAAAACCCAATACAATTATGAATAGTAAAACAACTGTAATAAGCCTTATTTTGATTATATCCGGGCTTGCAGCCCACAGCCAGTTTTTTGTGGATGTGTATTACGGGTACAATCATTCAAATGATCCATGTCAGACTTATTAGGGGGCTAATACAGGTTTCCTTTCGTGAATTTGAACCAATTACGAAAAACCGGAAAAAATTGACACTTCCTGAATAAAACTTTACCTTTATGCAAAAAAACAGAAACACATGAAAAATATCTTTTTTTATTGCATCCTTTTGATCATAAGTATTTCTTTCAGTTTTGGGCAGACATATATAACACCTCATCCTTACATCCCGTCAGATAGCAGTAAAAATCTGATTTATTGTAACACGTTTCAACTTGCCTGGAGCAGGATGCTGGATGATTTGGACCCTGATGGTACCAAGTATCATTCCAACAGGGATGTATCCATATTAAGTCGGGCTGAAAATCCGGTAAAAGACATAAATACCGCGGATTACTTTGTTTATTCCAACTATATCACCAAAGAGACAGTAAAGGAAATGAACAAAAAATTAAAAAAGAAATTTGGCAATGTTTTCGATAAAGTAAGCGTGCCTAAACCTTATGGAGGAAAAAATGAATATATGATTTGGGCATTTCTTTACAAAAATTTACAATTCAAAAGACAATTTGAAGAAATTGAGGATCATGGCTTTTTTGATGCGTTTGGTAAAAGGAACAGCGTAAAGGCTTTTGGGATAAAAGACATCGATGGAAATGGAAAATCACCAAGTAAAAAGCACAATAAGCTCCTGAAGCAAATGGAAGTATATCTTGTTCCCGGCAAATCAAATCAATACCTTGTAAACCTTAAATCAAAGGAAACAGGAGCACAGATTATTTTGGCTAAAATACCGATGGATAGCAGCTTTGATGCAACCATAAACAAGGCCATTGAATACAGTGATTTGCTGCAACCAGCCAGGAAGTATCAAATTGCCGAATTTAAAGTTCCAAAGCTTCAAATTTCCAGCAAAAAAGAGTTTGAATCCTTAATTGGCATAAAAATCAGTAAATGGATAATTACGAACGCACTGCAGTGGATTGATTTTCAGCTTAACGAAAAGGGAGCCATTTTAAAATCCAAAGCTCATATCCGGATGTACAGGTCAATTGAGAGCCCTGTTGAGGAAAAAGCAATTCATTTATTGTTTGACCAGCCATTTTTGCTCATGCTTAAAAACAGGAATGCTGATTATCCCTATTTTGTGGTTTGGGTCAATAATAAGGATATCATGTTGCAGTAGAACCTTGTGTTTTGAGGTATGATATTATAACCTCACCCCTTTTACCGTATTAAAAGCCGGATTGTTTTTGTCCTTTTCTGATACAATGGCATCTTGCGGTTTTATTTTCCAGTCTATGTTCAGGTCAGAATCATTCCACGCAATCCCCGACTCACATTCGGGATGATAATAATCATCGCATTTGTAGGTAAACACTGCTTGTTCAGACAGCACTGCAAACCCGTGCGCAAACCCGTGCGGGATGTAAAATTGCCAATGGTTATCTTCGGAAAGCTCTACGGCAACGTGTTTTCCGAAGGTGGGGGAATGTTTGCGGATGTCCACGGCCACATCCAGCACTTTGCCACGTATAACGCGTACCAGTTTGGCCTGTGGGTGCGGCGGGTGCTGGTAATGCAACCCACGGATGACACCGTAGCGGGAAGAAGACTCGTTGTCCTGAACAAATGTTGTCTTAATGCCCGTCTTATCAGACCACTCATCGCGCCAGCTTTCAAAAAAATAACCCCGCTGGTCCCCGAAAACCCGTGGTTTCAGTATCAAAAGGCCTGGTATTTTGGTGCTAATGAATTCCATAAATATCTTCGTTTGCGATGCGTTTCAGGTACTTGCCGTAATTGTTTTTCATCAGTGGTTTTGCCAGTTCAAGCAATTGACTTTTGTTGATGAAGCCGCGCTTGAAAGCAATTTCCTCAATGCAGGATGCTTTTAATCCCTGCCTGTTTTCCAGTGTGGCAATGAAATTGGATGCTTGCAACAGTGAATCCGGCGTGCCGGTATCAAGCCATGCTACTCCCCGGCTGAGCAATTCTACCCTGAGTTTGTTTTCATGAAGATACATTTTGTTGAGGTCGGTGATTTCCAACTCCCCGCGCGCGGATGGTGTGAGCTTTTTTGCTTTTTCTACCACCGTATTGTCGTAGAAATACAGCCCCGTTACCGCATAACTGGATTTTGGCTTTTTAGGTTTTTCTTCAATGGAAACCGCTTTGCCTGATTTATTAAACTCAACCACACCGTATCGCTGCGGGTCATTCACGTAATACCCGAATACGATAGCCCCGTCCGTAAGTTTGGCCGAATCAAGCAAAGTGCCTCCCAGGCCGTGGCCATAAAAAAGATTGTCGCCAAGTACCAGACATACTTCATCCCCGCCAATGAATTTTTCACCTATCAGGAATGCCTGTGCAATGCCATCGGGAGATGGTTGCTCGGCGTATGAAATCTCCAGCCCCAGTTGTTTACCGTCACCGAAAAGATTTTTGTACAGTGGTAAATCATGCGGGGTGGAAATGATAAGAATTTCCCTGATGCCTGCAAGCATTAGTACCGACAAGGGGTAATAAATCATCGGCTTGTCATACACCGGGATGATTTGTTTTGATATGCTACGTGTGATCGGATGAAGCCTTGTGCCTGCTCCTCCTGCCAATATAATTCCTTTCATAATTTCAGTGTGTTTTTGAAATAATCAATGGTTTGTTTTAACCCGTCTTCAAGCTGTACCTCCGGCTCCCAGTTGTTGAGCTTTGCTTTTGCCAGGCTGATATCGGGTTGACGCTGTATCGGGTCATCCTCAGGCAAGGGATGGTAAGTTATCTTTGATTTTGAATTGGTAAGTGTTAACACCGTTTCTGCCAATTCAAGCATGGTAAATTCATGTGGATTGCCAAGGTTTACCGGACCTGTAACCTCTTTACCTGTATCCATCAGGCGCATCATTCCCTCAATCAAATCATCCACATACTGAAAACTGCGTGTTTGTTTGCCGGAACCATAAATGGTAATGTCTTCGCCACGGAGTGCCTGCACGATGAAGTTTGAAATTACCCTGCCGTCATCGGGATCCATGTTAGGCCCGTAGGTATTGAAAATCCTGGCAATTTTTATCTTGACCTTGTTTTGCTTGTGGTAGTCGTAAAATAAAGTTTCAGCACAACGTTTTCCCTCATCATAACACGATCGGGAGCCAATCGGGTTGACATGCCCCCAGTAATCCTCGGGTTGTGGATGTACCTGTGGATCGCCATAAACTTCGCTGGTAGAAGCCTGAAGTACTTTTGCTCTGATGCGTTTTGCAAGCCCCAGCATGTTGATAGCGCCCATTACCGATGTTTTTACCGTTTTTATTGGGTTGTACTGATAATGTATCGGAGATGCAGGACAGGCCAGGTTGTATATCTCATCCACTTCTATAAAATAGGGCATCGTGATGTCATGACGTACCAGTTCAAAATACGGGTTATCCATCAAATGAATGATGTTTTGTTTTGAGCCTGTAAAATAGTTGTCAAGGCAGATAACTTCATTGCCTTCGTTGAGCAAACGCTCACACAAGTGTGAACCAATAAACCCGGCACCGCCGGTGACCAGTATTTTTTTCATAGCCATGGTGTATAATATAACAGCATAAAATTAAAATAATTTATGCATCATGCTAAAATAATAAATATCTTTATTATTCCAATAATCCTAACTGTTTTTAGAATTGGTTCTACTGTTATTTTAATTTTCACCGTGTTTTTCCATCATGCTGTGCATAAATTTCCGGTTTCCTTTCAACAGCTCGTTTGTAAATCTGACCAGTTCAGCCTTGGCTTTTTCAGGGCTTTTTCTGTACATTTTTTGAAATGTGGCTTCAGTGTCTTCAACTCCCTGAAAGAGTTTCCTTTGTCTTTCTTTTTTATATTCCCTGATTTTGTCAATCACTTCGGTGTAATGATTATCTGTAAAAGCAGAAAATTTGATGTAATCCGTAAAAAAATGCTTGCCGTTTACTTTTAAGGTTTCTTCAGGAGATAAGTGTTTTTTCAAGGCTGTTTCGGGATTATGCAAACGGGTAGATGAAGGGAATTTATCCAAGCCTGTGAAGATGGGCAAAAACGGCTGAGTACATGGGCGCCTGAATGCAATCCACATCAACACACCCATTTCTTTGGGAATGTCTTTTTTCAATTCCACCACCATGCTGTATTGGTTGTGCCCGGCGCATATCGTATGCACCGGATTGTCGTGCGGATTTCCATATTGATATCCGTTGCTTGCATCGAATTCTGTCCCCTCGTAATGATCACCCATTATTTGCATCAGACGACCGGCAGTGAGCTTTTTTTGGGGCTTTACAGAAAAAGGAAACGGTTTTTCCATGGGAAAACTTTTTCCGGTAATCATTTTCAAGCCCTGCCATTTTCTGGCAATGTTGCCTGGATGTGCTAAACTTCCGGGTTTACCATAAGCCTTTCTGAAATTGAATTTACCATCTTTTTCCGGGTCATACCAACCCCTTTTGACAGCGTATTCAATAATGCCTTTTGAACCCATAAAGTTCTTACTGTCTTCAAGCCTGACCTCTGTGATGGTATAATAATTTGGGATAACAACCACTTCGTTATCGGGAACACGCTGCGCTACCCAGTGCTTTCCGTTTACCACAGCAAGTACCCATGCTTCCTTTTTATCGGCGATGGTATATGTCCTGCCGGATGAATCATAGCCATATTTTTCAATCAACCTGCCGGCTATTTCTAACGCTTCACGTGCAGAACCTGCATTTTCTGCCAACACACGCCTGAACATAAAGCCAATACCACCATTTGTTAATTCGGGACGGTCTTCTTTTGAGGGACAGGCATTGGAAAAAATCACAACGCCGTTATCATTGACATAAGAACCTGCAAAATCCTGCCCGGGCATTTCTATCCACAAAAATCCGTGTTTGTTTTTCCCTTTCACCCGGATTTTTTCACCTTGCCTGGTCATGTGTGTTTTAGTGGCTTCCGCAGATTTTTTATCCACTGTTAACAGGTTAATTATGTTCTTACCATGGTCATCTTCGTTGTGCCCTGCCATCACGGCTCCGCTCGCAGTAGCATCTTTTCCGGCAAGCACGCTAAAGCAGTTGAATTCATTATTTTGACCATGAATAAGAACAGGCAACAAGATGATTAAAAGAAATAAAACGGATTTTTTCATAGAGTGAATTGTGATTTTGTTTTAGATAACCTAGTGTTATGTTTCTGCATTCCAAAAATAGCATTTTTATGGGATAATAAAACTATAAATGAGGTATAAGTAACATGTTAAGCCAAAATTTCAACAACCCCCTGTCCCTGCTCAGCGTGGATGGGAGCGATGATAATACGGGGGAGGTGTTCCGCACCAACGGCCCCGAAACCCTCACCAACACCTGGCGTATGTTTACCGGCAACACCGAAAAAGCCAGCTTTTTTGTGCCCGCCGAAAGCAGAGATTTGGTAATATTAGTATTAAATCAACCATCCGTAAACCATCATTCATTTTTTGTATAATATCAAAATCTATATTATATCATAATCTAATTTTTTGTATATTGCATTTTTAACCAATAACCCAAAACATCATGAAACCAAAACTCAACATCATCCTCATTCTTTTGCTCCTCCCTTCACTCCTCCACGCCCAGCCCGGCAATGAAAAACGCGCCTACCACTGGTATTTTGGCCGGAATGCCGGCCTTGATTTCAGTAGTGGTATCATTCAGGAAGATACATTAGGGATGGCATATGCTGAAGAAGGTACTTCTTCCATATCCGATACAGCAGGTAATTTGCTTTTTTATGCAAGTCCAGACCCTTATGGTGGATTGCCTGGTTCAGACAATATGTCTATTTACAATGCAAACCATGAATATATGCAAAATGGAACTGATATAGATGCTGGGTGGAGTGGACGGCAAAATAGCATAATAGTACCAAAACCTGAAAATAATAGTATCTATTATTTATTTACTATAGATGATTTAAGCGGCTCTACAGGATATCAATTTGGTTTTAAATACAGTATTATTGACATGAATTTAGATGGTGGCTTGGGGGCTGTTACCGATAAAAACATTGAAATATATCAATTCAGCAATAATGATACATTAAGTGAAGTGCTCACAGCAGTCCATCACGCCAATTGCAGAGATGTATGGATATTGATACACCGTAACAATGCAAGCAAATACCAGGTTTACAAATTAACAGAAAACGGTGTTGATACTGAACCAGTTATAACACAAACCGGTTATCATGATTCTGAAAATTTCAGTTTTGGATTAGGAGCAAAATTTGCTCCTAATGGAAAATACCTTGCTGTAAATAAATCATTTAACTGGGCATCTGAAAATCATAAAGTTGATACTTTAGAATTATATAAATTCAACAACGAAACAGGTGCATTATCAGATAGGATTGCTTTACCTATGGATTCGGCATTATTTGGGAAAGAATTCTCACCTGAATGTAATTATTTATATACATTTGAATTATACTCTAATTCAATTGGTCTTTATCAGTACGATATAAGCAAATGGCAAAAACCATACATCTTAAATTCAAAAACATTAGTTGATATTAATTTTACAGGGCCTTATCCGGATTTGCATATTACACCTTTTAATAATATATGCATAGCTAGTAGTTATTTAGATTCAATTAGCTTGATAGAGCAACCAAACCAGCAGGGGATAGGTTGTTCTTTAAACATTAATATTCTTGGATTAAGTAATGAATATAAAATAAATTTACCAAATTTCGTCCGTTCTTATTTCAATACAGATACAGCAGCTTACAACTGTGATACAGCAACATACAACAAAATAATATTCAATAAAAATATAAGTATATACCCTAATCCTTTTAACAATAAAGCAATAATAAAAACAAATGGAAAAGCAATAAACAAATTTAATTTGTATGATATAACAGGTAAAAAGATTGATGATACCCAATATTTTTTGAAAAAAATTTCACATAAAAAATACATGTTTAACAATGTAAAACTGAAAGGAGGTATCTATTTTCTAAACGGCCGGTTCGCCGGTAATGAACAATTTCAAGTAAAATTAATTACTTTCTAAAACAACAGCTATGAAACAAAAGATAACTATTTTATTTTTATTTTTGCTCCTCCCTTCACTCCTCCACGCCCAGCCCGGCAATGAAAAACGCGCCTACCACTGGTATTTTGGCCGGAATGCCGGCCTTGATTTCAGTAGTGGTATCATTCAGGAAGATACATTAGGGATGGCATATGCTGAAGAAGGTACTTCTTCCATATCCGATACAGCAGGTAATTTGCTTTTTTATGCAAGTCCAGACCCTTATGGTGGATTGCCTGGTTCAGACAATATGTCTATTTACAATGCAAACCATGAATATATGCAAAATGGAACTGATATAGATGCTGGGTGGAGTGGACGGCAAAATAGCATAATAGTACCAAAACCTGAAAATAATAGTATCTATTATTTATTTACTATAGATGATTTAAGCGGCTCTACAGGATATCAATTTGGTTTTAAATACAGTATTATTGACATGAATTTAGATGGTGGCTTGGGGGCTGTTACCGATAAAAACATTGAAATATATCAATTCAGCAATAATGATACATTAAGTGAAGTGCTCACAGCAGTCCATCACGCCAATTGCAGAGATGTATGGATATTGATACACCGTAACAATGCAAGCAAATACCAGGTTTACAAATTAACAGAAAATGGACTTGATAATGAGCCAGTTATAACACAAACCGGTTATCATGATTCTGAAAATTTCACTTTTGGTTTTGGCGCAAAATTTTCTCCAAATGGAAAACACCTTGCTGTAAATAAATCGTATAATTGGGCAAGTTTTTCAGATACTTTTAAAAATGATACTTTAGAATTGTACAAATTTAATAATAGTACGGGGGTTTTATCAGACAGAATAACCCTGCCAATGGATTCTGCACTATATGGTAAAGAATTTTCACCTGAATGTAATTATTTATATACCTTTGAATTATACTCTAATTCAATTGGTCTTTATCAGTACGATATAAGCAAATGGCAAAAACCATACATCTTAAATTCAAAAACATTAGTTGATATCAATTTTACAGGGCCTTATCCGGATTTGCATATTACACCTTTAAATAATATATGCATAGCAAGTATGGGTTTAGATTCAATTAGTGTTATAGAGCAACCAAACAATCATGCTATAAACTGTTCATTAAATACGAATGTTCTTGGGTTAAGTAATGAATATAAATGGAATTTACCAAACTTCGTTCGTTCTTATTTTAATGCTGATACAGCATCTTACAATTGTGATACAGCAACCTATAAAAAATCATTTAGCAGCGTAAACCTAAGCATATATCCCAACCCGGTACAAGATAAAGCCATAATAAACACAAACGGAAAAGCAATAATACAATACAGTTTATGTGATATCACAGGTAAACAGCTTAATGAGAAAAGTCAATACAATTTGAAAAAAATATCAAAAAGCAAATACATGTTTAACAATTTAACATTGAAAGGAGGTATCTATTTTTTAAACGGCCGGTTTTCCGGTAAAGAACAATTTCAAGTAAAATTTATTATTCACTAAAAAAATGAAAAATTATGAAACGTTTAAACTTAATTTTAGCTTTGCTGCTCATCAGCAGCACCGTGTTTTCCCAATGGGAAACAAATGGTATTCCCAATAACAGATATGGCAACACAAAGTATCAATTATTTGGGAATCAAAATAATGTACGCTCCATAGGCATTGGGCATGAGGAAGCTTTTTGGGGTTGGATACCAGGCTGGAACGAAAACAATCCACCCCAATCAGCCTTACATGTCAATGATTTTTATCTGGATGACCCAGATGATCCTTCTGTTGCCTTCACTCCAGGCCAGGTATTCCGCACCGATGGCCCCCGAAAAAATGCTAACATGTGGCAGATGTTCACCGGTCATGAATACGGTACTTCCACCGAAAAAGCCCGTTTGTACATCCCCGCAGAAAGCGATCATTTTTCATTACAGGCAAGCATCGGGGACATGCGTTTTCACACCGGCGGCTTCACCCAGCGCATGCGCATCCTCGGCAGCAATGGTTTCGTAGGCATCGGCCAAAATTTCAACAACCCCCTCTCCCTGCTCAGCGTGGATGGCAGCGATGATAACACGGGGGAGGTGTTTAGAACGAATACAGGTGATGTATATAATACATTTTGGAGAATGGAAATTAATAACAATGAAATGGGGAGTATTTTCAGCAGAAGGATTGGAGCTCCTCAAATAGATTTGGAGAATTTTAATATTCAGGCAAGCCAAAAGGATATTACGTTTCATACTAGACCATTATTCAATGGCATTGGCGAGGAACGAATGCGGATAGTAGGAGAATCACATAACTTTGGATTAAGTGGTGGAATTGTACGAACTGGTAATGTGGGTATTGGAAATAGCAATCCACTTACTATGCTGCATATTGGAGATTCATTCACAATTTTAACAATGGGGTGTTGGCGAGATTGGATGGATATTGGCACATATTATGGTATGGATAATGATGGTATGTACGTTGGATTAGTTGAAGCACCAGGTCCAGCTCATCACGATGCTGTTATTAATTGGGGTAATAATCCAACAACTCAGCCTTATGCATCTGATCATTTACGATTTATTTTTACAGCTCAAGAATCCCTTGGATTACCAGCAAGTACAATGGAATATGGCCTTGAAGTGGCCCGCATGGTTTCAGACGGCACTGACGGCCGCATGGGCATTGGTGATTTTAATACCCTCGGAGAAGAACCGTCACATAACCTTGATATACTTGGCAATGCCCGTATCAGGGAAGTACCTCAGGGAGATTTTGACAGTGTTCTGGTTATTAATGGTGATGGCGTGTTGCACTGGACATCTGATGTTGGCACCGGAGCTGCTTTGGGAAATATATGTGGAAATACCCCTAATAACCTTGATGATAACTGGGAAATCCCACTTGATGGAAATAATTTTGTGTTTTCAGGCTATGGGCCCATTGGGACAAACGGAGTAGGCATCGGTATAGATGATTGTACCCCTGATGCTAAACTTGAGGTTTATATGGATTCCCCAGAAATGAATTCACTTGTAACAGGTATAAAATCAGTTACAGAATCTAATTTATTTAATCCAGATTTTAATACAGGTGTTGGAGTACATGGACTTGCACAACATAACTCAATAAATATTGGTATTAGAGGAGAAGCAAGATTCTCAGAACATATGTTTGGTCCTGCTCGGAATTTTGGTGGATATTTTCAGGCAGATCACGGTGATATTAATTTTGGTATTTATTCAAGTGTTCCCAACACTGCTTCAAATAATTTTGCTGGTTTCTTTGATGGCAATGTCAATGTTGATGGTGATCTCACTATTTTTGGTATTCCCGTAACACCATCCGACGAGCAATTCAAAGAAAACATTACCGATTATTCCGGAGCCTTGGAAAAAATCCGTAATTTAAATCCGGTAACGTTCAATTATGATACCGCAGACTATGATTTAAACTTTCCCGTTGGGTTACAATACGGGTTAATATCAAATGATGTTGAACAAGTCATTCCCGAATTGGTATCAAATGGCGTTATTCCACCAGAAGTCGATTCTGCAGGCAACATCATTACCGATAGTATCAGTTATAAAGGCCTTAACTACCTTGAGCTTACACCTATTCTTACACAGGCAGTTAAGGAAATCGACGACACCATCCAGGAAATCGTTGCCAAACCGGATATACCCATCCTCATTGCACCGGAAAACAACGATACCATATTAGCCAAAGAAATCCCGGAATTTGTCTGGCACCCGGCAGACCATGCCCAATTTTACACACTATATTTGTCCTATACCGCCGATATGTCAGAGGTGTTTCATTCGGTAACAACGCTTGATACACTAAGAAATGAACACATAAGAATTGCAAGTGACACAACAGTATATTGGGCTGTAAAAGCGTATAACAACTTTGGCGAAAGCGATTATTCTGAAATCAGGCACGTGTTCTGCGCTTATGGTTTTGACGATAAAAAAGCAGAATCCTATTCAACACTGTCAGATGCCAACATGAAAACCAACATCAATCCCATTGATGATGCTTTAGAAAAAACCTTGCAACTAAATGGCATAAGCTTTGAATGGGATACAGAACAGTCCCCGGACCGTAACTTGTCAGAGGGAACCAAACTTGGTATTATAGCCCAGGAAATTCAACCCCTTTTCCCTGAGGTTGTAAAAACGGATCAAAACGGTTTTCTGTACATTGACTACACAAGCCTTGTGCCTGTACTCGTTGAAGCAATGAAAGAACAACAAACCCAGATAGATAATTTGCAGCAACAAATTGATAACCTTGCATCCGTTGTTGATGACTGTTGTGGCGATGACGACAAAGGCTCATCCAATGATACAGGCGAAAATAACAATCCGGCTTTTTCACAGGATGTAAAATTGAACAACCAGCAAGCCATTGTGTTAAACCAGAACGTTCCTAATCCATTTAAGGAACAAACCACCATCAGTTTTCAGGTACCCGAAACGGTAAAAGCAGCCCGCATTGTGTTCATTGACAACGCCGGATCGGTTTTAAAACAGGTAAAAATCCACAAGCGCGGCACAGGCGAACTCATCGTGTATGGCCAGGACCTCAGTGCCGGCATGTATTCTTATTACCTTGTCGCTGATGGCAAAACAATCGCCTCCAAAAAAATGGTGGTTTCGCGGAGATGATCTTGTGCTGGAATTGTATTAATGATGATTGCTTTTAGTGTGTACCTCTTAGCTGCAGCGATAATGTGAATCCCAACAAAGCCATGATGAAAATATAGACCCGTAATGAACCACAAGCCTTACGGACTTTTTTAGTGCCATTAATAGTTTTTGCGGGCGTTGTATCGAGTGAAGCCGAGAGGCACCCAAAACCGCCGGTAGGCGGTTAAACCCGAAAAACGCAACACGAAACACGGAACCCGCCGAAAGGCGAACTCATCGTGTATGGCCAGGACCTCAGCGCCGGCATGTACTCTTACTACCTCGTTGCCGATGGCAAAACCATCGCCTCCAAAAAAATGGTGGTTTCGGGAAATAATTATTATATGCTCACATCATCACACCAGCCGCACTTCCATTTCCAGCTCAATGCCAAATTTAAACAATATATCTTTTCTGATTTGTTCTGCCAGAGACATAATATCAGCTGGTGAAGCCATGCCATAATTCACAAGCACCAACGGCTGTTTGGAATGCACACCGGCATCACCCACACGATAGGCTTTCCATCCGGCTTTATCAATCATCCATGCAGCGGGTAGTTTCAGCATGTCATCAGCAGCAGGGTAAGCTTTTACATCCGGATACTGACTTTTGATGAATTCGTACTGGGATTTCTGCACAACCGGGTTTTTAAAAAAGCTACCGGCATTTCCAATGACATCCGGATCGGGAAGTTTTTCTTCCCTGATATCTATGACAGCATTCCGTATGGCCTGTTGTGTGAGCTCTTTTCCTTTCAGTCGTTCACTCAATTGCCCGTATGAAATGTTGAAATCCGGCTTTTTATTTAATTTGAGCTGCACGTGGGAAATAAACACCTTCCCTCTGAGTTCATGTTTAAATATGGAATCCCTGTAATCAAAACGGCAAGCTTCAGCAGGTATTTCAAAATCTTCGCCGGTGTCAAGATATATGCCTTTCACCAGGGTGATGTAATCTTTCACTTCCACGCCGTAGGCGCCAATGTTTTGAATCGGGGCAGCTCCAACCTGGCCGGGAATAAGCGATAAATTTTCCAGTCCGCAATACCCTTTTTCTACTGTCCATGCCACAAATTCATCCCAATCATACCCGGCACTGACTTCCAGCACAATGGACCTTTCATTTTCCTCAATAATTTCGATTTCCTTTTCCACCGGATGCAGCACAAGTCCATGAAAATTCTCTCTGAAAAACACATTGGAACCACCTCCCAGTATAAACAGGTTATCAGTGTCAAACGCTCCGTTAATTATGGCATTTTTAAGACTTGCGATGTCTTCAACGGTTTCAAAATACCGTGTTTTGACATCAAAATGAAAACTGTTGTAATCTTTCAGTGAAAAATCCGTTTGCATAAATGAATTTGTTATGTTCAGTTTAAAAGTTATTAAATTTATTGTTTATATCGTTGACATATTTTAACTCATAATATCTTATGATAAAATTATTTCGGAGTATTACCGGCTTTTTGAACATAAATAAATTAAGATAGTTAAGGAATTAAGCGCATTAAGAAATCCCTTAATGAAATGCTTAATGCCCTTAATTTCTTAATGGTTCAAAAAAAAGATAATTATTGCCTGTAATCTTTTTCATTTGTTATTTTTAACAAAAGTAGCAAATAATATATTGAATAATTTTATTTATTTTGGAAATTTGCTAAAAAATCACCCGGTGAAAAAGATATACATAACGGTAACCAATGATTTGCAAGCCGATCAGCGCATGCACAAAACCGCTCTCACTCTGAGTGAACATGGTTATGATGTATGTCTCCTGGGGCGGATTTTACCTGAATCACATCCTATTTCCAGGCCTTACCCAATAAAGCGCTTAAAATTCATGTTCAACCGGGGATGCTTATTTTACGCCGCCTACAACCTCCGGTTGTTATTTTTTCTTTTGTTTCGTTCATGGGATATTGTGCTCTCATGCGACATGGACAGCTTGCCGGCAGGATTTCTGGCATCAAGATTACGCAGGAAACATGTGGTATTCGACAGCCATGAGTTGTTTTCAGAAGTGCCGGAAATACAAAACAAACCCTTTGTCAAATCCGTGTGGAGGTGGTTTGAAAAGCTGCTTATTCCCCGCGTCAAACATGTGTTTACCGTTTCAGAACACATTGCAGCCTATTACCACGAGCACCATGGGGCAAAAGCTGTTGTAATCCGCAATCTTCCATTTAAAACACCTGCTGAAAACCAGGACAAGGCCCCGGTAAAACCTGATCAACCGTTTGTTTTGTATCAGGGAGCAATAAACACCGGCAGGGGCATCGAAAAACTGATGGATGCCATGGAGTACATTCCTCAGCTTTCTTTGGTGATTGCAGGAAGCGGTCCCCTGGAAAAATATTTGCATACAAAAAAGGCAAATCTCAACTATAAAGACCGGATACACCTTCCCGGCAGGCTGGGTTTTAATGAGCTTTCAGTGTTAACATCACAGGCCTGGCTGGGAGTAAGCCTTGAAGAAGATAAAGGATTGAATTACAGGTACGCCCTTCCCAACAAGCTTTTTGACTATTTAAAAGCCGGTGTCCCTGTGCTTATCAGCGATTTACCTGAAATGAGAAAATTTGTTAAAGAAACAAAAACAGGGTGGTGGATACAGCCGGATGCAGATGCCAAAGCGCTGGCATCAAAAATAAATGCATTATGGCATGACAATGAAACTTACCGGCAGTGCCGTAAAAACACAAAAGCAGCCATCGAAAAACACAACTGGGAAAAAGAATCACTCAAACAACTTGAGGTCTTCAGATCCATCTGAAAACTTTCCAAAATTGATTTGAGAAATTTCTGTGCCTTCGCCTGAAACCTTACCATCTTCAATAACAAGGGTTGGCTCCTGATAATCTTTTATCAGGCTGTAATTGTGCGTTACCATCAGCACAGCCCGCCCGGTATCCCGGATTTTACGTAATATGTCTATGATTTGCCCACCGGATTCAGGGTCCAGGTTGCCGGTTGGCTCATCGGCGAGGATGATTTCAGGGTCATTAAGCAAAGCACGGGCAATGACAACGCGTTGTTGTTCTCCGCCTGAAAGACTCAGTGGCATTTTGTCTTTTTTATCCACCATATCAACTTTGGCCAGTACAGCATCAATTTTCCTGTCCATATCGCGTTTGTTTTTCCAGCCTGTTGCTTTCAACACAAACAACAAATTTTTATACACCGTCCGGTCAATCAACAATTGAAAATCCTGAAACACAATGCCTAGCTTACGTCGTAATTGCGGAACATGGTTTTTTTTCAATTTCAGCAAATCATAACCTGCCACCTGTGCTTCTCCGGCTTGTACAGGAATATCGGCATACAAAGCTTTGAGCAAGGATGTTTTACCGCTGCCCACTTTTCCAATCAGGTAATAAAAATCGCCGTTTTTAATTTCAATATTGACATCCGTAAGAATGGTATTGTCGCCCTGCTTTATTTCAGCATGAACCAGCCTTACAATGGTCTTTGGTGAATTGTCATGTGCTTCCATGCAATAACATTTTAATGATACATGCAAATTTAAGGATTATTATGGCATGTATTGTCATTATACACCCATTAGAAATAAACAACCCATTGTTAATTAAAAGCTTCAAGATGCGCTGGAACGGAAATATTTTATCCATACTTTTATAATTTATTTGGAGTTATTATAAAAAGAGAGATAACTATGCGTTTTACAAACCAAATAACCAGTACTGTTTTCAGCGTAACATTGCTGTTTGTGCTTTATTCAGTCCCCTTGTATTCACAAGAGACAATTCATTATGACAATCGCCAGGCAGATTTTAACAATGCCATGGAATTGTACGAACAACAAAAATACAGCGCTGCGCAGCATGCTTTCAATGAATTTGCTCACCGCACAAGCGCTGATGATGCGTTACTCAGGGAGGACGCAAAATTTTACGCTTCCATGTGTGCTATGAAGTTGCACAACAGGGATGTACAACATTTGATTAAAACCTTCATTTTTGAACACCCTGAAAACCCCAACATCAATGAGGCCAGTTTTCAATTGGCCAATCATTATTTCAAAGAAAAAAAATACGGCGCTGCTATCAAGTGGTATGATAAGGTAGATAAATTGAGTTTGCCTGAAGAACAATTGAGTGAGTATTTTTTTAAAACCGGGTTTTGCCATTATGCCCGTAAAGAATACAACAAAGCAGACAAATCATTTTATGAAATAAAAGACAAAAACGATTTTTACGGCCCGCTGGCCACGTACTTTTACAGCCACATAAAATATCTTAAACGACAGTATCAAACTGCCCTTGAGGGATTTTATTCATTGAAGGAGCATGCCCTGTTTGCACAAATTGTGCCTTTTTACATCACACAAATCTATCTCATACAGGAAAAATACGATGACATCATTGAATACGCTCCACCACTGCTGAAAAAAATTGACAGCGAGCGTACAGCCGAAATTGCGCGTATCATTGCCGAAGCCTATTATCAAAATAAAAATTATGCAAAAGCCCTTGAGTATTTCAACAAGTATGAGTCCAATGTAGAAGAAATCAACGATGTGGAATATTATCAAATCGGGTTTACCCATTATCGAAATGATAATTTTGATCAAGCTGCCTATTACCTGCAGGAAGTCATCGGTGTTGAAGATTCTCTGACACAAAATGCCGCTTATCACCTCGGGATGTGCTACATAAAACAGGGCAAAAAGAATAAAGCCAAAACAGCCTTTGGCATTGCGTCGCAAAATGATTTCGACAAAGAAATCAGCGAAGATGCACTGTTCAATTACGCAAAATTATGCTTTGAACTGGATTATTCCCCTTTCAACGAAGCCATCAATTCATTTCAGCGGTTCATCAAAAAATACCCTGAATCCGTTAGAATTGACGAAGCTTATGATTATTTATTAAAGGCCGTATTGAGCACAAAAAATTACGCAGAAGCGCTTAAGGTTATTGAGGACATTCCCAATCCGACACCTGAAGTGCATGCTGCCCACCAACGGCTTGCTTATTTCAGAGCCATGGGATATTACGCTGACCTTGATTTGAAAAACGCGATGAAGTATCTTGATAAATCCCTTGAATACAAACAATACAATTCTGAATTTGCAGCCCTGGCTTATTACTGGAAAGCCGATGCCTTTTACCGGCAAAAAAAATACGACAAGGCCATTAAGCTGTATAATACATTTTTGAGAACCGGCGGGTCCCTTAATCTTGATTTGTACGGAAAAGCACATTATAACGTTGCTTATGCGTATTTTCAGCAAAAAAAATACAAGGAAGCGGGCAGGTGGTTTAGAAAATATGAAAACCATGCAGGCGAAGAAAACATTACCAACATGCTTTGTGACGCATGGAACCGTGCGGGGGATTGCTATTTTATACAGTCTCAATTTTCGGCCGCTCATGATTATTACAATAAAGCCAGCTCATCGTGCACCTACGATGCTGATTATGCGTATTATCAAAAAGCCTTGTCCCAGGGACGCTTAAAACAACATCAGCCTAAAATAAACAGCCTGATAAGCCTGAAAGAAAAATACCCGGAGTCCACATACATTCCCGGGGCTGTTTACGAAATTGGCAGGACATATCACGCCAACATTGATAATGCAGATTCTGCGATTTATTATTATAACCAGTACATTGAAACTTATCCCCGCGGGGTCAAAATGAAATCAGCGATGTCTTCCCTGGCAAACCTGTACTACAATAAAAATCAATTGAATAAATCCCTGGAAACCTACAAAGGCATTGTGGCTAAATATCCGGGGACAAACGAAGCGGTCAATGCCCTTGAGATGATCAAAAACATTTCAGTGGAGATGAATGATCCCGATTATTATGTCAATTACGTTGAAGATGAGGGCATTGATACAGACATTTCCGATTTAGAAAAAGATTCACTTAAATACAAATCGGCAGAAAAACTGTACACAGAAAATAATATCCCACAGGCAATGAGGGCTTTTGAATCATACTTAAATACCTACCCTAATGGTTATTACAGCCTCGAAGCCAATTATTATTATGCCAGGTGTTTGGACAGTGAAGACAAAACAGACCAAGCGCTTAAAGCCTATGAAAATGTGATCAAACGCTCCAACAATCCATTTACCGAAGAAAGCCTGTTGCGGGCTGCAAGTATTTGTTTTGATAATGAAGACTACACCAATGCGTATGAATATTTTGAGAATCTGGAAGACATTTCATCTGAAAACAAAGAGCACATATTGATTGCCAGGCTGGGCATGATGAGATCAGCTTTTCTTAACGACAACTTTGATAAACTGATTCCTGCGGCTCAGGCAGTACTTAATACCGACAAAATCAATGAAACACAGCAACGGGAAGCACTCAACAAGCTTGCCAAATCCTATTATAACACTGATCGCTATGAACTTGCTCTCAGTACGTACAAAAAACTCAGCCATGATGTCACAAGTTATGAGGGAGGCGAAGCAAGGTATTTTGTTGCCTTAATCAACCACAAGCTTGAACGTGACAGCATAGCCGAAAATGTGGTGATCGAATTTTCCAAAGCCAACAATCCTCACCGCTACTGGCTGGCAAAAGGCTTTTTATTGCTGGCAGATATTTATACCGAACGCGGAGAATATTTTCAGGCAACCCATATCCTGAAATCCATCATAGAAAATTACACCAATGAAAGTGACAACATAAAACTTGAAGCACAAGACAAACTCAATGAAATAAAAAAACTCGAAGAAGCTGAAGCCATGCAGGATAAAAGCCGGTTGATACAACCTGTTGACAGCATTCAGCCAACAGACACGATACAGATGGAAGATAGTATCCAAATACATGAAAAACACATTGATAAAAACATTGAGGACAATGAAAATACAAAACAAGATGACTAAATTGATGAGCAAATTTTGTACTGCAATGCTTTTTATAAGCTTGTTGCCCTTTGTTGGGAATGCACAAGTTGAAAGGGACGATGATTCCATTTCGGATCAGCAGGTAACCGTTATCACTGAATATACACCGGTTATTGCTAATGCGGTTAGGATCGAAAAACTCCCTGAAATCAAAGACACTTTTGATGTGGAAATTGATTTTGATTACGACATATACAGCAAACAGCAATCCACTACTTTCACCCCGGAACCGCTCAAAGCAGCAACACTGAAAGGCGAACCAAAAACCACACTTGAAAATGGTTACGCTCGTTTGTTGCTGGGCAGCAAACTTATGCTCAACGCCGACTTGTATTACAACAACACCAGAAACAGCAACCTGAACTGGGGTGTTTATGGGTCTCATGCTTCAGGGCACGGGAAACTCGATAATATGATCCGCGACGATGTGTATGCCGGGTACAACAAAAACAACATTGGAACCTTTGGCAAGCGGATGTATCCTGAAGCCGACATATACGGCAGCCTGGATTTCAGTAGCATCAAACATTTTTTCTACGGATACAATACAGAAGGAGTGTATCTAGAGTCTGACTTCATTCGGCCGGTAACAAAATCCGATTTCATGTCTGATGCTCAGTTTCAACGGTACAACACACTTTCAGCAAAAACCATGGCCAAATCAAGGTTTTATAATCCAAAAGCCATGAATTATGATGTCAGGCTGAATTATGACCTGTGGTTTGATGCTGAACAAAACATGGCCCATTACCTTGATTTCAATTTAAACCTCAATAAAAAAATCAAAAAGGAAATTGTGGGAGCCGATGCCGGATTAATCGTAATGCCTTCAAATTACCTGACCACTTCACCACTGTACGTTGACCTGAGCCCGTATCTTGCCCACCATACCGATAATTTCAAACTAAAAATGGGCTTACATACCCGGTCACGCTTCATCGAAGATTCTTCGACCTACCATTTTTACCCTGACATTTACATTGAACACAACATTGCAGATGTTATTTTGCCGTATGCTTCTTTTTCGGGCAACCTGCAGGAACATCCCATCCATAAGATCAGTCGAATCAATCCATACATTAATGATGCACTGAATGTATCGGATGTCAATATTAAACAGCACCTGACCCTTGGATTTAAAGGGCGGATTTCGGACGAGGTACAATTCAACCTCAACGGACATTATGTAAAAGCTGAAAATCAATACTTTTTTGTGAATGACTACGGTAATTTACCTTTGCGTAACCGTTTCGATGTAGAATACGCCGATGTGGAAATGTTTAAGTTTTACGGGGAGCTCAATTTCGATTACGGATACAATTTTAACATGAGGGCTTACGGGCAATACAAGCTTTTTACATCCCTGCAAGACATCGAAGAGCCCTGGCATGTGCCGGCGCTGAAATGTGGTATATATGCACGTAAACAAATACTTCCGGGGTTGAATGTCAGTGCCGATGCTTTTGTTCTGATTGACCGCTATGCATTGGTCCCTGACAAAAACAATGCTGTCTCGCTGATACCGGAAAAAATGCCACCGGCTGTGGATGTAAACTTAAAAGCAGAGTATTCTGTCAACCGGCAATTGAACGCTGTTGTGGAATTGAATAACCTGGCTTTTCAGAATTATGAAATCTGGAATCAATACCCTGTTTATGGGTTTCATATCATGGCAGGAATCAATTACACATTTTAATTTACATATTAATTCATGAGCCAAAACCAAAAAGCAAGATTTGTGTCTTAGTGGCTGTGGGATAAAATAACGTTTTAGACTGAAGTCATTCCTTACTAAATCACCCAAACAGGAATACTATCCACAACGTCTTCCATGCAAGCAAATTTTAGTTCAATATCAGGATAGGTGTTTCTAAACAATTTATATTTTGATGATTTTATTGATTTTTCAATATTTTTCCAAGTTCATTTATATTTTTATTCAATATTTTTGCAAGTCCACCTATATTTTTATGGAACATTCCATTGCGTCGGTTGTGGTTACAATTATTTTAACCACAACGGATATAAGGAAAGTTCAATGTACACAAAGAAAATATTAACCGATTAAAGCAAATTCAGATATGTGCTCGTGCATGGCACGTTATATGTTGTTTAATTTTCTTATAACCCTTTATCAATTCACATTTGTTTTTGGGAAAAGATGATTTCTGCTCATGATTTATGCCGGTGGGGATTGATTAAAATCCAAACCTGGACTGACGGATGAAGGTAGTTCAAAATAAGGTGTTAGGGGTTAGGTTTTAGGTGTTAGGATTTAGGTAATGAAAACCCTAACACCTAAAACCTAACACCTAAACCCTAAATCCTTATTTTGAAGTTCCCCTATTTTTTTCCAGGAGCGAGTACTGATTGGATACTAACTAAAAAAATCATATAATTGTTGATAAATTCCTTCAAAAGACAGCATTTATCATCCCAAAAAATCAATAACTTTTCGTATCTTTGTGTGCATTTAGATTTTTAACATAAATTAATGAATTTCAAAGTGATGGAAGAAGAATTGAAAAACAAATATTCAGCAGAGAACATTCAAACCCTGGAGGGATTGGAAGCTGTACGAAAACGGCCGGCGATGTACATTGGAGATGTCAATGTAAAAGGATTACATCACCTGGTTTATGAAGTGATTGACAATTCCATTGATGAAGCCATTGTCGGGTATTGCGATACCATTGATGTGGTGATAAATGAAGACGGATCAATTACCATTGAAGACAACGGGCGCGGGATTCCCATTGATTACCATGAAAAAGAAGGTAAATCTGCCCTTGAAGTGGTGATGACAATGCTGCATGCAGGAGGGAAATTTGATAAAGATTCATACAAAGTTTCCGGTGGATTGCATGGCGTAGGCGTATCATGTGTAAATGCACTTGCCGAATGGCTGAAAGTGGAGGTACACCGCGACGGGAAAATTTATTTCCAGGAATACAGAATCGGAAAGCCACAGTCAGAGGTAAAAGAAATAGGCACAACAGACAAACACGGGACGAAAATCTCATTTTCCCCTGACACGAGTATTTTTGTTACAAAAGACTTTAAATTCGATGTACTGGCAAACAGGTTGCGTGAGCTTGCCTTTTTGAATAAGAAAATACGCCTAAGCATTAAAGACCTACGTACCACGGATGAAAAGGGAAATCATACTGAAAAATCCTATTATTCAGAAAAAGGACTCAAGGAATTTGTTGAATTCCTTGATCGTTCCCGCGAATCACTTACAGGCGAGATTATCCACATCAGGAATGATGAAGGCGATGTGCCTGTAGAGGTGGCCATGCAGTATAACACCACATTCAATGAAAATGTGTTCTCATACGTAAACAACATCAATACCATCGAAGGAGGTACCCATTTGACAGGATTCAGAAGGGGACTGACACGCACCCTGAAAAATTATGCTGACAATTCAGGGATGTTTTCAAAATTAAAATTTGATATTGCCGGTGATGATTTCAGAGAAGGCCTGACCGCTGTTATTTCTGTGAATGTACAAGAACCCCAGTTCGAAGGCCAAACAAAAACAAAACTCGGAAATTCTGATGTAGCCGGTTATGTCAATCAGGCTGTTAGTGTTGCACTGAAAAATTATCTGGAAGAAAACCCCAAAGATGCAAAAACCATTGTTCAAAAAGTGATTCTTGCAGCCCAGGCACGTCATGCAGCTCGCAATGCCCGTGAACTTGTACAACGCAAATCTGCATTATCGGGAGCCGGATTGCCTGGAAAACTGGCTGATTGCTCAACAAAAGACCCGGCTGAGGCTGAATTGTTTCTCGTGGAGGGAGATTCTGCCGGAGGTACAGCCAAACAGGGCAGAGACAGACGATTTCAGGCTATTCTGCCATTGCGCGGTAAAATTCTCAATGTGGAAAAAGCCATGCAGCATAAAGTACTTGAAAATGAAGAAATCAAAAATATTTTCACAGCCCTGGGTGTGATTATGGGTACAGAAGAAGACAGTAAAGCCGTCAACCTTGATAAACTCAGGTATGAAAAGATCATCATCATGACTGATGCCGATGTGGACGGAAGTCACATTTCAACCCTTATTATGACTTTCTTTTTCCGCTATATCAAATCATTGATCGAATATGGTAATCTGTATCTTGCCACCCCCCCTCTATATCTTATCCGCAAAGGAAAAGAACAACGCTATGCCTGGAATGAAGAGGAAAGGGCAGAAATATTGCTGGATATTACAGGCGGATCCGAATCCGGTGTACATATACAACGATATAAAGGCCTTGGGGAAATGAATTCAGAACAACTCTGGGATACTACCATGAATCCGGAAACCCGTAAACTGCAGCAGGTAACAATAGAAAATGCCGCAGAAGCTGATAGTGTTTTTAGCATGCTTATGGGGGATGAGGTTGCTCCACGCCGTGAATTTATTGAGCAGAATGCCAAATATGCCAATATTGATGCATAATTGGTGTTACAGAAGTTTAATCTGAATCTGTTTCCGTAAAGCCGGCGTGTTTGGCGTTTAGACCTACCTGAAATTACCTGCCTTTCAGTTGCTCTTTAATTATTCCTAACAGTTTTTCCCTTTCTACCGGCTTTGACACATAAGCATTACATCCGGCCTTAAGGGCTTTTTCTTTTTCGCCGGGAGAAACATAGGCAGTTTGTGCTATGATTACCACATCATTGTTAATGCTTCGGATTTTTTTACTGGCTGTGTAACCATCTGTTCCGGGAATTTTAATATCCATTAAAATAACATCAATATCAGGGTGTTTATGACACAAATCAATGGCATTCTTTCCGTTTCGGGTATGCAAAATTTCTTTTGAACAGTCACGCATGACAACAGACAGGTATATATCAGCTGTTGGATCATCCTCAACGATCAGGGTTTTTAGCTCCCGCTTACAGAGTATCATGTTTTTCTGATGTATGAGCTTTGTTTTATTTTCGGTATTATTATCTTCATGTAACTTGACAGGAACAGAAAAACTGAACGTTGATCCTGTACCGGGCTCTGATTCAACATTGATTTGTCCGTTGAGCATGTCAACGTATGATTTAACAATGGATAAACCAAGACCAGATCCCTGCAAAGCCTTTTTATCGCAAATGTCAGCCTGAGTAAACCGGTCAAAAATAGCCTTTTGCCTTTCCTTGGGTATTCCTACTCCGGTGTCTTTTACATAAAAATAGAAATTACCTTCCTTAACATGATATCCAAATTTAATTACCCCTTTTTCTGTGTATTTAATGGCATTTTTAATGAGGTTTGTACAAATAGATATCAGTTTATTTTCATCAGTGGATATTATTACCGGGATATCAGGTTTGCGATTTTCTAGTATGAGTCTTAATTCCTTTTTTTGAACCTCAGGAAGGAAAAAATCGTATAACCCTTTGATCTCTTTATACACATTAACATATTGCCAATTAACACTGATTTCTCCGGTTTCAATTTTAGACACTTCAATGATATCGTTTACAGTATCCAACATGCGTTGTCCGTTTCGCTGAATGATATCGATATACATTTTTATTTGTTCACCACTCAGGTCTGTATCATTAAGCAAATCTGTAAACCCGAGGATTCCATTCATCGGGGTACGTATTTCATGACTCATGTTGGCAAGAAAGGCAGATTTCAGGCGGTCACTTTCTTCTGCTTTCTCTTTGGCTTCAACCAAATCCTCATACATTTCCTTCTTTTCTGTAATGTCTTCTTTTACTGACACAAAATGGGTGGTGTTTTTCTGATCATTTAAAATGGGGGAAACAATTACCTGCTCCCAGTAAACATCTCCGCCCTTTTTATTGTTTCTGAGTACACCTGTCCAGTTTTTACCAGATAACAAAGTTTTCCAGAGCATATCAAAAAAGGAAGAAGAATGGTTCCCTGAATTAAATATGTGAGCAGTTTTTCCGGTCACTTCCGTTGCCCGGTAACCTGAAATTTTTGTAAAAGCAGGATTAACGTACTGAGTAATTCCATTCTGGTCAGTTATTTCAATAGCAACTGGATTTTGCTCCATCGCTCTGCCAAGCAACTGTAGTTTCTCTTCTGTTTTTAATCGATCTGATATATCCCTGGCCACATTCAAAACAGCTTGTTTCCCCTTATATTGTATTAGTCCTGAACTAATTTCCACTGGTATTTCTCTGCCATTTTTTGTGATGTGTACAGTCTGATAAACAATAATTTTGTGGTGTTTCAATTTGTTAAACAAATTTTTAATGTCTCTATTCTTATCACCTTTACATATTAGACTGAGTCCCTTTTTCAATATTTCTTTTCTGTTGTAGCCAAGCACTTCTTCTGCCCTGTTATTGACATCAAGCAGGAAGCCCTCAGGCGATATGATCCAGACAGTCTCATTCATGCTGTTGATCAAATCCTGATACTCTTTGAGGCTGTCATGCACACGTTGTTTCATTCTTTCTTTTTCCTGCCTGACTTTATTCTTTTCAATGGCTTCCTTGATGGCGAAAGGCAGCCGGGTGATGTTTTCTTTCAGCACATAATCATCTGCACCTGCTTTCATACATTTGACAGCAGTTTGCTCATTCATAGAGCCGGTTAATACTATAAACGGGATTGGTTTTTTATGCGACCGTGTGATGGTTAAGGCCTTCATCCCGTCAAAAACAGGCATCACATAATCCGATACAACTATATCCGGATGAAAATCTTTCAATGCCCGGGAAAAGTCTTTGGCAGTTTCAACAACAGTATAACTAAATGAAATATTCTCTTTCTTAACGGCACGGCAAGCCAATTCAACATCTGTTGTAAGGTCTTCAACAAATAATATCCGTATTTTGCCAGTTTCAGGATTCATATTTCCCATATTTAATATTTACAAAAGGTACGAAAAACATGGTCATCAATCAAAACATATACACCAAAAGGGAAAATAACTGACAAAATGAGTGTTTTTTGAGTGTTGTTTTTTATGGAATCTCATTTAATAACAACCAATACAGACCTAAATCCCTGACAGCATTTACAAATTTGTCAAAATCGACAGGCTTAACAATATAGCTGTTCACACCAAGCTGATAACTTTTTATGACATCAGATTCTTGTTTAGAAGACGTGAGCATAATAACAGGAATTATTTTGGTTTCTTCGTTGCTTTTAATTTGCTTTAAAACCTCCATACCATCAATTTTAGGGAGTTTGAGGTCCAAAAGAATGATTTTTGGTTTAGCCATTTCTTTCCTTTCAGCATGTTGATTTTTGGCAAAAACAAAATCCAGGGCTTTTTCCCCGTCAGAAACTACATGGATTTTGTTTGTCAGGTTATTTTTTTTAAATGCCCTTACTGCCATTTCCGCATCTTCCGGATTGTCCTCAACAATGAGAATGTCTATTTCTTTAAGGTTTTTCATGATACTTTACGGGTTTTAGTACAATTTTGCAATTTTTTTCTATCATATTTTTTACAGAATTACGGGTTAATGCAGCTTATCATTTCCGTGGTAGCGAAAAACAAAATCTGGCTCCTGCATCTATGTTTCCGCTTGCCCATATATTACCACCATGTCTGTGAATGATCCTTTGAACCAAGGCAAGTCCGACACCTGTTCCCTTAAACTCCTGTTCTGTATGTAAACGTTGAAATACCCCAAAAAGTTTCGTTTTATATTTAGGGTTAAACCCTGCTCCATGATCTTTGATGCAAAAAACCGTTTCCTCTTCCTGTTTGTCAGACCATATTTCAATTTTTTTTACAGTTGATTTTGAACTGTATTTTAAAGCATTTGTAATCAGGTTTTGCCAGACCTGTTTGATCAGAATGCTATCACACCTGATGCTTGGTAATTTTCTGATTTTAATCTCAAATTCCTTTTGTTCATGTTCAGTAGCTGCTTCATAGAATACCGATTTAACTATCGCATCCATATCCACTTCTGTCAAACTCAATTCAGCCGTTGAAACGCGGGACATGTTCAACAGGTCAGATATCAGTTTGTCCATTTTGATTGCATTGTTTCTGATTGTGTCAATATATCTTTTCCCTTCATCATCCAATTTTTTTGAATAATCCTCAGCCAGAAACTGCGAAAACCCATTAATCGCCCTTAGGGGAGCCCGGAGGTCATGAGAAACCGAATAAGTAAAAGCCTCCAGTTCTTTATTGGAAAACTGAAGTTTGCGTCTTTCTTCTTTCAGGTCTGCTGTCATATTCAACATGGCTTTCTGGTTTTTATCAAGGTAGCGTATTTTTTCATTTAATTCCGCTGTACGTATGGCAACCTGTTTTTCGAGTTTGTTTTTCAGCTTATGAAGCTCTTCGGTAGCCAATTTACGCTCGGTAATATCTTCAATATAACCCTCCAGAAATAATATGTTTCCCTCATGATCACAAACACATTTTCCCCGCTCCCACACCCATTTATATTTGTTCTCTGATGTACAAATCTGGTATTCTACTTCATTAAACTTTTGTTCTGATACCGCTTTTTCCCAACCTTTGCGTACCATAGATTGATGTGCTTTAATGATAATATCATTGTAGGCGATTTTTTTGTTATTTATAAAAGAGTCCGGAGCATATCCTGTAATTTTTTCCACAGCTGAGCTGAGATACAACATTGTCCAGCTTTTATCAAATTTACATCTGTACACAAAGCCCGGCAAATTACTTACCATAGAATCCAGGCGACGTTCCTGTTCAGCCAGTTTGATTTCTGCTTCCTTTCTTTCTGTGATGTCAAGTAACGAAGCCACACTTCTATCTGTTCCGGGAATTACATCAATAAAAAGATGGATGTGCTTAATCTCCCCTGTTCTGTTCACAAACCGGAATTCATATTCTGTTAACGCCTTTTTTCTGTGTTCTCGTCTCAATTTATGCTGATGTAGCATCATATCAAGGTCTTCGCTGACAACAAACTCCATCCAGGTTTTCTTATTTTGTATGTCCTCTTTTGTATAACCAGCTAATGTTTCAAATCTCCTATTTGCCAGTATTATGGTGCCGTCTTTTTCAATTATAGTGGTGGCTGTTCCGGTATTTTCAACAACAGTTCGATATTTTTCTTCAGATGCTTGCAATGTTTCCTGCACCCTGAATTCATCAGTCATATCACGGAAAACCAAGACCACCCCGGTTATGTTTTTTTTGTCGTCACAAACAGGGGAGCCTGATTCCTGAATACAGTATATTTTTCCTTCCTTTGTATTAATTTCTATGGGGGTATTACTGTGAACAGGTTTTCCCTTTCTTAAAACCAGCTCAACAGTGTTTCCTGGTTTTGCTCCGCTTCCAGTATTCTGATTAGAAAAAACCTTTTCTATTGTTTTGCCTATGCCCTGATCAAATTTACAACCAGTCATTGTACAAGCCTTAGAATTCATATAAATGATATGGCCATTAACATTTGTTGCCATTACAGCATCCTCAAGGGAATTTAGAATACTGTCAATATATTTGTTTGTTAAAACACTGTTATCATCCCCTGAAATTTGCTTCAATTTTTTATTTTTCATGAATTTGTGTTGTTTTTTATCCTTATAGTTGATGCTTGCAAATTTTTATTCATGACACCAATATACAAAAATTTAAGGGGGATTCAAATAATTTTTTGGTTCTACTGTCAATTTAATGTGTATAATTAACCGGCTTATTTATTTTAAAGAAGGTTTTACTGCAAACTTAGTGGAAAACCAGGAATATCTAAAGCTAAAAATTTATGTGATTATAATTATTCGTTTTAATATTCTTTAATCCATTAAATGATGAGTACATTCTAAAAAATAAAAAAATGCCACCAAAGCACCAAAGCTCTAAATCCCACAAAACACAGATTAACAACCCGTAGAAATTTCGTGGGATTTTGTGTTTTTGTGATTTTGTGGCGAAAATAACTCTTTAGAAAAGTGGACTTAATCCGTAACATTTCCCTTTTTACGTAATATGTACCCCTAACTTATTAAGCAG
>CAZTNS010000019.1:27255-30293 GCA_964615585.1 uncultured Bacteroidales bacterium | reverse complement strand
GGTTAAGTACACGCTTACCCCCCAGCCTTCAGGTCGGGGGTGATAAGAACATGAAGGATGGAATGGGCTTTAGCCCTGACAGTATAATTTAGATTGACGAGCGTTTATTTTTTCTAATTCTTAATTTTTACTCAACAGTAATAATTCAATCATTACCATTACCCACTAAGTTTGCAGTAGAACCTTATTAACTAAAGTTTCGCAGGTTGCAAACATCAGAAAATAAACCATCTAAAAATTAGGTTCTGCTGTAAACTAAATGGAAAGATGGTTTTTTTGCAAATAATTGCAAAAAAAATACATGCCAAAAAGGTGTGTGTCACGAACGGGATATCAAGCCTGAAGGGCTTGAATAAAAGTAACTCCAAACTATTTACATCCGGATAAACCATGGCTAATCGCTAAAAAAGCATAAGAAAATTACTAACCAATTTTAATTTATATGTAAAGTGGTCTTCCATTAAAATGGCAGTAGAACCAAAATTTTCAATGCAATAGCGGAAAAATCGGAGCGTGGGGATAAATCATAAACCCGGCTGCTGTTTAAAACATTTTTTCATTATTTTAATTTGAAAATTGGTAATTGGTGCTTGGAATTTATCGACAACATGTTGGTAAGTTTTGATTTTTAAGTGCCTAAAAATGAGTTCCCTCGGAAAAATCGTAAAAAAAGAAATGTTGATGAAACTAACATGGAAAACATAAACATCAGAAAATCAAAATATTATACAAATCCAATGTTCCTAATAGATTGTTTATAAACAGATTATGTTTTCTGCGAAACTTCAGTTATTAATTATTAACCGCTTTTTGTTGAAAATAATCAATAAATACAAATTTAAATCACATTATAATATCTAACTTAGAGCTTTTAATTATTAGATGAATAAAATAACAAAATATGGAAGAAGGAAAAAGTGCTAAATTGCTGACAATCAACGTTGAGGATCAAATGAAATCAGCTTATATTGATTATTCAATGTCAGTAATTGTGTCAAGGGCATTGCCCGATGTGCGGGATGGACTAAAACCTGTACACAGAAGAATATTATTTGGAATGTCGGAATTGGGACTGACTTACAATAAAACACATAAAAAATCAGCAAGAATAGTAGGAGAGGTGCTGGGAAAATATCATCCCCACGGTGATGCTTCTGTTTACATGGCGATGGTCAGAATGGCACAACCATGGAGTATGCGTTACATGCTGGTTGACGGACAAGGGAACTTTGGTTCTGTTGACGGTGACAGTCCTGCTGCAATGCGTTATACAGAAGCAAAACTTGGAAAAATAGCAGGGGAGGTACTTAGAGACCTGGATAAAAATACTGTTGATTTTCAGTATAATTTCGATGATACCATTAAAGAACCAACAGTGTTACCAACACTCTTACCCAATTTGCTTATTAACGGTGCCTCAGGAATTGCTGTTGGCATGGCTACAAACATGCCACCGCATAATCTGAGTGAAGTGGTGGACGGATTATGTGCAATGATTGACAATCCTGATATTGAAACAGATGAACTGATCAAACACATTAATGCCCCTGATTTTCCCACCGGTGGTATTATTTATGGGCATCAGGGTGTTAAAGATGCATATGAAACCGGAAAAGGCAGGGTAGTTATCAGGGCAAAGACTGAAATTGAGACTACCCCGGGAGGCAAGGAACGCATCATTGTGACCGAAATACCATATATGGTCAACAAGGCTGAACTCATAATAAAAATTGCAGACCTTATCAACGAAAAGAAAATTGATGGAATCAGCAATGTCAATGATGAAAGTGACAGGAAGGGAATGCGTATTGTTATTGACCTGAAAAGAGATATGGTTAGCAATGTTATTTTGAATAAATTGTATCGTTTTACACAATTGCAAAACTCCTTCAGCATCAACAACATTGCGCTTGTCAAAGGAAGGCCTCAAATGTTGAATCTGAAAAGTATTTTACGGCATTTTATTGATCACCGCCATGATGTATTGGTACGCAAAACAAAATATGAACTTGAACAAGCTGAAAAACGCGCACACATTCTTGAGGGACTAATCAAAGCATTGGATTTTATTGATGAGGTGATCGCCATCATTAAAGAATCACAAACGGTTGAAGAGGCAAGGGGAGGTCTGATCAAACGGTTTGACCTGTCTGAAGAACAAGCCAAAGCCATCGTGGAAATGCGCCTGAGAAGCCTGGTTGCACTTGAAAGTGATAAACTGCGTGCTGAACTGGATGAACTGAAAGAACGCATTGAGTATTTTAATAAAATCCTGCAGACCGAAAGCTTAAGGATGCAAATCATACGGGATGAGCTTATTGAGTTGAAAGAAAAATTTGGAGATGAGAGAAGAACAGATATTATTTATGCATCTGAAGAATTGAATCCCGAAGATTTCTATGCCGATGATGAAATGGTCATTACCATTTCGCATCGTGGCTATATAAAACGCACCCCGCTGACAGAATTCCGAACGCAGGGCAGGGGAGGCGTCGGTTCGAGAGCGAGCAATACCCGTGACCAGGATTTTATTGAATCTGTATTTACAGCCACAATGCACAATACATTGCTGTTTTTCACAAGCAAAGGAAAATGTTTCTGGCTTAAAGTGTACGAAATTCCCGAAGGAACAAAAGCTTCCCAGGGCAGGGCAATTCAAAACCTGATCAACATTCAGCCAGACGATGAGATTAAAGCTTTTATCAAGGTATTGAGCCTGGATGAAGAAGATTACATTGATAGCCGATTTATTGTGATGGCAACAAAACGGGGAGTGATCAAAAAATCACGATTAAGGGAATACAGCCGCCCCCGGCAAAATGGCATCAACGCCATTACCATCCGCGAAGACGATGCCCTGTTGAATGCCCAGTTGATTGAAAACGTCGAAGGGGATGATATTGACAACATCATGATTGCAGCTAAAAAAGGCAAGGCAATACGCTTTCCGCATGATATTGTGCGTCCCATTGGCTGTACAGCAACCGGTGTTCGTGGCATCACACTGGATAAGGATGATGAAGCCATTGGCATGATCG
>CAZTNS010000019.1:20387-27245 GCA_964615585.1 uncultured Bacteroidales bacterium | reverse complement strand
CATCAATAAAGAAAAAGACGTGCTTGTGGTATCAGAAAAAGGCTATGGAAAACGATCCAAATTAGATGATTACCGCATAACCAATAGAGGAGGAAAAGGTGTAAAAACCCTCAATATTACAGCTAAAACCGGTTCCCTAATAGCTCTGAATGCCGTTACAGATAACGAACACCTGATGATAATAACACATCATGGAATCATGATACGTATGGCAATAGAAGAACTCCGGGTTATGGGCCGTGCAACACAGGGAGTGAGGCTGATAAACCTGAGAGGGGATGATGAAATTGCCGCTGTGACAAATGTTGAAAATGGAAAAGAAGACGATGAGCCAGACAATCCTGATGTGGTGAATGCCCAGCCGGCTGAACCGGCAAAAGACATTGACCAGGACAATGAAAATGATGATGATGCCGAAAACCATGAATCATAGATTTTTTGGCAAGGATTTTGATTTGTCATGAATAATATTGATTTTTGAAGAAACTAAACATTTACATTATGAAAAAATTATTGTTTATATCCGTTTTAATGCTGATGGCAAGCTTAACGTTTGGTCAGAAACGTAACGTAACTTCATGTTGGAGTTACCTTGATGATGGATTTTTGGATGATGCACTTGAAAGCATTGAAAAAGCAAGTGAACACCCCAAAACTGCTGATTGGTACAAAACCTGGTGGTATTATGGCCAAACTTATCAGGCACTGGCAACTACCGATAAAGAAAAGTACCAGAACATTTGTGATAGTTGTGCCGATAAAGCATTTGAAGCGTATATTAAATCTATAAAACTTAATTTTGAAGACCCTGAAATTAAAGAACTTGACCTGGAATCTGAAGAAGGGGTAACAAAGTTCATCAATGCTGTGATTGGTAATGTGCGGAATAATGATCCAAAAGTAGAAGACCAACGGGCTATTATAGATATTATCCAGGTGAGATTTCCCGCTTTGGCCAATGGTTTTGTCAACAATGGCATCAAATTGTTCCAGAAAAAAGAATATGATCAAGCACTCGAACAATTTGAAAAATCACTTACCATCTCTTCGTTGGCAATGAAAGCCGATACAGCAGTGATTTATTATGCCTCGCTGGCAGCCATCAACGCTGAAAGCTGGGAAAAAACAATTGATTACAGTAAAACCCTTAAAAAACTGGATTACGGTAATAAACCTGAAGAAAAGGCACTTATCAGTCTTAATCTCGCTAAAGCTTATAAACATACCGGTGATACAGCAAAGTATATTTCCACACTTGAAGCGGGAAGAGAAGAATTTCCGGATAATTCTTATGATATTGTCATTGAGCTTTTTAATCATTATATTGATAACAAGGACTACGAAAAGGCTCAGAAATACATATCGCTTGCCATTGAAGCAAACCCGGAAGAGGCAAGTTTTTATGTGGTAAGGGGAACCTTAAATGAAGAAATGGACAATGTAGATGGTGCGATTAGTGATTATAAACAAGCCATAGAAATTGACCCCGAAAATTTTGATGCCAATTACAGCCTCGGTGCATATTATTACAACTATGCCGCTGATACACTGGCATGGGCTAATGATAACATTCCACCAACCGAAGTGCAGAAATATCAGGCGGTGCAAAAAGAAGCCAAAGAATATTTTAAAAAAGCACAACCATACCTTGAAAAGGCCAGGGATATCAAAAATGCTGATATAAATGTGTTGCGAACCTTACGGACCATTTATTATAAGCTGGAAGAAATGGAAAAATACGAAGAAGTGGACAGCACCCTGAAAGAATTAACCGAGTAAAATATTCATTATAAGGTTTTAGGGGTTAGGTTTTAGGTTTTAGGTCGTGAAAAAACTAAAACCTAACGCCTGTAACCTAAACCCTAAATCCTTATTTTAGATTTAATAAATTGCTCTCACTGAATAAATCAGCTTTCCCCAAAAATAACTGTGAATAGAGAATAGGTTATATGATAATGATGGGGTGGTTTTAAATTATAGAATTTAACATAATATAAATTATCATTTTTATTGTTATTTTCTGTTTATCGCTTTGTGGCTGTTTATCTCTTTTTTAAAGCTTGCTCAGAAACGGCATATATTTAACATATTCCGGGATTTGTCCGGGAAAAATTCAAATATTCGATTCTCAGCGATTAGCGTCTTTAGTTTTATCTTTGAAAAGCTTTTTCAACTTTTCCAGTTTTGGCTTAATCACAAATTGACAATATCCATTGGTCCGGTTATTTTCGTAAAAATCCTGATGATAATCTTCAGCCGGGTAAAAAACTTCAAACGGTTTTATTTCTGTGACAATTGGTTTGTCAAAATAATCTTCCTTTTCAAGCAGCTTTATTTGCGCTTCTGCCGTTTCTTTTTGCTTTTGGTTATGGTACAAAATGATTGACCGGTATTGCGTTCCTACATCTGCTCCCTGGCGATTCAGGCTTGTCGGGTCATGCATTTCCCAGAACACAGCCAGGATATCACTTAAGCTGATAACATCAGGCTTAAATTCCACCTGTATCACCTCGGCGTGTCCCGTTGTATCTGCTGACACCTCACGGTAAGTCGGGTTTTTCACATGCCCGCCGCTGTATCCGGGTTTTACATCTGTAACGCCCTCCAGTTGTTGATATACGGCTTCACCGCACCAAAAACATCCCATTCCAAGGGTAATTTTCTCTGTATCTTGTCCCATAATTATCTGATTTATAAGCAAACACGAAACATGACATGACCTTCAGGGTTTGATTGTTTAAACTGTAACATCCCTTCATGCCTGTTAATACTTAAAAAACAAACCAACCCTGAAGGTCACTTCAAGTAAAACAGCATTGCCCCCGGATTGTTTACAGATCGGTCTGATTTGCTTTTTTTTTGGGCGCCCGGGCGGCCTTCGCCTGCTATCTCTGTGCTGCTCTGTGGGTGCTGCCATACTGTGAGCAAGAGCTTATTTCAATCGCTTTGCTCACAGTGCAGCACCAGCCCATCGCAGCACAGAGGATATTCGGCTGCGTCCTGGCGCAAAACCAACACCATTAGCCAAATTTAGCTAAATTCAGCCAATCCAATGGCCAAATTAATGTAAATTTGGCTGATTACAATGTTTTTTTTTTACCTTTACAAAAAAAATTAAACCATGAAATATATTGAAAGACAAATAAGTAATAAACTACTTGCAGACATAGAACCCAATAAAGTGGTCTTGTTAACTGGTGCCAGGCGTACCGGAAAAACCTGGTTGATGCAACAAATAACCAAACAAATCGAAAGCAAAATACTAGAATTGAATGGCGAAGATATGTCTGATCAGGAATTATTTGAACCGGTCAGTAAAGCACATTATAAATTGATTTTTGGTAAATATGACTATGTTTTCATTGACGAGGCACAAAAGATTGCCGATGTGAGAAAAAAGCTGAAATTTCTGGTTGATAATATTAATGAAATTAAAGTAATAGCAACGGGATCATCTGCATTTGATATATCCAGGCAGTTTGGAGAACCGCTGACCGGAAGAAAAAAAACATGGCACCTCTATCCTTTCGCTATCCAGGAATTTCTAAACCATGAAAACATAAATGTAACACAGGGAAAACTGCCGGAAAGACTAATATACGGATGTTACCCCGACTCAGATCAGACCAGTGATAAAACACAAAAAGAGAATTATCTTTATGAATTAGGCAACGATTATTTATTTAAAGATATTCTTGAATTTGAAGGCATAAAAAATTCTGATAAAATCAGGAATTTATTGAGGCTTATTGCTTTCCAAATTGGACATGAAATTTCCCTGAACGAATTGTCAAAGCAATTGCAGATTCATAAAGATACGGTTGCACGTTACCTGGATTTACTCTCCAAGGTGTTTATTGTTTTTAAGATTGAAGGTTTCAGCCGGAATTTGCGGAAGGAAATAACAAAAATGCACAGGTGGTATTTTTATGACAACGGCGTACGGAATCTGCTAATACGTAATTTTAATCCCGTTGAAATGCGTAATGACACTGGCCAACTGTGGGAAAATTTCATCATAGCCGAACGGATGAAGTACTTATCATATCATCGGTTACATGCCTCATGTTATTTCTGGCGGACGTATGATCAGCAGGAAATTGACTGGATTGAAGAAATCAATGGGAAATTACATGCGTATGAAATGAAATGGAATCCAAAACGTCAGGCAAAAGCACCTTCTGCCTGGCAAACGGCTTATCCGGAAGCTTCTTTTGATGTCATTCATCCCAAAAATTACCTGGATTGGCTTAGTCATTAGCCAAATTTAGCTAAATTCAGCCAATCCAATGGCCAAATTAACGTCAATTTGGCTGATTGTTATTGCTTTTTGGGTTAATATTTCCCGCCCCTGTTAATGCCTCAAATAGTCATGATTTTTTAAAATAATTTGTTTAAGTAACACATTTTTTCTATTTTTACGATAAAGCAAAAGCATCAAATCACATAATTTGTTATGAAAAAATTGCCATTGAATATGGATCTCGCCGATTATTCCAATATGGTAAATTACCATATTCATTTTAAATTGAGCACTCAATGAGGACATTATTGACAATATTATCATTTATCGCTTTGAGCATGCCATTAACCGTTTTGGGGCAATTTGCCGGCGGAAATGGTACTGCATCCGACCCATATCAAATAAGCACACATGAACATCTAAACAATGTCAGGAATTATCTTGACAATAACAATGTACATTTTGTTTTAATCAATGACATTGACCTAACTGACGAATGTGCGGTTGGCGGTGATTATTATAATTATGGACAAGGCTGGATACCCATTGGTGATGTTGGTGGTGATTTTCAGGGATATTTTGACGGGAATAACTATTCAATTATTGGGTTGTTTATCGATAGACCCACAGATTGTCAGGCATTGTTTGCAAGCATATCTTATGCAACCATCATTAACTTAAATATGTTTAATGTAAACATCACAGGGCAGAATCGAATTGGGAGTATTGTTGGGGATGCGCATCAATCTATAATTAGTAATTGTCATATAAATGCTTGCGATATAGGGTCAGGTTTGGCTATTGGTGGCATAATTGGTCGTACTTATTCTTGCATCATGTGTAATTGTAATAGCGAAGGAAATATTTTAACAAATAGAGGCGGAGGATTAGTTGGTACAATAGAAGCAGGAACTTTGATTACAAAATGTTCATCTAGTGCTGTAATTGAGGGAAATAAATCTGGTGGCCTGATAGGAAATTCAAAAAATAGTATAATTAGAAATTGTTATTCCAGAGGAAACATAGAGGCCAATTACCCATTTAACAGCATTGGTGGTTTTGCCGGCACCAATGATTATGGAAAAATTATGAATTCTTATTCAACAGGGAAAGTTACTTATGATGGTGAAAACATACCAAACAAAGGATTTATAGGTACATTTGTTACCGGTTCAAATTTTGAAATGAGCGGCAACTATTTTGACATGGAAACATCAGAACAAGACAGTTCTGTCGGCGCAGCAGGAAGAACCACTGCAGAAATGACATTCCCTCATGCTGCAAATACATTCACAGAATACGATTTTGAAAACGTATGGGTTGCTGACACCAATTATACAATAAATGATGGGTATCCCTATCTTTCAAATGAGCTTTCCCTATCCGTTACCGAATGGCCTTTAGCTTCATCAATAAATTGTGGAGATTCACTTGATGATTCAAGTTTATCAGGAGGTGAAAGCATGGTTTCCGGTACTTTTGCATTTGATACTGTCAATGTTGCTTTTAATTCTCCGGGAGTTTATCAGGTTCCTGTCATTTTTTTGCCGGATAACAACCATTGTTTTCAACCTGAAGATACGTTGATTAATTTACAGGTTACAGGCACACCGCCTGAAGTAACAGAATGGCCAGAAGCCGATTCAATTCATTGTGGAGATAGCCTGGGCACCGCAACACTAAATGGAGGAAATGCTGAGGTTGATGGAAATTTTTCTTTTTTAAATCCCGGCAATATTCCAAACAGTGCAGGTCTGTTTCAGAGCATTGTTGTATTTACACCTACAGAAGGTTTTTGTATGGATACGATATCCAATACCGTATCTGTTTATGTCCATATAACAGAACCCGAAGTTGTAGAATGGCCTGATGCCGGCTCAATTTATTGCAGCGAAAGCTTAGAAGCATCCAGTTTAACAGGCGGGTCTGCAAGTGTGCCAGGCAGTTTTGTTTTTACCAATGAGGATACAATCCCACAGCAAGCCGGTGATTTTACGGCTGAAGTATCATTCATCCCTGACAATCCATCTTGCTATAATTCAATTGACGGAACCGTTAATGTATTGGTAGATTATTCCACTCCCATAGTATCAGAATGGCCTGTTGCAAGCAACATTTCCTGTGGAGAAAGCATTGGGGCATCAGCACTTGTAGGTGGAACAGCAAATGTACCAGGCAATTTTGTTTTTGAGGATGAGTCCTATATCCCACCTCAGGCAGGAATTTATGGCGTTGATGTTAGTTTCATGCCCACAGACCCGGGATGTTACATCCCGGTCAATAATACCGTGGATGTTGTGGTTAATCTTTCTACACCGGAGATATACGAGTGGCCTCAGACAGCGGATATTTTTTGTGGTGATTCTCTCTCGCAAACAGAACTAATTGGAGGAAATGCCAGCGTTCCTGGAGATTTCATTCTTATTGACAGCACACATGTAACCTCCGAAGCCGGTATTTATGATGCAGATATATGTTTTGTTCCAAATGATATCGCATGTTACGACAGTGTTTATAACACATTAAATATTACCGTTAACATATCTGAACCTGTCATTTCAGAATGGCCTGATGCCGGCTCAATTTATTGCAGCGAAAGCTTAGAAGCATCCAGT
>CAZTNS010000019.1:0-20287 GCA_964615585.1 uncultured Bacteroidales bacterium | reverse complement strand
TGCTATAATTCAATTGACGGAACCGTTAATGTATTGGTAGATTATTCCACTCCCACAGTATCAGAATGGCCTGTTGCTGATTCAATTTTTTATGGAGATTCTTTAGGTATGTCTGAGCTCACCGGAGGTTTAGCAAGTGTTAACGGAACTTTTGAGTTTATGTCCCCTTCTTCTATACCGGATAGTTGCGGCATATTTGATGCTGAAGTTATATTTATTCCATTTGATTCCGGTTGTTACAACAGTGTAATTGGTTATATTGAAGTTTTTGTTGAAAAAGCGTTTGCTGATATTATAATAAGCGATTTGATCCATTATTACGATAATACTGAAAAATCTGTAAGCGTAACAACTGTTCCCACCGGTCTTAACTATAACATCACTTACGATGGAGATACAGCTTTGCCTGTAAACATAGGATTATACTTTGTAGAAGTTTTTATTGATGAGCAAAATTACCAGGGATATGCCTCAGACAGCATGACAATCAACCCTGCAGAGCTTGATATTATTGCAATCAGTTTCAATAAACATTATGGCGATGAATACGTTTTTACCGGTAATGAATTCATGGTTTCCGGGCTTGTGGGAACAGATTACATTGATAGTGTGCATTTATATAGCCCCGGTAGTGATTTTAATGCAGATATTGGCGAATATCCTATAATACCTTCGAATGCTACAGGACAGGGAATGGAAAACTACAACATAAACTATATTAACGGAACACTGACTGTAACTGATAAAACAATTCTTGCAATGAAAGATATTGTAGCTAAAGATAAAATTTATGATGCTACCACAGATGCGCAGATTTTAAGCTTTGGGCCACTATATGGAATTGACCAGGGAGATGAAGTGATGCTTGATAGCACCAATTATTCTGCATATTTTAATAACAAAAATGTCGGCGATGAAAAACCTGTATATATTTTTGGGTTGGAACTTACAGGTGCAGATGCAGATGATTACGCGATCAACTATCAGGTCGCTTTTGCGAGCATATTTCCTAAAGAACTGAACGTCATACATGCAGAGGCCATGGATAAAATTTATGACGGAACATATAATTGTGTAATTTCCGGCGCTGAATTGGATGGTGTGATCAATAACGAATTTGTGATGCTTGATAACGCTTATATGGGTACTTTTATCCAAAAAGATGTCGGTACAGATATTCCGGTTGTGTCATTTATGTCTGTTATTGGGTCAGGTGCCAGTAATTACTCTCTTGTGCAACCTGATTATTTACAAGCCAGTATATTTCCAAAAGAAGTTTTTATAGCCGGGAGTTTTACCGTTGCTGACAAAACCTATGATGAAACAACTGAAGCATGGATTATAGACAACAATTTGTATCCTGAAGTAATTATAGCAGGTGACAGTGTATTTATTTGCAACCTTGATATAGAATTTATTTCCGCTGGACCGGGAAATAATATCCCTGTTGTCATTGAATACGCATCCCTGTGCGGAGAAGATGCTGAAAATTACATTTTAAATACCGACAGCACACCTGTTTCGCAAGCAAACATTAACCCACGGCAGTTTACATTAACCATTTCTATATCGGGAAAAGGAGGCGTACTGATAAATAACAGTCTTTTATATGCTTCACCTATAACTTTTAATGAAGAAACACCTGTAATTATAAATGCTCAACCTGAAAAATATTACCGATTTGAAAAATACTCAGGGGATCTAATATCACAAGAGGAAAGAGATATTATTATAATGGATAGCAACATTAACATTACTTGTCAGTTTATTCCTGATGAAAATGCTCCCTTTTACCTTTACCCTAATCCGTTTTCCAATGAAATTTTCATCAATAAACCTGAAGCTGTGGTAGCCATTAAAACATACAACTCAATAGGTCAATGGATAAAAAATCAGACATTTGATGGAAATTCAATAAAAACTACCCGTTTAGAGCCTGGTCTTTATCTAATTAAAATACTTGACACCTCTGGCAAAACACATATCTTTAAAATGATTAAAGGAAAATAATCAAAATAAGAATTTTTTAATCTGTTTCCTGTTTTTGTTAATGTGTATGGTTTACCTTTATGGCTATTTTGTAACGTATTGCGTGAGGGCGTAGGCGTATTAGCCTGCTGAAGTTGAGCTTTTACAACCTGTTGCTGTGGCAGAGCGACCGGAGGAAGCTCCTGTCCACAGGATATCAGGTTGAAAGCGAAACAAAGCAGCTAGCAGCCGAAGACCGACCCTTATTTTTTATCAACCTTCAGGGTTGATTTGTTTTAACTAATAATCATACCACCTTATTAGTGCTGACAAAATCAACACAACCCAGAAGGTTGATAAAAAATAAGGGGCACGCCCAAATTAGTAAAAATCACCAATCACCCTATCTCTCAATCTCTCAATCTCCCTCACTCCATCACCATTCCTCCAACTAACTCTGTAACATCGTTGATGCCATGCCGTTTCATGTAATCTTCAATGCCAGTGATGATCTTTTCGGTTGCCTGCGGATCGATGAAATTGGCGGTACCCACCTGCACAGCCGAAGCGCCGGCCAGCATGAATTCGATGGCATCCCCGGCATTCATGATACCGCCAAGGCCTACAACCGGGATGTTAACAGCCTGAGATACCTGCCAGACCATGCGCAGGGCCACAGGTTTTACAGCCGGCCCGCTTAGTCCTCCTGTAACGGTTGAAAGTACCGGCCTTTGCGTTTCTGCATCAATGGCCATCCCCATGAGCGTGTTGATCAGCGAAACCGAATCGGCTCCCTCCTGCTCTGCCACCTGTGCTATTTCAGTAATGTCGGTGACATTTGGAGATAATTTTACCATCAAATGCTTATCATACACGGCACGCACTGCCTTAATCACCTCAGCAGCCGCCTGGCAGGATGTCCCGAAAGCCATGCCGCCTTCTTTTACATTGGGACAGGAAATGTTGAGCTCAATGGCGGGAATACGCTCCAAAGCGTTGATTATTTCCGCTGTTTTTACATAATCCTCTATGGCTGAGCCGGAAACGTTCACAATGATGTTGGTGTGTAAAGCTTTTATATCCGGGTAAATATCCGAAGCAAAAGCCTCCACGCCTATGTTTTGCAGGCCAACAGCATTAAGCATCCCGGAAGCGGTTTCGGCCATACGCGGGTAAGGATTGCCTTCGCGGGGATGCAAGGTGGTGCCTTTTACCACGATGCCTCCCAATTTATTCAGGTCTGTAAAATCTTCAAATTCCCGGCCGTAGCCGTAGGTTCCTGATGCAGTAAGCACAGGGTTTTTCAATTGTAATTTGTTGAGATTTACGTTTGTGTTTACCATATCAGTTCGTTTACATTGAAAACGGGGCCCTCAGTGCATACGCATTTGTTGCCGTTTTTGGTTTTCTGTACACACACCAGGCAAGCGCCAATGCCACAAGCCATGGTATTTTCGAGCGATACCTGGCAAAATACATCATTTTTCTGTGCCAGTGCTGCCAAAGCTTTCATCATGGCTACAGGACCGCAGGTATATACAGCATCAAAATCTGAAAGTCTTTTGATAACAGAGTGTTCGGTAACCAAGCCTTTTTCGCCATGTGAACCATCTTCTGTACAGGTGTAAACATCTCCACAGGCCGCATACGCTTCTTTCCGGAGGAGATTTTCTTTTGAGCGTCCACCAATCAGCGTACTCACATTGAGGCCCTCATAAGCAAATTTACGGGCTGTATAGAGCAACGGAGCCACACCGCAACCACCACCTATCAGCAGCACACGGGAAGCATCAGCCGGAACTGTCCATGTATTGCCAAGCGGATATATAGTATCAAGCCGGTTTCCGGGTTTCAGTTCTGATAATTTTTGTGTGCCTTCGCCTTTTATTTCAATCAGCAGATGCAACTCATTTTTATCCACATCCACATCGTGTACGGAAATGGGACGGCGTAAAAATGTATTGGGGGCATTGTCGATTTTGATTTCAGCAAATTGTGCCGGGTTCATGGGGGGCAATGGCTTGTTGAGAGTGAGCTTTAACAGGAAATAAGAATCTGTTAGCTTTTGGTTGTCAACAACTTGAAGATTATGCACATGTTTTTTCATACCGCTATTATTTCACGGCAAAGATACATATTTACGCCGGATTGTACTCAGAAAAAGTGTTATCTGCGTAAAAAACCACAATTTTTTCCACTTTTTTACCGGTTTTGCCGTTTGGAGCATTATCCAACGGTGCTTCATCACGATGAAACGCATTGGACTCACCGGATTTTTCAGGGTTATCCTTGGTATCTTTATGGATAGTGTCCTGTTGCCTGCCAGGCGTTCCGGAAGGCTGGGAAAACAGATCCCCTGTGCTTTCAACCCGCTCAGTTACCCGCCCGGTTTTGTACATTGGCTCTTTTCCCATCAGAAGCCACTCAGGATTGATGCCCGGAAAACGGTGTAGTATCTTTGTGACGAGCTCAATACTGGCTTTATTACGCCCTGAGACAATGTGAGAAATACTGGAAGGTTGCACGCCAATTTCCTGGGCAAACCGGCTGTTTGTCATTTCCTCTTCTTTAACGATTTGTAAAATACGATCCTTCATGTGTTTAATTTCTGAGCGTTAACTGCATTATTTGTAAAACTGACATTCATTTTTGTAAAGTCTAATCGTTACAAAGTTAAACAATATTTTATTTACATTTGTAATTTTATGAAATTTACATTTGTAACTTATCCGTGAATTTACATTCCTGAAATATCAGGTTTAATGTCATATTTTTCAGACACAAATTTTCTTTTTATTACGTAAAATTCCCAGTGGGCTTTGTTTATATTTTCATTGATATAAGTGAAATATAGGGACATTTTGTTGTTTTAAGGCCGTATATAGCCTGGAAAAGGTGATCAAACAGCGCTTACAGGTATAAATCATCTAATAAACTGTCATTCAATGTAATAAAATAATTGATCATTAGCTTGCTTAAAGTAATATTTTGTTTTAAAGGTTAAAAAAACTGGCTTTCAAGTATTTAAATAGCTTAACACCTCTTATTTTACTGTGTTTTACATGGAATTTGTACAAAAGTAACAATTTAGTTTAACTTATGCTGTAGCTAAGTGATTGTATGATACAGAATATGAGTAAATTAAATATCATATTTTGCTTATACCAGATAGTGTAAAGGTGTAAATTGTAACTTGTAAAACAACATGCGATTTCATGATTAATAATTGTAAATTCAGGCATATTACATTTGTAAACATAGTCTATTTTTCAATAATGTTTACAATTGTAAATGGTGACTCCTCTCCTCTCCTCTCCTTTTTCCCAAATGAATTATTTTTGGTTATGGTAAACTTGAATGTTGGTTTGGGGTAAAAACCAAAAATAAAATTAAGTATATCCTAAATCAAAAATACCGGCGTATTTTCCTTCTTGTATTTAAATTTATTGAAATACGTTAAATATGGCGGGTTATAGCCTTTTATAGCGTCGGCGTCGCTTTGAGCAACACCGACGCTGATGCTGCTAACCAATCAGTTGGCAAAAGTAAATTCATTATCCTGATAATCAACCTTGATCGGTTTGGCCTTGTCCACTTTATCGGCAATGATTTCCATGGAGACAGCGTCCAGGATTTCTTTTTGAATGACACGTTTCACCGGACGGGCACCAAATTGCGGGTCCCAGCCTTTTTCAGCCAGTTTATCAATGGCTTTGTCTGTGATTTCAAGCTTGATGCTTTGTTTCTCCAGGCGTTTGCGAACCATTTCCATCTGCAATTTCACAATGCCTTTCATATCGGTTTTGGTCAGCGGTGTGAACAACAGTACATCGTCAATACGGTTCAGATAACGGATTAAAACCGGTGTTATATTTGGCTTGACATGACACTGGTGTTGCAATGAAAAATTATTCAGCTATCATGTTGTTATTTACTTCTTTTGAAATTCTATTAATCATTTCTTTTACTTGTGGAAACAACAACTCAACATCTTTTTTATCAAATTCAAATATGTTCTCATAATCTCCTTTTTGCCTCCAATCAAGCAATTGTGACAATAATTTGCCGTATTTTTTATCCAGTTTACCCGTTTTAATGGGTTCTACTGCAAACTTAGTGGAAAACCAGGAATATCTAAAGCTAATAATTCATTATTATTTATTATAATTTTCTTTTATCCATTCAATGTTTAGCCAGATGATTTTTATCGCTAATCCTATGTGAATTCCTATGTGTCCTACTGTGCCTATGTGGTTCCAACCTGAGATGTCTCCAAATTTTTGAACCACAGTAGGTCACATAGGCACATAGAAAAGGTAATTATTTTCCTGTTTTCGAAAGGTAGAAAGGAAAACTAACGGTATCAAAAAAAGATCAGGTAAACAGGCCGCTAATCATAACCCATTAAAATTGAATAATTTTGGCTGCTCTCGGCATAGCTCAAGCAACCCTTCGACTGCGCTCAGGACATCGGCTTGGCTCTGCCCTCGTTTGCACAAAATTTGCAGTAGAACCCTTTAATGAAATGCATGGAAAAATGGCTTTTTGTTGATGAATGAGATTTCGTCTGAATATTATTTGATATTAACAATGCATTCACTGCATAGAAAAGTGCATAATAAAGCCTGTTTACAGTCGAATTACAAAAATCATTATCTGCCAATACTCTAGCTGCATCAAAGGTTTTATAGGCTGTTTCTAATCTGTATTTGACATATTCTTTTCGATCTTTATCTTTCATAAACGTATGCCTTCCTGTGTTACATTTTGATAAAACGGAGTGATGCGTTGCTTAGAAGACCAGTTGTTTTTCGAATACACAAAGATAGAAAACACTTCGCCGGTTTCAAGTTCAAGTTCGTACAGATGGTTTCTGAATTTTTGTTCAACATTCAAATTTGCCGGATAATCTGTTAATATCAGAATGTCCCAATCAGAATCGGGATGTTCATCGCCCCGAGCCCTTGAACCATACAAAATTACTTCAGCATTTTCATCAACTAAATTAACCTTTTTACGAATTAAACGCCCGATATATTGTGTTTTACTTTGCATATATTACAAAAGTAATAAAAATATAGTTTCAATGGAAAAATAATTTATGCAGAATTTATTTTCGGCGTTAGCATCGGTGTCGCATAGAGCGACACCGACGCTGATGCTGCTAACCAATCAGTTGGCAAAAGTAAATTCATTATCCTGATAATCAACCTTGATCGGTTTGGCCTTGTCCACTTTATCGGCAATGATTTCCATGGAGACAGCGTCCAGGATTTCTTTTTGAATGACACGTTTCACCGGACGGGCACCAAATTGCGGGTCCCAGCCTTTTTCAGCCAGTTTATCAATGGCTTTGTCTGTGATTTCAAGCTTGATGCTTTGTTTCTCCAGGCGTTTGCGAACCATTTCCATCTGCAATTTCACAATGCCTTTCATATCGGTTTTGGTCAGCGGTGTGAACAACAGTACATCGTCAATACGGTTCAGAAATTCCGGTTTTACCTCTTTTCGCATTAATTGCAACAACTGTTTGCGGATTTCATCCCGTTTTTCCTGTGGCAATTCATCGCCCTGGTAATCTTTCCAGGCTTCTTGCAATAGTGATGTTCCCATATTGCTGGTCATCACCACGATCGTATTTTTAAAGTTGACTGTCCGTCCTTTGTTGTCTGTCAGCCTACCATCATCAAGCAATTGCAGCAATATATTGAACACATCGGCATGTGCTTTTTCGATTTCATCAAGCAGAACAACAGAATATGGCTTACGACGCACCGCTTCGGTAAGCTGACCGCCTTCGTCGTATCCTACGTATCCCGGAGGTGCGCCAACCAGACGCGAAACGGAATGCCTTTCCTGATATTCCGACATGTCAATGCGGGTCATCATATCGTCATCGTCAAACAGGAATTCCGCCAGCGCTTTGGCCAGTTCGGTCTTACCAACACCTGTGGATCCCAGGAACAAGAAAGAACCAATGGGACGATTCTGGTCTTGCATGCCAGCCCTGCTCCTACGCACAGCATTACTGACAGCGTTTATGGCCTGGTCTTGTCCTACAACCCGTTTGTGCAATTCATCCTCAAGTTTTAAGAGCTTTTCACGTTCACTTTGCATCATTCTGCTGACCGGAATACCTGTCCACCTGGACACCACTTCAGCAATGTCTTCGGTTGATACTTCCTCGCGTATCATGGCTTTGTCGCCCTGTTTTTTGATGAGCTTTTCACGCAGGGTTTTTATTTTTTCTTCGGCTTCTTTGATTTTGCCGTAACGTATTTCGGCTACGGCACCATAATCGCCGGAACGTTCGGCTTTATCAGCTTCAAAACGGTATTCTTCAATGGCTTTTTTGGTTTTTTGAATTTCGTCAATGATATTGCGTTCCTGCTCCCAGGATGCCCGCATTTGATTTCGCTTATCCTGCAACTCGGCAAGTTCTTTGCCCAGTTCATCCAGTTTCTTTTTGTCTTTTTCCCGCTTAATGGCCTCCCGTTCAATTTCGAGCTGTTTGATTCGCCTTTCGATTTCATCAATTTCTTCGGGAAGAGAATTCATTTCCAGCCTTAATTTAGAAGCTGATTCATCAATCAGGTCAATGGCTTTATCGGGTAAAAACCTTTCGGTAATATAGCGGTGTGAAAGTTCTACCGCCGAAATGATGGCTTCATCTTTAATCCTCACTTTATGGTGATTCTCATATCTTTCTTTCAGGCCACGGAGTATTGAAATGGCACTGGCTTCGTCTGGTTCATCTACCATCACTTTCTGAAATCGACGTTCGAGGGCTTTGTCATTTTCAAAATGTTTTTGATACTCATCCAGGGTTGTGGCACCTATAGCCCTGAGTTCTCCCCGTGCCAGTGCAGGTTTCAGGATGTTGGCTGCGTCCATGGCGCCCTGGGTTTTTCCTGCGCCTACGAGCGTATGTATCTCGTCAATAAATAGCACGATTTCCCCTTCGGAGCCAACGACTTCTTTAACAACGGATTTCAGCCTTTCCTCAAACTCACCCTGGTATTTAGCGCCTGCGATGAGCGCCCCCATATCCAGACTGAAAATTTGCCTGTTCTGCAAACCTTCGGGCACATCGCCCTGCACAATTCGCTGGGCAAGCCCTTCGGCAATGGCCGTTTTTCCGACACCGGCATCGCCAATCAACACGGGGTTGTTTTTAGTACGGCGGGATAAAATCTGTAATATCCGTCGGATTTCCTCATCTCTGCCGATAACAGGGTCTAATTTTCCTGAATTGGCCAGTTCATTCAGATTGATGGCAAAACGATTCAGGGCATCGTAGGTTTCTTCGGCAGATTGAGAATCCACTTTTTCTCCTTTTCTCAGGTCTTCAATGGCGGATTTGAGTTGTTTGGATTGAAGCCCGGCATCTTTCAACATTTTGGCTGTATCATCACCTGCATCAACCAGGGTGAGTAAAATGTGTTCTACGGATACGAATTTATCCCCTGAATTTTGAGCTTCTTTCAACGCATTCTGCAACACTTTTGAAGCTGACTTTGTCCAATATGCTTCACCACCGCTTACCTGCGGATATGATTCTATGATTTTATCGGTTGCCTGGCTCACTGTGGTCATTGGCACCCCGGTTTTGTTGAACAAATAAGATACAATGTTTTCCGATTCGGTGAGCATGGCTTTCAGCAAATGCCCGGTATCAATTCCCTGGTGATTATAGCCGGATGCTATTTGCTGTGCTTTTTGCAGGCTTTCCTGCGCTTTTATGGTAAAATTGTTTAGGTTCATATCTTTTATCTCCTTTTTTTCTGGTTTGACAATTCAGTTATAAGGCGTCAAATTACGAGCCAAATGAAATTCACTGCCGTTTTGGCATGCGCTGTGCTTTAAAAAGGCCATTGTGGCAGGATTTTGTTTTCTAAAATGAGTCCCCTTTTCCGTTTTTATCAGAACTAATTCTACAATTAAATAATTTAGAATATTTATCTGCGTTATTAAATAAGCATTGTTATTTTTGCAATCATGAGTCCACTCCAAAAAGTAAAAAATGACAATTATGCCACTAAAACACACTTGTATTGATGGAAGCCGAAATAAAATCTACAAACCACACAAAAGAATGATTTACAGATATTTAAATTTTGGTGGGATTTCGTGTTTTAGTGCTTTTGTGGCGAAAAATTACTTTTTGGAGTGGACTCAATCATATCAAATATGAAAGCAACATACTTCATTATCATTATGCTTACAGGTCTTGTATTTCAGACATTTCTAAATGCACAAGTGCCCGGGAATGACAGTTGTGGTACAACAGACAACAAAAAGGCAAAGAAATTCTTTGACAAAGCCATGGATGTTTATTATCAGGACAGAAAACAAGCAAAGGAATTCCTGTTCAAGGCATTAGAAAAAGATAAGGAATATGCAGATGCCTATTATGCGCTTGCTGATATAACATATAATGAATATGAAAACAGCACTTTTCCACAAACAAAAAAACGAAAAAGGTCAGAAACTCAAAATTATATGATCCAAGTAGTTAACTTATGTCCGGGTTATAATGATTATATTGTAAATTATCTCATAGGCGAAATATTTTATCTTGAAAACAACGACAAGAAAGCAATTGAATACCTGGATTTTTACATCAAACATGGGAACAAAGAAACGCCGGAATACTCAGCCGCAGAAAATATAGTAAATGAGTTAAAAGAAATACAAAACCTTAAAGACAACCCTGTTCCTTTTGATCCCGAACCAGTGGAGGGAGTTTCAACCCCTGATGATGAATATTTACCACTGATTTCACCTGATGGGGAATTGATGTTTTTCACAAGACGCTACCTCAAAAATGACATTAATAGCATTTACGGTGAACGGATGATCGAAGAATTTACAGTTGGTTACAAGGCTGATTCAACATTCATGCATTATAACAACACCAAGGCAATGCCATCTCCGTTTAATAAGGGCAATAACCAGGGCGGAATAAGCATCACCATTGACAATTCATGTTTGTATGTTACCCAATGTGATTTTGTCAGTGCAGATTATAGAAACTGTGATATTTATGTGTCTAAACGTACCGAATCCGGATGGACAGCTTTAAAAAATATGGGTGAATCCATCAACAACAAATGGACATGGGAAAGCCAGCCCAGCATTTCTCCTGATGGTAAAAGAATTTTCTTTGCCAGCATCAGGCCGGAAAACATGGGAAATGATGACACTGAAAGTGATGAGCAAACCAGTGATATTTACTATTCTGAACGCCAGAATGACGGAACCTGGAGCAAAGCCAAAAATATCGGAAAACCCATAAATACATCAGGAAATGAAAAATCTCCCTTTTTTCATGCCGACAATAAAACCCTGTACTTTTGCTCTGACCGTCATCCCGGACTTGGCGGATATGATATTTTTTACTCACAATATGTTGATGGGGAATGGCAAAAACCTGTTAACATAGGATTTCCCATCAACACAGAAAATGACGACCTCGGTTTTGTAGTTAATACCCAGGGGAACAGGGCATATTTTGCATCCAATCAACTGGCCGGCAAGGGAAAAGGCGGGTATGACATATATGGTTTTAAATTGCATGAAAAGGTTAGACCTGATGAAGTGCTGTTTGTCAAAGGCCAAATGATAGATGAAAAAGGAACACCCCTGACCGATGCCCGTGTTGAGGTCAAAAATACCAATTCAGCAGAAGTATCTGAAGGACTCATCAACTACGATACAGGGGATTATGCTGTGGCTGTCAGAATGGATGAGGAAGAAAAAGATGACTACATTATGATTGTCAAAAAGGAGAACTACAGTTTTACTTCCAAATATATTGATCCTGATGAACTTGACACTGATGTGCCCATTGAAGTGGATATGGAAGTCAAGCCCATTGAAAAAGGACAAGCTGTAAAAATCAATGACATCTATTTTGATTTTGCATCCTCAAATTTTGACGATAAAAGCCTTATTGTTCTTGATAATTTTATTGAATTTCTCAACGACAATCCAACAATACAATTCGAGATTCATGGTCATACAGACAACATTGGCAAAGCCTCCACAAACCTGGCTTTATCTAAAGAAAGAGCAAAAGCAGTATATAACTACCTGTCTGAAAAAAACATAGATGAATCACGCATGGATTATAAAGGGTTTGGTGAAAACCAACCGGTGGCAAGCAACAAAACAGAAGAAGGCAGGGCAAAAAACCGGCGTACAGAATTTTATATTGTTGACTATTAATGCTTTTGAGACAACATGAAACACCATTTAAGTGCATGCATATTTTCAGAACATACATTTGCTTCTTCTTTTTTTTTCTGACCCCTTTGCTGCTCATATCTCAGGATGTGATAACGTATCAGGATGCATATCATCATTACGGGATAAAGCACTACAATGGTGCCGTGTTTGCTCATTCCGAAGCCGTACAAAATACAGCCGGCTCACGGCCATGGGCCATAGAACTGGAATATTCAAAAAGGCACACATCTTCCGATGTATGGAACACTTGCCGGTGTTACCCCTCCACAGGCTGGTTGCTGGCGTATAAAAATTACGACAACGTGGTGTTGGGTCACGGCATACACCTGGCCTATTATGTGCAATACCATATGTTGTCAGACAAAAGAATCAGCCCCATCATCAGAGGCACGGCAGGACTGGAATACAATACAAATCCTCACGACGAAGTTCACAACCCTGAAAACCGGTCTTATTCCATGTATGTTAATTCTTCACTGCAGATAGCGCTTGGGGCTTATTTTAAAATCAATGACAATCTTTTTTCCGATGTGGTTTTTGCGTTCAATCACATTTCCAATGGAGGTGCCAGAGCGCCCAACAAAGGCATAAACTGGCCGTCTGCAGGGATAGGGTTATACTATTCTCCCGACTTTGCTCCTCTGAAAAACAGGACTGACAGCATTCCTGTTCAAACGTGCACAAACAAATGGATTGCCAGGCTCAACACAAACCTGACAGCCAAATCAAAAACCTACGATGAAAAAGAAATCCATTTGATTGGTGGTGCTGAAATATTGACGGGAAGAAGAATGAGCAACCTGAGTAACGTGCTGGGCGGATTGGAATGGAACCTCAGCGGATTGCATACCAGGTCAATCGAATATTATAACCTGTCTGCCAACCCTAACATTATGAGCGTGTTTGCAGGCCATGAATTTGTGATGGGAAAATTCCGTTTCAGCCAGAAACTGGGCTTTTATGTGTTCAACCAAATGGATAATGACAACATCTGGTATCACAAATGGGGCCTTCGCTACAAACATAAAACCAACATGCTTGTCGGGGTGGAAGTAAAAGTCCATAAACACGTTGCCGATTACACCAGTTTTACGCTGGGGTATGCGTTTTATTAAAAATCCCCCACCATGGTGTTTTGTAAGTATGCTTTGAAATCTTTTCCGGTTTGTTCACCAAAATGCCCCCACAGGCAATCCTCAAAAGGACAATCGCCGGTTTTATCAGGGCATAAGCCATCAGCCAAAGGCCCTTCAATGGTTTCATAAATTTCAAGCAAGCTTAAATTACCGGCATCTTTGCCAAGGCTAAATCCCCCGGCGGGGCCTTTATGTGACTTTAAAATGTCTTTTTTTGCAAGCTTTTGCAATACCTTGGCTACATGGTGCTCTGACGCTTTCAGTTTTGTGGCAATTTGTACCACATTAAGGCGTGCAGGGGATTTATAAATAAGTACAGTGCCATGCAAGCCGATGCTGGCAGCAAGGGATATTTGTAAAATCTTTTGCATTATGTCTTACTAAAATGTCATGCTTTTGACTTCTATGCCTCTGATTGCTTTCAATGCCGACAACAAATTGCGTTGCTCCTGCTCATCACCATACAAATCAAGCACGATGAGCGGATTTTTTTCATTGCTTGCACTGTTTAGTCCAAGCCTGGTTCGGATATTGCATCCGTACGAGGTCAATGTATCCTGCAATTGCGTGGTATCTAAATCTAGGTCACGAACCAGTATGCCTATAAAATTGAATTGTGTGTCCATAGTTGAAAAAGCTTTAAATTGAAAATTTCATGTGTTTTACCCGAATGCCTTCAATATCTTCAAGTTGTGATTCAAGCTTATCCCATGTTGATTTGTCCCCTTCCAATTCAAGTAAAATCATGCCATACCGGCTGCAGGTCTGTTCAGTTACTTCATGAAATCCCAGCCTTGTTTTGATGACAGCGGAATAATTCGACAACAACTCCTGGGTCCTTCCTGCTTCTTTAATGCGGTCCATGACATAAATACCAAGTATTCTTATTTCATCCATAATAAGTTTATGTTTAATGTTTAAAAATACAAATCACGTTCTCCCTGCTTAATGAGCTCAATGCGCTTTTTGAGTTCTTCGATGCGGCCAAACCCTTCCAGTTTTTTGATTTCTTTATCGATCACTTTCCAACCCTTTTTTGCTGTGTGTTCAGGTGCGTAATCAACCAAATATTCGGCCAGTGTAAGGATAGCATTAGGTGTGCAATACCGTTTTATGAACCCGGGCACAGAAAATTCCATAAAATGCTCTCCGGTTCTACCCAGCCGGTAACATGCAGTGCAAAAACTAGGTAAATAGCCTTTGTCCAGCAATTCATCAATAATTTCATTCAAGGAGCGGTTATCATTGATGGCAAACTGTTCCCTGTTCAGGTTTTGCTTTTCATTTTTACTGGCAGCGTATGAGCCAAGCTCCAGTTTGGTACCCCCGTCAATCTGGCTGACGCCAAAACGCATCACTTCATCTCTGACTTTAGCATTTTCACGGGCTGTCAGAATCATCCCGGTGTATGGAACCGCCAGCCTTAAAATAGCAATCAGTTTGACAAAATCCGCATCATCCACCATATATTTATCGGGCACATTGACTGTGGAAGCATCTTTCAGGCGTGGAAATGACAAGGTATGCGGCCCGACATTGTAACAAGCTTCAAAGTGATTGGTATGACGCACCATGGCCAGCACTTCAAAACGCCAGTCGTACAGGCCAAACAAGGCTCCTATCCCAACATCATCAATACCAGCTTCCTGGGCACGATCAAGCGATGTAAGGCGGTATTCATAGTCAGATTTTGGCCCGCTTATATGATACATTTTATAAGCTTCGGGATGATAGGTTTCCTGAAAAACCTGATACGTACCGATACCAGCCTTTCTCACGGTACGGAAACCTTCTATTTCCAGGGGAGCTGCATTGATGTTAACACGGCGGATCTCACCTTTGCCTTTTTTTACTTTATATACCAGGTCCACGGTATGTGCAATGTAATCAGCATCGTAATCATCGTGTTCACCATAAACCAGTATCAGGCGCTTTTGCCCGTTATCTTCCAGGGCTTCCACTTCCTTCACAATTTGCTCATCCGATAATGTCCGCCTTTCGGCCGCTTTGTTGGACGCCCTGAACCCACAATACGTACAGTCATTTTTGCATTTGTTCCCGATGTAGAGCGGAGCAAACAATACGATGCGATTGCCATACACTTTTTCTTTCAGCGTCCTCGCTCCTTCTTTTATTTTTTCCACAAGTTCGGGATCGTTGGCATTGATGAGTATGGCTGTTTCCCTTAGATTCAACCTATTCTTATTAAGCGACTTGGCTATCACTGCTTCTACTTCAGCTTTATCAGGGTTTTTAGTTTCCTCAATGTATCCCCATATTTCATCAGGGTCAATAAAAGGCTTCATCCGTTCATCAGTGATCTTGTATTTTTCCGGTTTAAATTTCATTGGGACTCTTGTCTTTTTTATTATTTATATATCCGTAATCAATTTATAATTTCAAAATCAAGCTTATTGTTAATTGATAAACAATAAGATTATCTGTAAAAATACAAAAAAGCATCGCAATACCGAATTATAAAATGCATGTTTCTTGACACAATCAACCAGGTAATTGACTTAAAACACAGATTCGATTTGATTTTTGGCGTAGTCAAGGGCTGCATCAATTCCTTTGGGATCAGCACCACCGGCTGTGGCATAAAAGGCCTGTCCTCCCCCGCCACCTTTAAAACTTTTGGCAGCGTTGCGGACAATAGTCCCTGCATTGAGGTCTTTTTCTTTCACCAGTTTATCAGGAATCATGACAGCCATATTTGGTTTGCCTTCGATGTTTGCAGCAAATACGGCAATAACATTTCCTTTTTGGCGAAAACGGAATGCCAGGTCTTTAAGCATGGAAGCATTATTTACATTCAAAGATGCGACAATCAATTTATAACCATCCACTTTTTTTCCTTGTGGTTCCAACTCATGGGACAATTTTTCCACCAGTTGTTTTTGAGCGGATTTCAGTTCTTTTTGCAACTGTGAATTTTCTTTCAGCGCATTATCAACAGATTGCAGTATGTCTTTTGAATTTTTAAATTTCGCTTCAATTGACTTCAGTGTATCCACTTTTTGCATTATGTATTGTTCGGCTTTCTGGCCTGTAATTGCCTCAATCCGACGAATACCTGCAGCTACAGATGTTTCCACAGTAATTTTAAAAAAACCTATTTCCCCTGTTGCTTTCACATGGATGCCACCACACAATTCTGCAGAATCACCGAATTTTATGACGCGCACCAAATCACCGTATTTTTCGCCAAACATTGCCAGTGCTTCCATTTTTTTAGCTTTATCCAGAGGGATATCACGGTGTTCTTCCACCTGCATATTTTCCCGGATATTTGCATTCACCAGAGATTCCACTTTACGTAAATCTTTAGTGGATATTCTTTCAAAATGTGAAAAATCAAAACGCAAATAATCAGGATGCACAAGGGATCCTTTTTGCTCCACATGATTACCCAGAACTTCCCTCAGCGCTTTATGCATAAGGTGTGTTGCCGAATGATTTCTTGCTGCATTATGACGGGCTTTGATATCAACCTGCGCTTTAAACTTGTTTTCAGGGTTTTGTGGTAATTTTTTTGTGACATGAACAATCAAATTGTTTTCATTTTGTGTGTCCACAATATCGATACGTTCATCATCATTGATAATAAAACCACGGTCTCCAACCTGTCCGCCGCTTTCGGCATAAAAGGGAGTAATGTTAAACACCAGCTGATACAAGCTGCCTTTTTTCTTTTTTATTTCCCTGTACTTGGTGATGACCACATCTGTTTCGGTCATATCATATCCGACAAACTCTTCAATTTTATCGTCTCGCAACACCACCCAGTCACCGGCATCTTTTTTAGCGTCTTTTCGTGCCCTGTCTTTTTGCTCTTGCATGGCATCGTTAAATTCCTTACGGTTAACAACAAGGTTTTTTTCCCTGGCAAGCAAATCTGTCAGATCAAATGGAAAACCATAGGTATCATACAGAGAAAATGCATCTTTACCGGATATCACCCGATAATTGTTATCAAGCGTATCTTTGACAATGCCATTCATGATGTCCATGCCTTTATCCAGGGTACGGAAAAATGCTGCTTCCTCTTCCTTAATAACCTTGGTTATAAGTTTTTGTTGTTTGACAAGTTCAGGATAAGCTTCTCCCATGATTTTTACAAGCACATCCACTAATTCAAAAATAAAGGGCTCTTTATACCCCAGGAAAGAATACCCATAACGCACAGCACGCCTTAAAATACGACGTATCACATAACCGGCTTTCACATTGGAGGGCAATTGTCCGTCAGCGATGGAAAAACTCACCGCCCTGACATGATCAGCAATCACCCGCATGGCAACGTCATGTTTTTTCTTTTTTCCGTATTTCAAACCTACCATGGCAGCAATTTCACGAATCAGCGGCTTGAAAAGGTCGGTGTCATAATTGGATTTTTTATGCTGAAGCACCATGCACAGGCGTTCAAACCCCATGCCTGTATCTACATGTTTCTGGGGCAATGCTTCGAGTGTATTATCGGCTTTTCTGTTGAATTGAATAAAAACCAGATTCCAAATCTCTATCACCTGCGGGTGGTTTTTATTGACCAGGTTTTCCCCTGCTTCCTTTTTTCTTTCCTCTTCCGGCCTTATGTCCACATGTATTTCTGAACATGGCCCGCACGGCCCTGTATCTCCCATTTCCCAAAAATTGTCTTTTTTGCTTCCGGGTAATATTCTCGACTCTTCAGCATGTTTTTTCCAGTATCTTCCGGTTTCAGTATCAGGCAACAAGCCATCTTCAGAGTCGCCTTCAAATATTGTTACATACAATCGGTCTTTATCAATTCCATAAACTTTTGTCAGCAACTCCCAGGCCATATCAATTGCATCTTCTTTGAAATAATCACCAAAAGACCAGTTACCAAGCATTTCAAACATGGTATGATGATAAGTATCATGACCCACCTCTTCCAAATCATTATGCTTTCCTGACACCCGGAGGCATTTCTGTGAATCACACACACGCTTGCTTACAGGATCAGCATTACCCAAGAACACTTCTTTGAACTGATTCATCCCTGCATTGGTAAACATCAGTGAAGGATCGTTCTTTAATACCATTGGTGCAGATGGAATCACTTTGTGGTCTTTGCTCTTAAAATAATCAAAAAACTGCTGTCTTATTTGTTTAGATGTCATAATCTCCAATTCAATATTTTAATTACATCACTTACACTTAATTTGCAAATGTAAAGTTTTTTTGTAATTTTGCGCCTTCTTTTCTTAAAAAGAAATGGCTTTTAGAACAACAAACAAAAACCGGGATTAAGAAGTTTTATGATAAAAATCAGAACCATATTCGGGTTTATTTTTTCGGCATTATTGGGGATTGTCTTATTTAGTGTATTCATTATGGCACGTCATTTTGTGGTTGAGAGATGTTTAACAAAAGAAAATTCTCAAATGACAGAACGCATGGATCATATTAGCAAAAGACTGGCTGTATATGATCATTATTTGAATAATCTTGCACAACGTGACAACAGATATTACCGTGATGCAGCAGGTCTTGACAGCATCCCTGGCAGGATAAGAAACGCTGGTTTTGGTGGTGTCAACCCGTTTGCATCATTATCAGGACATCAGCATTCCGCTTTAGTCGAAAATATCCTTGCAAATCTTTCTTTATTGGATAAAAAAACAGCCATTCAGAAAAGATCATATAAGGAAGTATCCACGACATTAAAATCGAAATATGAAAACCTGCAACATACGCCTGTAATTTACCCAGTACATCCTGATGATCTAATACGAGACTGGTCGGATTTCGGGTATCGCGTTAGTCCTATAAACGGAAAATGGCAATTTCATACAGGGGTTGACCTTACTGCACCAAAGGGAAAAGATGTTTTCGCATCAGCCCGGGGCGAAGTTATTCACATGGGATATGATTACAGGGGATATGGTAAATATATTGTTATAGATCACGGAAGCAATGGTTTCAGTACATTATACTCCCACCTATCAGAAATATCAGTAAAAAATGGAGATGTTGTTTACAGAGGGACAATAATTGGTAAAATTGGAAACACAGGAGCCTCTACAGCCCCTCACCTTCATTATGAAGTACGCATCAATGACCGGCCTGTTGATCCTGAATCTTATTTATTGCCTCTTTCGGTGGCTGAATATAATGCTGTTCTTAGTCTTATCCCTGATGAATATGAATAGGGGTCATGAAATCCCCCTCAATACCTTATCAGCATTTTCTTCGCACTTTTTGGCAATATGATGTTTACCTAAAAAACAAATTAATGGTGTTTTAGCTATTTCATTCCATAATCCACTAAAAACATAGTTAGTGTCATGTTCAGCCTAATCTGATGCTCCAGGTTTTGTTTTTTTTCGCTTTTTCTTCATAAAAAAAAGACCCACGTAACTATGGCTATGCTTACTTTTTTTATTTTGAAAAAACGGTTCTACTGCAAATTTCGTGGAATCTTTTACCAATTGCATTTCAAAATGATTAATTGAGATGTTTTGAAATTATGGTCATCCGGTTAATGCGTAGGTGAATTTGTGAATGGCCTGAATTTTAAGTTTAAAAAATTTCAGTTCTCCCGCTAATCGTGTGAAAACATGTCAAGTGGTCCATTAAAGAATTGACTCTTTCAAAAGAAGTTGACAGTTGTGCGATGGTAATGCTGCCACGGGTTTGCACATTTTTTTTAATCCTGAATACGCTTTATATCTGCAGGGCAGGACAAAAAAGTCTCTCAGATATGATTATGTGCGGGAATGTCAAAGCCCGAATAACATTCAACCCGCTTCGGGGTTGTGGTGGTGCCTGTATTTTATACCCCGAATTTCATTCGGGGCTATTTATGTTCAATCCCTTCGGGATTTTTTTCACAATAAGTACAAATAACATGGGTTCTACTGCAAACTTAGTGGAAAACCGGTAATATCTAAAGGTAAAAATTTATG
>CAZTNS010000018.1:0-30499 GCA_964615585.1 uncultured Bacteroidales bacterium | reverse complement strand
TATAGTGGTCGAATCAAAGGCATAAAACTTTTCAAAACTTATCTTTTCTTTTCGGTTGACCGACAAAATGCTTTGTTGTATCTTTGCCCATGTTGTAGTTTTTTGTTAAGCAAAACAAACTTACAACATCGGGGCGAAACCTTGCGGTGGTAGCCCCTTTTTTTATTGAAATTTTAATCGGTCAGTAGTGATTTAAAATAAAAAATATTCCTATTTTTGATTTTGTTTAATGTCAGTCATAAAAAACATATTCAGGTTTTACCGTGATGGATTTCGCAACATGCCAAGATGGGGCAAACAGTTGTGGATCATCATCATATTGAAAGGCATTGTGATTTTTATTTTAATCAGATTTTTATTTTTTCCCAATTTTTTAAAAACAGAATTCAAAACAGATCAGGAACGAAGCGATCATATTATTGAGCAATTAACCAACAAAAAAGAAAATGACACTAATGAGCATTGATTGGGCGTTGGTAAACTGGTCAAGAGCACAGTTTGCCCTTACAGCCATGTACCACTGGATTTTTGTTCCCATCACGCTTGGTATATTATTCATCATTGCTTTTATGGAAACCCGGTATGTGCGCACCGGCGATCCGGAATGGAAACGCATCACCAAATTCTGGATGAAACTATTCGGCATCAACTTTGCTTTGGGAGTAGCCACCGGCCTGATACTGGAATTTGAATTCGGCACCAACTGGTCAACCTATTCATGGTTTGTTGGCGATATTTTTGGTGCTCCCCTGGCCATCGAAGGTATCATGGCCTTTTTCATGGAATCTACATTCATTGCGGTGATGTTTTTCGGCTGGAATAAGGTGAGCAAAAAATTCCACCTGACTGCCACCTGGTTGACAGCGCTTGGAGCCAACCTGTCGGCATTGTGGATATTGGTTGCCAATGGCTGGATGCAATTCCCTGTCGGCATGGAATTTAACCCTGATACAGCACGCAATGAAATGGTCAATTTTTGGGAAGTGTTTCTCAGTCCGGTTGCCATCAATAAATTTCTGCATACCATAACCAGCGGGTATGTACTGGCTTCCATTTTTGTTATTGGCGTGTCCAGTTGGTTTTTGCTGAAAAAACGGGAACAAATGATGGCAAAAAAGAGCATCATCATCGCCTCTGTGTTTGGTTTTATTTCATTGCTGGCAGTTATCTTCACCGGGCACGGCTCCGCTCAGCAAGTGGCTGAAAAACAACCCATGAAACTGGCAGCCATGGAAGGGTTATATGAAGGAAAACAAGAGGCTGACCTGATTGGGATCGGCATTCTTAATCATAAAAAAGAGATCAACGACGGGCAAAAGCCGATGCATTTTAAACTGGCTTTTCCAAAAATGCTTTCATGGCTGAGTTTTGGAGATACAGAGGCTTTCGTTCCCGGCATTGAGGATCTGATCAATGGTAATGAATCTCAGGGCATAATGTCGGCTCAGGAACGTATGGCCCGCGGTGATACTGCCGTAAAAGCTTTGCGTGATTACAAAGAAGCCAAAAAATCCGAAGACACAGCTACAGCAAAAGCAAAGCTTGATGTATTCGAAACCCATTACGATCATTTTGGCTATGGCTACATCGAAAAGGAAAAAGAGTTGATACCCAATATCCCATTGGTTTTTTACTGTTTTCATTACATGGTAGCCACCGGATTTCTTTACCTGCTACTGTTTCTGGTATTTTTGTGGCTGGCATACACAAATAAAATCGAAACCATAAAATGGCGAAAACCATTGTTTATCCTGGGAATTGCAGCCATCCCAATGGTTTTTATCACCAGCGAAGCAGGCTGGATTGTGGTGGAAGTGGGCCGGCAACCATGGATTGTTCAGGATCTGATGCCGGTTTCTGCTGCCGTTACTAACATCTCATCCAATTCTGTACAAGTCACGTTTTGGATATTTGCTGTCATCTTCACAGCTTTACTGATCGCTGAATTAAACATAATGTTCAAAGCCATTAAAAAAGGCCCGGCAAAACCACAGGTTAAATCTAAAAACGGGGAGGACAAATCATGATACACACAGCTATTTCATACCTGGCACTTCAACAATACTGGTGGGCTATAATCGCTTTGCTGGGGGGATTGCTTGTCTTCTTACTTTTTGTACAAGGCGGACAATCATTGATTTTCAACCTGAAAAAAAACGAAACTGAACAAAACATGCTGCTGAACACTACCGGCCGCAAATGGGAAACTACATTTACCACACTCGTGACTTTTGGAGGTGCGTTTTTTGCATCGTTTCCGCTATTTTATGCTACCAGCTTTGGCGGTGCATACTGGTTGTGGGTTGCCATATTGCTCTCATTTACCATTCAGGCTTTCAGCTATGAATACAGAACCAAATCGGGTAATATTTATGGTAAAAAGTTTTTTAACCTGCTCCTGTGGATTAACGGCATGTTTGGTCCTTTTCTTCTGGGCGTTGCTGTGGGGAGTTTTTTCAATGGCTCTGATTTTCTGATTGTTGACAGCAACATCAGAGAATCGTTCTGGAAAAATAACTGGCATGGCCTTGAAACACTGGCAAACTGGCATAACCTTGCACTGGGTTTTACCGTGATGTTTTTATCCCGTGTATCCGGCATTCTGTATGTAATACACAGCATTGATGACACCCATCTGATTACAAAAGCCAGAAAACAATTAATGAACAATGCTGTTTTCTTTCTTGTCTTCTTTCTGGCATTTACGATTGGATTGTTACTTAAACCAGGCTTTGCGGTGAACCCTGACACCGGGAATGTATTCATGGAAAAACACAAGTACCTGCACAATTTTATTGACATGCCTGTGGTATCAATATTGTTTCTGGCTGGTGCCGGCGCAGTAATTACAGGCATAACCAGGGCGCTGATAAAAAAGACCGGAGATGACAGGGCTTTTTGGATTACCGGCCCGGGCATCGTTTTGGTGGTGATGAGTTTATTTTTTGTCGCCGGCTTTAACAACACAGCGTTTTACCCTTCGTCTTTTGATATAAACTCATCGCTGACAATACAAAATGCTTCGTCAAGCGAATTTACCCTGAAAACCATGGCCATTGTTTCATTGATGATACCATTTGTTGTTGGATACATTGTCATCGCCTGGCGATCCATCAATAAAAATAAAATCAACAATACCGAAATTGAAGACAAAGAAGGTGATACACACGTTTATTAAATAATTAAACTATGGATTATACATACGAAATCATTCAACTTATTTGTTTACCAGTACTGATCTATATCACGTACTTCATTTCAATGCGATTGATAGATAAGTTCGAAAAAAACAACAAACAAAATCAACAACAATAAAATATCATGACAATTAAAAACACCTCACTAACAAGTTTTGCTGTAGCCCTTTTGCTTATAACTGGATGCAACCGTAAACTGCCATGTGAACGGATTACTTCCGATGAAAATTATTATCGCGCTAGCGGTATGGCGTTCAGCCAAAGACGGGATCTGGCGGAAGAAAAAGCACTGAATGTTGCTAAAAAAAACCTGGTAAAAGAAATTGCCCGGGATTTAAACAAAAAAACCGGCATGAGTGAACAATTGCTACTGGACAGCCTGAAAAAAGGAATAAAAATACACGATCTGGAAATGGTTTGCAAACACAATGATAAGCACAAAGGATCATTTCGCTGCAGCCTGGCATTAGAAATGGCTGTGGAAGAATTCAGTGACTTGGGGAAGTGATGGGGTGATGGGGTGATTGAGAGATGGGGAGATTGAGAGATGGAGAGAGGGGGAGATGGAGAGATTGAGAGATTGAGAGATAGAGAGATGGGGAGATGGGGAGATGGAGAGATGGGGAGATGGGGGCTTTGCTCAATGCTTTTTAACCATATCGTTTATTTGTTTTTCAGTAAAAAATGGCAATTCAGATAGGGTGACGAACTCCATGAGTTCCTGTCTATTCTCATTCCCTTTGGTCACCTGAACAACAAGGCCGGGAATTTCACGATAATAATTATCAAAATAGTGGCTGTAATCATTGTTTTGGCTGTACCAGACTTCAAAGGTGTCACCATGCATCTGTACTAAAGCTCTCCTGCACTCGTAATCCTTAATTTTACGTGTATCGCTGGTTTCGGCGATTTGCAGGTTTCGTTCCGGAACATCACGGCCGATGGCTGCTGACATCATTTCCCTGTCAGACTCATTAAATCCATGCAATTTTCTGAACGCTTGCCACTCCGATTTCGAAAAATACTCGGTTTTGTAACCGCCTGTGTCTTTTTTCAATGCAAACATCAGCTCACGATATTTTTCCCGTTTTGTATCCATAGCACGTACAAAAAACAAGGCATGACCGTTATCAATCCATTGGTCAATGGAATCAGAAATGGGCAGGGTAAATATCACACTGTGTTTTTCATCAGGGATAAACACATATTTTTCTCCCATCGAAACACCTTGAGATGAGGCAAACAATTCGTTGTTGTATTTCATCAAAACGGGTTGTGCACAGCTTAATGCTGCAAAACTCAATAAAGCACAAAATATAATTATTTGCTTTTTCACAGTTAAAATATATTTCACAAAAGATAAACGCAATTTTGAGATAGAATATTGCAGAATCAGGCAATAACACGGTGACATAATGCTATACAAACGATAAAAACAGCCATTATGGGCAAGCTTTAAATAGACTGTATATAGCTGGTTAGGCTTATCTTACGGTCAAGTTTCATTTTGTTTCGAATACGATACCGGAAGTTCTCAATGGTTCTCTGGCTGCGACTGGTAATATTCGCAATATCTTTGGTTGTCATGTTGATGCAAAGAAAACTGCAAATTCTGATTTCTGTGCTGGAAAGTTCCGGATGCTTTTTTGCCAACCTGTGTATAAAATCAATATTCAGTTCACGGAATTGTTTATCATACTCTTCCCATGATTTTGTTTGGTGGCTGTAGTTTTCAATAATGTCCAGCATCTCATCAAGTTTATTATGGTCTGTTTTTTTTGATCGCTTCTTTATTTCATTTATCTTAGCTGTTAATCGTTTTGAAAACTCTTTAATTTGAGATATGTAAATACCATATGAAGCCAATTCTTTGTTTTTATGTTCCATTTCCAATTTCACATTATTCAATTTTTTTTCCGCTATTATGGTTTTTTGTCGTGATATTTTTCGTTTTTGGTTTAACCAAACTACAAAAAATATCAAGCTGATAAAAATAATAGCTCCCCAACCAACAATATAGGTACGGGTAAGCATATCCTGTTTTTGTCGTTTTTCAAGCTGCAATATTCTGGCTTCTTTCTGTTTTGTTTCGTATTTTGTCTGCAATTCCATAATCTCGCTGTGTTTTTGGACATTTATGGTACTGTCACGTGTCTGGGAAAAAAGTTCCAAATAAGCCAATGCTTTTGATGCATTACCCATACCTTTATAAATTTCATATAAATTCTCATAAATAGCTTCTGCTTCCCCGTAACGATAAGTCTTTTCCAATTTAAGAGCATCATTTAAAAGCTCAATTGCCCGGGAATAATTTCCCTTTTCATTATAAAGGGTTCCAATGTTAATCTTATTCAGATAAATCCCATATTTAATATCATGTTGTTCAGATATATTCAAAGATTTCAGATAATACTCCATAGCTAATTCATAATTACCCAGATCATCATAAAGGTTTCCAATATTTAACTTATTACTGGCCAGGAGATTTATATTCTGTGTTTTGTCAGCAATTCTGCCAGCAGCTTTATAATAGTTTAACGCTTCCTTTCTTTTGCCAATGTTTTTTAAAGATATAGCCAGATTACCATAGGCAAATGCCAAATAATTACTATCCGGGAGGTGCTTGTACGAATCAATTGCCTTTTCTAAATAAATCACGGCAATGCTGTCTTTACCTATGTTTTCATAAATGGTAGCGATATTATCGCATACAACTCCGCAATTCAGATGTTCATTTGTTCCTTTCAGAATATCATAAGCCTCTAATAATTCACTCATTGCTGTCTGTTCTTTTCCAAGATAGATCAATGCAGAGCTTTTGCTGGAAAGGGTCATTGCCAGGGCTACTGAATCATTAATATGCCGGTAATACCTGATTGCACGGTTGTATAACTTTATGGATTTATCATAAGTCTCACCTAAGTTAAGTATATATGCAAGTTGTGCAATTTCATTATAATATGCCCTTAGCTCATGAAAGGAAGCAGCCATAATCATTCCTTTATTAAAGTGATTATTGGCCAATTCCTCCTTACCTTCTGTGAGAAAGTAGGTACCCATACGTGTATGATAAAAAATTTGATCTGAAATGTTTCTTATATCATAATTTTCAAAAAATTCCGGCACCTTACCAGGCGTATTCTGCAGAAGAGAATCAATTTTCACTTCAATATAATCTTGTATTGGCCCTTTAGATAATTTAGATTGTATTGTTGATTCTGCGCTAACAGCAAGGGAAATACAGGTAAAAATCAACATTATAAATGCTTTTTTGTCTGTTTTCATAATCATCAAGTAATTTAGTAATAATTATAACCAAATGTTAACAATTGAGTGGTTTTTGAGTAGCATAAAATGCAATTTTTTAAAATTTTAGGTATTTTTTGAGTGTCAGTAAATATACTGCCCCACAAAATTATGAATATTTTTGTGGTTCACAACAAAAAATGTAAATTATGAAAAAACAATTTGTTACCACCTTAATTATTATACTTGTATGCCTGTTATCAGGATATTCCCAGCCTATGGAGTTGGTTTTTAACTTTTCCACGTCGCCAACCACAGTTCAGTTACCACTTTACGATACAGTTAATGTAACTGTTGATTGGGGGGATGGTACAGCTGTGGACACATTCACAACAATCGGCGATAAGAGCCATACATTTAATGTAACAGGCCCTGATACAGTTATAATTTCAGGAATATTAGGTAAATTTGGTAAAGGGTCAGATAGTTGGACAGGTACAAATAACTTAACAGAAGTTATTTCATTTGGTGATTTGGGGATAGCTTCTCTTTCCGGGGCATTTAATAATGCAGACAGTCTGAACAGTGTCCCGGATGCCTTCCCCTCATCCATAATTGATCTCAGCTATGCCTTTATGAATATCGATCAAACATCGATTGTCGGCCTTGATAATTGGGATGTTAGTAATGTAACTAAAATGCGTGGAACTTTTAAATTTGCGTCAAATTTCAACCAGGATATTACAGGATGGAATGTCGGGATGGTTGAACGGATGATTGATATGTTTTATTATGCAAGCTCTTTTGATCAGAATATTGGTGGGTGGGACATTACTCACGTGATACACATGGAAGACATGTTTGAAGGGGGAGGGCTTTCGATTGCCAATTATGATTCTCTGCTAGTCGGATGGGCAGCTCAGGATGTAGCTCAGTACGTATTTTTTAATGCAGGGAACAGTATGTACTCAGAGGGTGCTCCGGCTAATGCACGTCAGAGCCTTGACGAAGATAATAACTGGGTTATTACAGACGATGGTATGGCAACAGCTCCTGAAATTACAACAGGATCCATTACCAACATTATGGGTACAATGGCAACAGCTTCCGGAAATATCACAGACCCTGGAAATCCGTATCTGACATCTCACGGTATCTGTTGGAATGAAACGGGGATGCCAACGATAGAAGATGATACAATAGATGAAGGAGCGACCTATTATGCTGCAGATTTTTCCTGTGATATGATAGAGCTCACGGAGAGTACTGTGTATTATGTGCGAGCTTTTGCGATAAATGAAGTTGATACAGTGTATGGAGAGGAAGTGAGTTTTACAACTCTGGGAAATGCTATGGAACTTGTTTTTAACATTGACTCTCACCCAACCGAAATAAAGCTTCCCCTTTACGGAACTGTAGATGTTACTGTAGATTGGGGGGATGGAACTGATACAACATTCACTACCAATGGAGACAAAAGCCATGTCTATAATACTTTAGGAATGGATACAATTACAATTACAGGCACTTTAACCAAATTTGGTAAAGATAATGATACATGGCTTGGTTCGGATAAACTTCTATCTGTAGAAGGTTTTGGAGACATTGGATTAACATCCATCTCAGGGGCATTTAATAATGCCGATAATTTAACCACTGTACCTGCTGCTTTACCTACAGGCATTAAAAACATGAGTTATGCATTTAATGGGATAAGCCAGGATACTATTGGAAACCTTTGTGATTGGGATGTAAAGTATATTGAAGACATGTCTTATGCATTTGCTAATGCCGAAAATTTTAACCAAAACATCGGAAGTTGGAATGTGAGCTCTGTGACTAACATGGCCAAAATGTTTTATAATGCCGGCGAATTTAATCAAGACATAGGCACATGGGAAGCAGATGCTGTTACCGATATGTCTGAAATGTTTCGAAATGCTGTTTCATTCAATCAGGATATAGGAACCTGGAATGTCGGATCAGTCACGGATATGAATGCAATGTTCCGCAATGCCGCCTCTTTCAATCAGGATATCGGTGGGTGGAATGTAGAAACTGTTTATAACATGGAAGACCTCTTTTCCGGGGCAACAGCATTTAACCAGGATATCAGTGGATGGGATCCTGTTCTTGTAACAACAATGGATCATATGTTTTATAACGCCTCATCCTTTAACCAGGATATTAGTGGATGGGATGTCAGTAGTGTCTCGGACATGTCGGCCATGTTTGCAGAGGCTTCTTCTTTTGATCAGGATATCAGGGAATGGGATGTCAGTTCTGTTACAAATATGAATTATATGTTTTATAATACTGGTTTTGACCAAAACATTGGCGACTGGGACATAAGTTCAGTGACTGACATGAGCTATATGTTTGCCGGAGCAGAACTTTCAACTGCAAATTATGATTCATTGCTTATCAACTGGGCAGACAAAACAGTAAACAGCAACGTCACTTTTCATGGTGGCAATAGTAAATATTCTCCCGGTGACGCAGCTAATTCCCGTCAAAGCCTTTTTGACGATGATAATTGGACAATTATTGACGGCGGGATCATAGACATTGCTCCCTCCGTATCAACACTAACGGTTACCAACATTTCTGCTACTGCTGCAACAGGAAGTGGAAATATTACCAATACGGGTAATCCTCCCCCCTCCTCCCACGGATTATGCTGGAATACATCAGGCATACCTGCTGTATTGGATGACTCCACAAATTTAGGAGCTACCGCTAATCCCGGCGAATTCTCTTGCAACATCTCAAATTTAACCCCGAATACAACCTATATTGTCAGAGCTTGTGCTTCAAATGACATAGGGATAAGTTATGGGGATACGATTAGTTTTACAACCACTCCTGACACTATTGCACCTACTGTTAATTGCTCTAATACAACAGCGTATCTTAATAATAACGGGACATTGAGTATAGATCCTTCAATACTTGATGATGCATCTGAAGATAACCATCAGATAGATACAATGTACTTAAATCAACATGATTTTGATTGTACAAATTTAGGCGATAATGAAGTATGGTTATACGCAGAAGATGTTGCCGGGAATATAGATTCCTGTGCAGGAAATGTACACATTATGGATACAATTACCCCGGAAATTACTTGTCCCAACCAAACAGTATATCTCAACAACAGTGGAAGTGTGTCCATTGACACTACTTTATTAGACCTTAACATAAATGATAACTGTTTTATTGATACTGTTTACCTAAACCATTATGATTTTAATTGTACAGATTTAGGCGATAATGAAGTATGGATACATGCAAAAGATATCGCCGGAAATATAGATTCCTGCTCTACAACAATTACAGTAGCAGACACAATATCTCCTGAACTTGTGGTCAATAATGTTGAGGCTTACCTTGACGATGCCGGAAATATACTACTAAATGCTGATGAGGTTGTGACAAGTGCTTCAGATAATTGTTCAGTTAGTGACACCATCCTCTCAGAATCAAATTTTGCCTGCAATGATATAGGCACAATCCAAATTGATGTTATTGTTGAAGACCTGAGTGGAAATACGACAAGCAGTATAGCTGAAATATATGTAATCGATACGCTTGCTCCGGTAATGTCAAGTATGAATAAGACTGTTTATCTTGACAATGCAGGCATGGTTGAATTTGAAGCTTCATTTATAAACAACGGAACAACTGATAACTGCAGCATTGACAGCATATACCTGAGTCATTATAGTTTTTCCTGTGATGATACAGGGGCCAATGAAGTATGGCTTTATGCGGAAGATCCATCCGGAAATGTGGATTCATGTACAGCTATGGTTACTGTCATGGATACAATCTCACCACAAGTTGTTACACAAAATATCCAGGTATATCTGGATGAATCAGGATATGCTGAGATAACTGTAAATGATATTGTAGCGGAAACCACTGATAATTGTTCCATTGACACTGTTTATCTTGATAACTATAGCTTTAATTGTAACGACACCGGTATTAATGCAGTATGGCTTTATGCAGATGACCCCCATGGCAATACCGGCTCAGGATATGCTGAAGTCACTGTAGTGGATACCATAGCTCCGGTATTATTAAATTGTCCTGAAAATTTAGTTGAATGTGCAGATTTTATGAATGTTGTATATTATAGTATGCCTGGTGCCTCTGATAACTGCAATAGCTCTCCGGTCATAACCCAAATAGAAGGTTTCTCCAGTGGTGCAGCATTTCCTGCAGGTGTTACCACCAATACATTTGTCGCAGAGGATATGTTTGGCAATACTGATACTTGCAGTTTTACTGTTACCATACATGAAAAACCAAACATAGACCTTGGCCCTGAAAAAAATATCTGCTTGGATGAAAGCATTGTAATTGGCCTGTTAAACAACACCACGGAATATGAATCCTACCAATGGTCAACAGGAGATACAACAGAAACCATTATAGTGGACTCTTCAAGCTATGGACTGGGGACAAATACATTCCATCTGACTGTAACTGATGCAAATGGCTGTACTGCCAGCGACATGATTTCAGTTACAATACAATCATGTGGAGGAATTACAACAAATACAAATGCTTTAGAAGTAAATGTATTTCCTGTTCCCGCCACCGGACAACTGAATATACAAATAAAGGGAAACATTCAAAATGAGGATTGTCAAATAGAATTAATATCCTTAAAAGGTCAGGTAGTACAATCAACGCAAATAAATACAAATGCCAAAGAAAACACAGCAGTTATTAACGTTGAAAATCTGGCTGAAGGGATGTACTTTGTAAAAATCAATCTAAGTAACAAACTATTCAGAAAGAAAATCCTTATAAAATAAACATTGTAAAAATTCAATTATTAACTAAATGAACCACATTTAAACATAAATTTATTAATTATGAAAAAATTCAATTATTATTTTGCAATTATTTTGTCGCTCTCATTCATTCTTACCGGAACGATAAATCAGGTAAATGCTCAGCACAGAAGCAATGATTCAATCATACTGACAAATCCGAGCGGAACATTTGATGACGGAGGCTATACTGATAATGTTAGCAGGAAATGGATAATACAACCTCAAAATGCAGTATCTGTCACATTAAGTTTCATTACATTTCATACAGAGGAAGACTTTGATTTTGTAAGGGTATATGACGGAGAAACAGTGTCAGCTCCATTATTGGGTTCCTTTTCAGGGGATGATGTACCCGATGATGTTACTTCCACCGGAGGCAACATGTTGGTACATTTTATTACTGATGATGGTTTCTCCGCAGGTTATGGTGGTTTTTCTGCTTCCTATTCCACGTCAAGCACATATTGTTCAGGAACAACCACGCTGGACTCATTTTCAGGGGACTTTGGTGATGGTAGCAGCGATAATGACTATGGAAATAATTCTGATTGTAAATGGTTAATACAACCACTTGGCGCTTCTACTGTTAATTTGACTTTCAATGCTTTTGATGTGGAAAACACCTATGATTACCTAAGGGTATATGATGGAAGTACAACTTCTGCACCACTTATAGGGGAATATACCGGCAATGTTCTTCCTCCGGATATAAATTCTACGGGCAGTGAACTCCTGGTTCATTTTATTTCTAATGAAAGTGTTACCGCACCCGGATGGGAAGCCAGTTACGAAGGTGTTAGTCCATCGTTATCCGTTTCTCCTTCCAACTTGAATATAGGGCCTGAATCAGGCTCCAGTGCAGATTTTAATATTTCCTCAAATACAGATTGGGCAGTAAGCTCGGATCAAACCTGGTTATCAGTAGAGCCTGAAAGTGGTTCTGATGATGGAACGGTTAGTGTCGTGGCTCAGGAAAACACTTCACTTAGCCAGCGCTCAGCCACAGTAACTGTTTCATATGCATTGATTGAGGAAAAGATAGTTACTGTAACACAAGATGGAGCTGTACCTGTTTTAGATGTTTCGGTTGACACCATTACTCTAAGCGCCAACCCGGGAAACAGTGATATTTTCAATGTGTCATCCAATGTCAGTTGGAATGTGAATGCCGGGGAATCCTGGCTTTCAGTTTCTCCTGCAAATGATTCTGCAAATGGAGTGGTTACAGTCATCGCATTAAGTGAAAATACAATGGCTGAATCAAGGGTGACAACAGTAAATGTTGCCGGTGAGGGCTTGCTTCCGGAACAGATTATGGTGATTCAGGAAGGAACAGAACCTTCATTATCTGCATATCCTTCCAGTTTAACACTAAACTCGGATGTTGGCAGCAGTTCCACATTTGATATTACCTCTAATATTGACTGGGAAATTAGTTCAGATCAGCCATGGCTTATTGTAAGCCCTTCCAGTGGATCTAATAACAATAGCATTACAGTGCTTACCACAAGTGAAAATCCTTCTTCTTCAGGCAGAACAGCAACTGTAACCATCTCAGGAGAAGACATTGCAGATCAGTCCGTATTTGTTACACAACAAGGAACAGAACCTTCATTATCAGTGATTCCTGATACAGTAATAATTCAATCAGCAGCAGAAAGTGAAGGCAGTTTTGATATTGTGTCCAACACAAATTGGCAGGTCAATTCAACTTCACCATGGTTAACTGTTTCTCCAGACAGCGGTGCCAATAATGGAATAGTTACACTTACTGCAAATACTGAGAATACTGATTTATCTTCAAGAATTGCTGAAGTGGTTGTATCCGGAACCGGCTTACCCAATAAAACTGTGGTTGTAAAGCAACAAGGAATGTCACTTTCCCTCCAGGTATCTAATGAAAACATTACGCTTAATTCCAGTGCAAACAGTAACAGCAATTTTTATGTATATTCTAATGTTAATTGGAACATCAGTACAGACCAATCATGGCTCTCTGTTGATCCCGTAAATGGTTCAGATAGCAGTTTAATAACAATAACAGCTTTGACGGAGAATAATTCAACCGGATCGAGGACAGCCACTTTAACTGTTACCGGAACAAATGTAAATCCGAAAACCGTTTTAGTTAACCAACAAGGAACAGCTCCGGCATTGTCAGTCTCTCCTCAAATTCTAACCATAGGTTCGACTGAAAATGGCAGTGCCAATTTTAACATCACATCAAATGTAGATTGGACAGTAAGCGATGATCAATCATGGCTGGACGTTTCTCCGGCAAGTGGCACAAACAATAGTACCATCATGGTTGCTGCAAATAGTGCCAATGCGTCTGAATCAAGCAGAACAGCCACAATTGTTGTGAACAGCCCGACTGCAAATTCACAAATAGTAACAGTAATACAAGAAGGCACTTCTCCTGATTTAATTGTTTCTCCCAATAACATATCATTGAATCCTTTGGAAGGAAGCAATATCTCATTTGATATTACATCCAATCTTAGCTGGGAAATCAGCTCCAATGCTAATTGGCTATCCCTTAACATGTTAGATGGCACAGGAAATTCTACCATTGAGGTAACAGCACAGAGCACAAATGACAATTCACAAGCAAGGTATGGCATGCTTACAATTTCAGGCGGGAATATTTCTCAAACAGTAATTGTTGTTCAGGAAAAAATTACGCTTCAGGCTTCAACTGATAGTTTGTATATTGCTTCAAACAGCAATTCTTACGATATATTTAACCTGACATCCAATGTGAATTGGACTATCAGTGATAATGCTGGCTGGCTAATTACAGAACCGACTAATGGAACAGGCAACGATGTTATTACGGCTACCGCTACGGAAAACAACACTTCTTCAAATCCAAGGTATGCAACGATAAGTGTTTCCAGCAATTATGCTGAACCTGTTAGCGTTGTCGTCAAACAAGATGCAAATACAGGTATTAATGAAGTGTTCCCTGTGAATTCAGTCTCAATTTATCCAAACCCGGTAAATAAAATGATATATATAGACATCGACGAAGGGCTTGCTAATGGAAAAATAGAACTCCTTAACCTTACAGGTTCTGTTATTGCATCAAAAGAAATAAAAGCCAATAATGTTTTCAATCTGAAGAAACAGCCTTCCGGAATATATTATATAAGGATAATGAGTGAAGGTAAAATGCACACCAGTAAAATTGTAAAACAGTAAAGTGATGCTCGGGAAATGCTTTTAAATACAGTTTGTCAACACAGAGTGATGATTTTTCAACTGTGAGACACGCTTTCGTTCCTGTGTGGTACTCTTATATTGTAAACCTAACAAAATAAATAAGTTATGAAGATATCAAATTACTATTTGACCATCATTTTTGCTGTAATATTGGTTGTCGGATTAATTTTGTCAAACAGCCAGCTAAAAGCCCAGTATTGTGCGGGAACAGATACTTTAACCGATTCAATTGCAACATTTGATGATGGTAGCAATGGTGCATATTATGAAAATAATTCGGATTGTAAATACTTGATACAACCAGGAGGCGAAGGGTTTATCATTTTAACTTTTTATCATTTTATGACTGAGGAAGATAACGACTATCTCAGGATTTACGATGGTCCGGATACAAATGCCCCATTGCTTGGAGAGTATTCCGGCTGGATGACTCCACCTGATATCATTTCATCTGATAATGAATTATTACTTCATTTTATTACCAACGATACCATTACCGACTTTGGCTGGGAAGTTCATTATGAATTATCCAAAACATATTGCTCTGCCGTAACTATACTGGAAGATAGCTCCGGAAATTTTAGCGATGGCAGCGGTTCTATGGATTATGGCAATTATTCGGATTGCCTGTGGCTTATTCAACCTACAGAAGAACCTTCCTACATCAATTTAAATTTTAATTCGTTTGAAACAGAACAAGATTTTGATTACGTCAGAATTTATGATGGAGCAACAACAGAAGCCCCCCTGTTGGCTTCATATTGCGGATATGTAGATACAACAGCTGTTCCACCTGATGTCTCATCCAGCGGCAGTTCTATGTTGGTCAGATTTACTACTGACGTTAGCGTTGTTAACTCAGGATGGGATGCAAGTTATTCAAGTACATATTTATATTGTTATGATACAATTGAGCTAAACGCTTTGGATGGCACATTCAGTGACGGAAGTGGTTCTGAAGATTATTTAAACAATTCAGATTGTAAATGGCTGATTCATCCACCTGATGATGTTTCAAGCATTACATTAAGCTTTGATTCATTTAACATAGAAAACACTTATGACTATGTAAGGGTGTATGACGGAAATTCCGCATCAGCACCACTATTAGGAGAATTTACCGGTAATATTAGCCCCCCTGATATCAACTCTTCAGGCAATGTAATGCTGGTTCATTTTATTGCTAATGGTTCCGGAACAGCTCCCGGATGGGAGGCCAATTATTCCTCTACAATAGATTCTTTATCTGTTTCCCCCTCCGATATTTATTTAAGTTCTGATGCTGGTGACAGTGTAAGTTTTAATATCAGTACCAATACAAATTGGACTGTCAATACAGATCAAGACTGGTTATCTGTAATGCCGGAAAATGGTGCTAATGATGAAACTGTATATATTACGACAGAGGAAGAGAACACATTATTAAGCCCACGTACTGCAACAATAACTGTTTCCTGGGCAGGTGAAAACCAAACAGTTGATGCTACTCAGGCAGCTTCAGATCCATTCATAGAAATACAGGCAGACAGTATTTTTTTAAGTTGTAACGCAGGCAGCAGTGATATTTTTAATGTGTTATCCAATGTCAATTGGAGTGTAAATTCCGGGGAATCCTGGCTTTCAGTTTCTCCTGCAAGTGATTCTGCAAATGGAGTGGTTACAGTCACCGCAATAAGTGAAAATACAATGGCTGAATCAAGGGTAGCAACAATTAATATCGCCGGTACAGACTTGCTTCCAGAACAAGTTATAATAACTCAGGAAGGAACAACCCCAATATTATCGGTATCACCTTCTGTTTTAACATTAAACTCCGATATTGGCAGTAGTGCAACGTTTGATATTACCGCTAATGTTGAATGGGAAATCAGTTCTGATCAGTCATGGCTTAATGTAAGCCCCTCCAGTGGTTCCGATAACAATGGAATTACAGTTCTTGCTATGAGCGAAAATACATCCCCTTCAGCCAGAACAGCTCATGTCACAGTATCAGGTGAGGGATTACCGGACGATACAGTCTATGTCACACAACAAGGGGTTTCTCCAGCGTTGTCAGCATTTCCTGACACGATAGTAATTCAGTCTGCAGAAAGCAGTGAAAACACATTGAATATCATTTCAAATATAGATTGGCAAGTGAATTCTTATGCTTCATGGCTAACAATTTCACCTGACAGCGGTGCCAATAATGGAATAGTTACACTTACTGCAAATACTGAGAATACCAATTTATCATCAAAAATCACAGAAGTTATAATATCCGGCTTAGGGATTCCCAATAAAACCATAACTGTAATACAAGAAGGCATCTCGCCTTTCCTGGATGTTTCTAATGAAAACATCACGCTTAACTCAAGTGCCAACAGCAGCAGTAATTTCAATGTATATTCCAACGTTAATTGGAACATCAGTACAGACCAATCATGGCTCTCTGTTGATCCAGCATCTGGTTCAGATAGCAGTTTGATAACCCTGACAGCTTCAAATAGCAATAGTGCCACTAATGCAAGATCTGCAATACTCACTGTGTCAGGCCAGGATGTAAACCCAAAAAGCATTTTAATTACACAGTTTGGAACAGACCCTGCTTTATCAGTTTCTCCTGAAACTCTAACCATAGGTTCATCTGAAAATGGCAGTGGCACTTTTAACATATCTTCAAATGTAAATTGGACAATAAGCGATGATCAATCATGGCTGGACGTTTCTCCGGCAAGTGGTTCTGCCAGCAGTATTATCACAGTTGCAGCAAATAGTGCGAATACTTCTGTGTCCGAAAGAACAGCAACTGTGGCCGTAAACAGTCCAAACACAAATTCACAATTGATAACGGTAATACAAGAAGGAACACCTCCGGAATTACATGTTTCCGGTAGTCAATTGACTTTAAATCCAATCTCAGGAAGTTTTAATCATTTTGATATTACCGCAAATACCGATTGGGAAATTAGCTCCAATGTTACATGGTTATCAGTTAATCCAATGACAGGCTCAAACAATGGTACGATTACAGTTTTAGCAGACAGTACAAATAATACTACTCATTCACGGTATGGAATGCTTACTGTGTCCTCTGGAGGAGTCTCCAAAACAGTTATTGTAATACAAGAAAAAGTTAAACTTCAAGCTTCGACAGATAGTTTATACCTTACAGCCAGCAGCGGTTCATATGACATCTTCAGTATAAATGCCAATGTCGATTGGAATATCAGTGATGACGCCAGCTGGATAACAACAGAACCTTTTAACGGAACGGGAAATAGCATTGTTACTGTTACTGCAGTTACAAGCAACAATGCCCAAAACCCCAGATATGCAACCATAAGTATTTTCGGAACATATGCTGAAACATCCAGTATTGTCATAAAACAAAACAGCAGTACAGGTATTGATGTCATATCTTCCATGGATTCAATTTCAATCTATCCAAATCCGGTAAAACATAATCTTTATATAGATACATATACAGAAGTACACGGAAAAATTGAACTTATTAATGCTACCGGGTCTGTTGTTAAATCCAAGGTTCTAAAAAAAGAAAACATTATAAACATGAAGGATCAGGCCCCAGGACTTTATTACCTTCATCTGATGATAGATGATCAAAGATACACAAGAAAGATTGTTAAAATGTAGGTATGAAATAGAACGTATCACCTGTTAAAAAGCACCATCTGATTTCCAAATTAAGGGACACGCCCAATTAAACATATTTTAAGCATTTGGATTGGAGAACCGTACTTTATTTACGCTTATTGCATTATATTTGTCATCTACGAACCAATTATTAACATCATGAAATCATCATTCAGAACATTTGTATTCTTATTTCTTGCGTTGTTTATTTTTCAGTCCAGCCCGGCTCAGGACAAAATGCTTACCATCGAAGACGCTGTCATCGGCATGTGGCGGCAGTACAGGCCTGAACACAGGCGTAACATTCAGTGGAGGCCGGGCAGCCACAACTTTACCTATATCATAGGGGATAAACTCCTGAGTGAATCGGTTCAATCGGATGAAGCAAAAGAAATCCTATCGCTGGATAAACTCGGCACAGCCATAATGGCACGCAATATAGAAGCACCGAAACGCTTCCCTTCCGTCACATGGCAGGATGAAAACCAATTTAGCTTTGAAACATCCGACCACTGGATGGTATATGACCTTTCAAAAGATTCCATAGTGAGCAACATAAAATTTCCCGAAAACAGTGAAAATTATGATTATGTGGCTACAAAAAGACGCATGGCTTTTACATCGGCAAACAATGTGTTTATAACCGATGACAAGGGAGAAGTCATCAGCATCAGCAACGATCGTAATCAGGAAATCATTTACGGACAAAGCGTTGCACGCCGTGAATTTGGCATCGAAAAAGGGACATTCTGGTCTCCCGATGGCAACAAACTGGCCTATTACGTGAAAGATGAAAGCATGGTAACGGATTATCCGCTCATTGACATCACAACACGTGTGGCAAGCGTTGACAACATCAAATACCCCATGGCCGGCATGAAATCAGAAGAAACCACAGTTAGGGTGTATAATGTGGAAAACGGGGAAGATGTTCAACTGCAAACGGAGGGGGATAAAGAGCAATACCTGACCAACCTGGCATGGACACCGGATAACAAGTACATTTTAATTGCTGTTTTGAACCGCGGACAGGACCACATGCAACTGAACATGTACGATGCAAAAAACGGGAAATTCAAAAGAACATTGTTTGAAGAAACCCATGAAAAATACACCGAGCCATTGCATCATGCACAGTTTCTCCCAGGCAAAAATGATGAGTTCATCTGGCAATCACGGCGTGATGGGTTCAACCACCTGTACATGTACAACCTCAAAGGCAAACTGCTGAAACAAATTACCTCCGGAGACTGGCTGGTGACTGATGTCCTGGACTTTGATGATAACGGGAACCATGTTTTTATCCAGGGAACCAAAGAAAGCCCCATTGAGCGCCATATCTATAAAGTCAACATGGAAAGCGGTGAGACAACAAAACTGACAGGCGAAAAAGGCTCACACCGCGCCAAACTTTCTGCTGACAAACAATACTTGCTGGATGAATATTCCAGCACCGCTGTTCCCCGTGCTTATGATGTCCTGTCAGCAGACGGCAAAAACATCCGCAATATCCTTACCGCCGGCAACCCGCTTGAAGAATTGAAACCTGTGGATATGGAAATCGGTACCATCAAAGCTGCCGATGGAAAAACAGACCTGTATTACCGGCTTATCAAGCCAGCAGGCATTGATAATGACAAGAATTACCCGGCCATTGTATATACCTATGGCGGTCCGCATGTTCAGTTGATAACTGAATCGTGGATGGGCGGTGCGCGCGGATGGCAATATTACATGGCTCAACAAGGTTACGTGATGCTGAGCCTTGACAACCGGGGATCATACAACCGGGGACTGGAATTTGAAAACATCGTACACCGTCAGCTTGGTAAACATGAGACAGCCGACCAAATGGAAGGCATAGAATTTCTCCAATCACTGCCATACGTTGACACATCGCGCATTGGCGTGCATGGCTGGAGTTTCGGCGGCTTTATGACCACCAAACTGATGCTGGATTACCCTGATGTATTTAAAGTGGGTGTTGCCGGCGGTCCGGTTACAGACTGGAAATATTACGAGATCATGTACGGCGAACGCTATATGGATACCCCGGAAGAAAACCCCGAAGGATACGAAAACGCTTGCCTCAACGATAAAGTGAAAAACCTGGAAGGCAAACTTATGATGATTCACGGCGGCATCGACCCGGTGGTGGTGCAGCAACACAGCCTGGTTTTTGTCAGGGAATGCATCAAAGCCGGTATCCCGGTGGATTATTTTGTGTATCCGCAGGCCGAACATAATGTCGGAGGATACGACCGTGTTCACCTGATGAAAAAGGTGTCAGATTATTTTGATGTGCATTTGAAATAACCCCGCAGACAGCGTTGGTGTTTTTTGTATGGTAATGATTTTTTTCATATCTTTACCGTGCATTTTTTAAAGCTGTATTAAATAATTACACGGTAAAGCAATGTATTATAAGCGAGTTTTAGAAAAATCCATTATAAAAAGCCTTACTCATTTTCCGGTTACCGCCATTTTGGGACCGCGTCAGTGTGGAAAAACAACAATGGCAAAACATTTACTGACCGGTTATGATAATGCCATATATTTAGATTTGGAAAGACCATCTGATTTACAGAAACTTGATGATGCTGAATGGTTTTTCCAGTCGAATAAAACCAAGCTCATTTGTATAGATGAAATACAGCGAAAACCTGATTTGTTTCCGGTGATTCGCAGTTTAGTTGATGAATGGTCAGGGGCTGGACATTTTATAGTGCTTGGTTCTGCATCTCAGGATTTAATTAAACAAAGTTCTGAAAGTTTAGCCGGGCGTATTTCATATCATCGCTTAACTCCTTTGCTTTTCCAGGAGATTCAAGCTGACTATTCATTGGAAGAGTATATGGTAAAGGGAGGTTTTCCCGGGAGCTTATTTGCAAAAGATGCTGACATATCTGAAACCTGGCGTGAAAATTTTATACTCACTTTTATTGAACGCGATATCTTGCAATGGAGCAATATTATGCCAACCGCTCTACGAAGGATGTGGCAGATGTTAGCACAAAATAATGGGCAGGTTCAAAACTATGCTATGTTATGTGATTCGCTAAATGTCAGTTATCCAACCTTAAAAAATTACATTGATTTGTTGCAGCAAACTTTTATGCTTGAAATAATTCCTCCCTTGTTCTCCAATCATAAAAAACGCATTATCAAATCACCGGAAATTTATCTCAATGATACCGGTCTAATCTGTGTTTTTGCAGGGATTCACAGTTTTAATCAATTGTCAGGCCATGTTTTGCTTGGACCGGTATGGGAAACACTTGTCCTGCAAAATTTAAAAGCAGTGTTCCCGAAAATAAATCTGTTTTTTTACCGTACAGCTCACGGAGCCGAGGTTGATTTTGTGCTTGAATATGGCGGTAAAACGCTGGCGGTTGAATGTAAAGCTTCTTTAAGCCCTAAGCTATCAAAAGGGAATTATATTTCCAAAACAGATGTTTCTGCTGAAAAACTACTTGTTGTTATTCCTGCTGAAGTTGGTTATGAAAAGAATCAGGATACTTATATCGCCTCGCTTAATGAAGGCATAAAATTTGTTAGAAATTATTTTTCTTTTTCTTGACGTGTGTTTGTTTTTGGTGGCTATGGCTCCGGTGGCTGTGAGACGAACTCCTTCGTCACCCTCATCAGTCACCTGTAGTGGTACATGATAAGTGAAAAAATGCCTTTTGAGAGAAAACACTGGTGATAGAGGGGAGCCGCAATCACCGGGGACAATCGTCTTTAAGCCACCGGAAAAAACCGTAAATCAACCTTTCATCCCTGCCGCTTGAACAAAGCAGCGGAACATTTTCCGGAATACCCGTCTGTATATCAATCGCTCGGGGTGAAACTGCACACCCATATAAAAACGGAGGCCGGGATGTTCAATGGCCTGTATCACCCCATTGATTTCACGTGCAGTAACCACCATTCCTGCCCCCACTTTATCAATGGCACGTTTGTGAATTGAATTGACCATAAGCGCGCGCTTGCCGGTAATTTTATGGAGCAGGCTCCCTTCAGAAATGTGGATTTTTTTTCTGAAAAAATTGTGAGCAAACACATTCTGCGTATAATCAGCGTTTTCATATATATCCGTCAATTTATGATGAACACTGCCACCCTGGATCACATTCAGCAACTGGGCACCACGGCATATAGCCATTACAGGCATGTTTTCAGCTTTGGCATAATGGAGCCAGCGGGTTAATCATAACCCATTAAAAATGCAGTAGAACCAGAAATGAAGGTTAAAATCTGTTATGATTCCAGCCTGATTATTCTAAAAAACAGGGTTCTATATCAGATTAATATATTGAATTTCAGCATAAAACATAGAGGGTAAATGGTAATATTAACGGGTATTTTTATTATTTTCTCTGTTGTACCTTTTTCTTCGTATGGATAACAGATAAAAGAAAAGTGTAAAAACAAAAATGAGAAAAATGAAAATACTAAAAAGATACCACTGGCTTTCACGCATGGCGAGAAACACAAAAATAATGATTATCAAGAAAGTGAAAATGCCGATAAAAAAGCTGGCACGACGGTGTGATATCGCAAAGGTATCAACGATTATATGATGAATATGATTTCTGTCGCCAGAAAAGGGGTTATGTTTTTTTATAATACGAACAAAAAATACCCTTATACTGTCATACAAAGGAATACACAAAACAGCAGCCACAACATAAGCTAAGTTTTCAGGCCGGAATGGGAGTTTTTCGAGGGTAGGGTTATCCAAAGCCAAAAAGCTGACAGCCATAACACCCAGCATAAAACCTACAACAAAAGCACCCGTATCTCCCATGAATATTTTTTTGGTTTTTGATAAATTAAAGCGTAAAAAAGCCAATAAACTACCTACCATTATAATGCAATTCAGCATCAGAAAAACAATACCGGCCATATAAAACAGGGCTCCAAAAACTGAGAACATAATAATACTTAAGGTTGCTGCCAATCCATCAATACCGTCTATTAGATTTATACAATTAATAACAGATGTAATGATCAGAACACTAATGAGGATCGATAACCAGGGTGGGATATTTTCAATGCCCATGAATCCATGTAAGTCGTATAATCTGAACTGTAAATGCCAGGCTAAAAATACTGCCGCAATAACCTGAATAAACAATTTAGCAAACGGGCCAAGCACAACAAGATCGTCTTTTAAACCACCAACAAATAAAACAGATAACCCGGGAATAATGGCAAAAGTAAGATTATTGTAATCAAACTTATGCGTAAAGTAAAACGATATCATGATTGCAAGGTATATGGCAATTCCACCAAGGCTGGGGGTTGGCATTTTATGAGAACTTCTTCCATTGGGTTTTTCCATAATGAGTTTGTAACGAAGTACACTACGGATTTTGGGTATCATATAATAGTTAAACAAGAAAGCCCCGGCAAAGAGTAATATTATGTGCATTAATAATAAATTATTCATATTTTGAATTGCACTTGGTTATTTTTCATCATCATCATAATAATAATAATATAGTTAGTGTTTTTGTTTTTTTTCGATATTATAATGTGTGGTCAAATGTACAAAATTATTTGTCTATAATATAATTTTTAACATTTGTGAAGATATATTATAATAACTGAAGGTTATCAGTTTGTAAATAACTTATAATAAGTTAATTGTAGATAACACGGCATTCATGAATATCCAATAGTTTATGGTTATCTCCGGCATTTAACAAGAATTGTTGTTTCTAAATAATGATATTTAAAAAGCCGCCTCGTATCAATGAGGCGGCTTTAACATCATATATGATGAGTAGAGTTTAAATGCCGAGTACTTTTTTGCCTTGCTTGAACACAATGTCTTTTGCAATCCCCTCATCATTGATGCGGTCGAGGTCTGATTTTAATGTATCACCAACTTTGGCTTTGTTTTCAACCCATTTTTTGGCTTCTTCATAATTACCATCGCCTTGCAATGTAATAATGTAGCCAGATAAATCGGCAACCACTTCTTTCATTTTCTCAAAATTGATTTTATATAGTCCCTGATCAGTCCTTTCAAAAGCTCCATTTTCCTGGAGATAATAAAATTCCATCATATTGGCTTTTCCATGGGCGCTGGAAATACCAAACCGCACAGAACGGAAAATACCCGCCAAAAAGGTTACATAGTTGTCTTTAAGTTTAGATTCCGGCAATTCACCCATTTCATGGAGCTTTGTAAGCAGATACAAACTGGTGATATCTGCTTTTGCTTCTTCAACTGGGCTGTAAGTATCTTTCAGTGCATTTCTAACGCTTCCGTCTTCGGTTATGGTCTGTTTGACACCCAAACCGTGGGCTACCTCGTGAAACATGACATTTTCAAAGAATGCTTTGAACGTAACGTTATCACGTTGTTCCTCAACAATGAGTAAATCACTGATCGGAACCAGAATTTTATCAAATTTGGCTTGCATGGAGTTTTTTAGCTGCAATTTACGGCTGCCTTTTGCTTCATGTACCCTTGGATCATTTGGCAGGTTAATGGCAATGTTTTTACTTCCTGCATTGCAATCGCCGGCATAATAAATGACTTCATATACATTCATATTGGACTGCGGACGTGCCTTCTCCTGTTTATATTCTTCCGCAACAGGCAAACTGGCTTGTAATTCAGGCATCAATTTGCCAAAGTGTTTCAGTTTTTCACTCCATTCAAGGTCTTTCAACAACAACTGTCCTGAATGGGCTGCACGGTAACCCATAAATTGATCTTCATAGCTTTCAATCGGCCCCACAACAAAATCAATTTTATTGTCTTTCATGTCCATCCATGCCAGGTCGCTGTCCAGGTATTTATCCGTTCTGAGGGCTTCTGCGCGTAACTGAAGGTATTTTTTAAATCCAGGGTCTTCAGCCAATTCAGCAGCAGCTTCAAGTAAACCGGCTGCCTCCAAAATTTTTTCTTCAAAAAATTCATGATACCAGATATTCATTAATTTTCCTTCAGCATCACGGCGTACCATTGTGTACCAAGAATCTTTGTTTTCATTGTTCCAGTTTTCAAATTCCTCTTCTGTAATATCTTCAGGATAGAATTGAGCTCCCTTAGGTTTTTCACTATAACCTTCAATGAACGGCTTATTGCCGTTTAACCGGTCCCATGGGCCATAATTGATTTTTGCATACGACTTTGTGGCTTCATCCTCAATTTTGGATAAAAACTCGTTTTTAGGGGCAATGGCCTCCATCCAGAAAATTTCTTCCATGATATCCGCCACATCAATAAGAATACCCAACATCCTTTTTTGTTCATTGGTCAGGTGTGCTAAATCTGCATTCAGCGTCACCTCAGCATAATTATCCAGTTTTTTTTGCATTTCGGTTTTTTCCTGTTTCTCATCATCTTGCTCCTTTTGCCCGTTATTGCAGCTGGAGAACACTGTTGCAACCAGGGCAAAAATCAATAAAAAAGTTATTTTTTTCATAGCATTTATATTTTTAGATTTTGCTATAAAATTATAAAAAGATTCTGAACATATAAAATCTCACGGAACAATTGTTCATCTTTTTTTACCTGTAAAATTTTTTGGTTTCCGGGGGATGCTTAATGAGAGTAAAGAACAACAACCAGATTTCGCCACCGCACATTGCCGGTACATTCAATATGTAACTGGTTCTACTGCAAACTTAGTGGAAAACCAGGAATATCTGAAAGTGAAAATTTATGTAATTTTACTTATTCTTTATGATTTTCTCTAATCCATTCAATGATTAACCAGAAGGTTTTTATGGCTAATTCTATGTGAATTCCTATGTGTTCTACTGTGCCTATTGTGGTTCCAACCTGAGATGTTTCCAAATTTTTGAACCACAGTAGTTCACATAGGATCACATAGAAAAGGTGATTATACACCTATTTTCGTACTTCAGAACTGAAAATTACCGGTATTACACAAAAGGATTAGGTAAACAGCCGGCTAATCACAACCCATTAAAATTGAATAATTTTGGCTGCGCTCGGCATAGCTCAAGCAAGCTTGGCTCTGCCCTCGTTTTCACAAAATTTGCAGTAGAACCATGTAACTATTATCTTGATAGCAGTTTGGTATTAATAACACATGATACAATTAACATCAATAAATACAACAAGCCATATAAATACAACAAGCCATATCATAAAAGATGTTGCACCAGATTTTCCTCATTCTTTACTCATGGCATGTTCAATTAAGAAAATATAAGCGTGATGTGCATGATGTGTGAAAATTTTGTCCGGGTCAGACGGAAATTCCCTGTGATAATTTTCATCTGGAGATAAAACAAGGCTTTGACCGGTACGAACGTAATGCATGCAATCAGCATATTCAGGGATTGTCATATTGCCAACCTCTTTTTTAACAGAGCTTTCAAGCTTTTCACCCAGGTATGTGCGGTAATTTTCCTGTGCTTTTTCGGGATGCCGCTTCAACTTCCGGTAAATGTGACTGAGTGCAATTCGTTTGGGCAGTTTTTGATTTTTAAATGCTTCATCTGCATGCGCAAACGGATTGAGGGGATTAAAATCATAAACTGTCTGTACCGCCAGTGGCATTTCAGGCACCCAATCCAGCGGATTGATAAGGTTATAAGACCATCCCCTTGCTGTCAATTGTTCATAATCATACGCAAAATACAAATTACCCACACGTGGGGCTGCAGTGCAATAAGTTTTGAAGCAAATGTTTTCCGGAATGCGTTGTATTTTCTGAAGGTATCGCATCCAAGCCGTTACGAGGTATGACAAACCCCCTCCCTGACTGTGACCGGTAACAATAAACCCCTGTATCCCGTTCTGATAGCATGAATCCATTACAGGCAAAATGTCCCTGATGAGGTACGCCGCACAAACAGCATATCCGGAATGAACAGCAGCGCGGGGATTCTCAGCAAACTGATAACCGGTTGTATCTCCATTGGGAAATATAATTTCTCCTTGTGCAGGCAACATGGCTGCATAATAATTTGCCAGCCAGCTTTTTGATGTACCTGTTGATCCCCTGATGGTTATAATTGCTGAATTGCCCCCGTCTGTCCACAATTCCCACATATTATCAAAACCCATTGGCTCAGACCTGTAAATACGATTAAAGCTTTCCGGCTCCGGGATTGGATGCACGCTATCATTGACATAATCTTCATTCCCACCCGTACGCGCTGAAACGTACATGACTTCAAGCAACTCATTTTTATCAAAGCCGGGCTGTAGCGACTGGGCACTTACCGTTTGGAGCAGCACACATGCAATCACAGCAACCAATATATATACTTTATTCACCATAAATAACACCGGAAAAAGCACTCATTTCCGTTTTTTCCTGAACATCAAGACAACAACAACGATAAGTACTACCCCGGCCGCTCCCCACAGCACATATTTCAACCAGTTCCAAATGCTTTCCTGGCTGAGTTTTTTGGCATAATCCACAGGCAATTGTGCAGGACGTCCTTTGCCCATAATGATGCTCCAGTTTTCAACTTTATCAGTGCTGTCAAACACATCATTAATTTCCAGGCTAAAAAGCGTATCCTGCGGGAAATTCATGATAGATGCATCCCAGGAGAACTCTGAAATAACAGCCCCTGCGCTATCAGCAAGAACTACATGTTCTTTTTTAGCATCCAGCAAATCCCTGGATGTATCCCGAATAACAACACATGATTGTTCGGGGATTTTCAGGTTGCCGGGAAGCATAAACTTCCCACTTGTGGTTTGAATAAAAGCATGTTTAAGTATATAGGGTTTTGCAGAAATATTTACAATTTCAAACCAATTATCCAATCCGTTTTCGTCGTTGCCAAGGAAAAACACTTCAGATAATTTCACCGAATCCCCAATGGGGTTTTTCTCCAGTTTTTCGGCTTTTACAATCAAGGTTGTTACTTTTCCTGCACTGTCAAGTTCATATTGAGCACCAGATTGTTGCCAGCCTGCCCTGATGTCTAAAAACACCCTGAAACTGTCGGGGTGAATGCTGTCGGGATAGAAAGGATGCCGGATGGTGCTGTGCTGTAGTGAATCGTATAACACATGACCTGCCTGTTCAGGTTGAATGATAATATTTATTGTATCGCCTGCTTTCTCCTGACCATGGCTGATATCAATCATGCAGCACAGCAAGCACAAAAAGGAAACAATATAGAAACATCTTCTCATAAGTCAATTTTTAACGTTCGTTCAGGTACATTGGTGTTGTGTTTCATCACCGTATCAGCAAGTGTTTTGTATTTAATCATTTTATCATACGCATCTGCTTTGAATGCATTCCGCTTATCCATAAACCTCTGAACTGGCCTAAGCCGGTATTGGATGTGTTGATTATCATCGCGGTACTTATACACATACACCAAATCGTAGGCAGCGTCACTAATATGCACTTCACCGTTTTCCCGGGACAGAATCAGGTGCAACAAGGCACCACCATCTGTGCGCTTAAAATACATATTTGAAATAAAATTTCCAAGCGACCAGGCCACAAATGTTTCATTGTCTTCCGAATTATGCCACTCCATAGGTTGTAACACATGTGGATGAGCACCTATGATATAATCTGCCCCCCAGTGAAGCAGCGAATCTTTCCATTGTTTTTGGACGGCATTTGGAAAGGACTTGTATTCGTTTCCCCAATGCATTACGGCAATAATTTTATCGGGATTGCACTTTTTGGCGGATTCAAACTCTTTTCTAACCACATCTTCCTGCATAACAGACAACATGGTATTATCAGCATTGTAATTGGATCCGTAGGTATAATTCAACAAGGCCAGCTTGAATCCATTCTTTTCGAGGATGAGCGGTATTTTTTTCTGCCGTGTTTCCTGTGAAATAAATGTCCCGGTATGTTGTATTTTAAGGCTGTCAAGTATCTCAATGGTTTTTTTCAGTCCTTTGCTACGTCTGTCAAAAGCATGGTTATTGGCAGTAAGCAACACGTTAAATCCAGCTTTTTTCAGGTCTTCAGCCAATACACCCGGAGAACCAAAACTGGGATACCCTTTATACGGTTTAACGCCAAGCGGTTGTTCCAAATTCCCAATGCAAAAATCCGCACTTTGTAAAATATCCTGTACATCTTCGAACCACACATGAAAATTCCATGCAGAGTCGTCGGGATACCATGCCGATTTCAGTTGGTCGTCATGCACCATGATGTCGCCGGTAAAAAGCAATGTCAGGCTTGTGTCATTTTTCTGACCATAAGCTGACATGCATACCAATAAAACTAGTAAACAGATAAAAAATAATTTCATTGTTCTTTGTTTTTAAATATTGAAAACGATGCTAATCTCCATTTTTGTAATCTGTATTGTAAAGAAACACACATAACCCCGGCACCATATTTTACCGACCTCCTGAAATTGATTGATGAGGCTTCCTCGAAATACCTTGTGGGGCAAGTAATCTCTGCAATCTCATAACCTGTAAACAATATCTGAGACAGCATTTGATTGTCAAAAACAAAATCATCGGAATTGGCTGTGAAATTGATGTTTTTCAAAACATTCGCTGAAAAAGCACGGTAACCAGTATGATATTCGGACAATTTCTGATTCATAAGCAGGTTTTGCATAAAAGTCAGAAAACGGTTGGCCACATATTTATAAAACGGCATTCCCCCTTTCAAGGCACCTTTTCCAAGAATCCGCGAACCAAGCACAACCGGATACACATCATTGGCTATTAAATACACCATGCTTTCAATCAATTTAGGGGTGTATTGATAATCCGGATGCAACATAACCACAATATCAGCCCCAAGTTTCAATGCAGCGTTATAACAAGATTTCTGATTGCCGCCATAGCCTTTGTTCTCTTCGTGCTCAATGATGTGTTTGATTCCCAGTTCTTTGGCAATTTTTACGGTATTGTCACTGCTTTTGTCGTCCACCAAAACCACCGCATCCACAACGTTCAACGGAATCCCTTCGTAGGTTTTATGAAGCGTGTTTTCGGCATTATAAGCCGGAAGGACAACTATGACTTTTTTGTTTTTAACCATAATTTCAGGTTGCCGTGTTAACCGGAATCACCAATATACATAGTGTTAACGATGATATTTTCACACATCAAAGATAACAATTCATCATGAATTTATTCATCCGGGGTAACTAATCAGTTTTAAAAATTATTGTTATAGTACATATTTATTGGTTCACAAAATAATAAATTCGCTAATTAACTATGTAAGAAACTGTAAAGATCAGTAAATTTATCTGTGATTATACGTATAATCTGTGTTATCTATGTTCAATTTTATTACTTTTTTAGAACACGGATAACGCGGATATGACGGATTTGCACGGTTATTTGATGTAAAGGAATCAATGATTGTCGAATTTAAA
>CAZTNS010000017.1:24925-30933 GCA_964615585.1 uncultured Bacteroidales bacterium | reverse complement strand
GTAAATCATATTGTCGTAAAATCAGTTGGCAGTTGGCAGTTGGCAATTTAATCACCACCTTGCCAACTTCCAATTGCCTTTTGCCAACTAAAAAAATGTACGTAAATATTGCGACACTTTAATTTACAGCTAAGTCTGGATATCTGAATTTACACCATACAAGCACCAAACCTGTGCCGACGGATGACGGTAATTCAAAGAAATTTAGAACTCCTGACCCATTGTTAATAGTCAGTAAGTTTAAACTTTATGTGAGTAAATAATGTTATTGTAAAATAGTTGGCAGTTGGCAATTTAATCACCTTGCCAATTGCCTTTTGCCAACTAACAAAATGCACTTAATTATTGTGACACGTTAATTTACCGCTAAGTCAGGATATCTCAATATTCAATATCCAAGCATCAAACAACTTCCGACTCCCAACTCCCGACTTCCGACTCCCGGTAACACAAACAATATTCAATACTCAAGCACCAAAACCTGACACGTCCTGAACGCTTAAAAAACATAAGCTCAAGTTGCTTAATCCATTTTAAGCACTGCCATAAAGGCCGACTGGGGGACTTCTACCGATCCCACCTGGCGCATGCGCTTTTTGCCTTTTTTCTGTTTTTCCAGGAGTTTACGTTTCCGGGTAATGTCACCACCATAACATTTTGAAGTCACATCTTTTCTGACGGCTTTTACAGTCTCACGTGCAATGATCTTGCTTCCAATGGCAGCCTGGATAGCGACATCAAATTGTTGCCTCGGGATAAGCTCTTTGAGTTTTTCACACATGCGCCGGCCAAGCGGATATGCATTATCTACATGTGTCAGGGTTGATAGTGCATCCACATTTTCTCCGTTGAGCAAAATCTCCAGCCTGATAAGCTTTGATTGCTTAAATCCACTTTGGTAATAATCAAATGAGGCGTAACCCTGCGATATGCTTTTCAATTTATCATAAAAATCGATGACAATCTCGCCCAAAGGCATTTCGAAACTGATCTCCACCCTGTTGCTGGTTAGATAGAGTTGATCTTTCAATTCACCACGGCGGTCAATAATGAGTTTGATGATAGGGCCAATATAATCCGGCCGGGTAATAATACTGCCTTTGATGTAGGGTTCTTCAACAAATTCCAGATCATTGGGTTCGGGCAAGCCACTGGGGTTATGTACTTCAATGGTATCCCCGTTTTTTAGATGTGCCAAATAAGAAACATTGGGAACTGTCGTGATAACATGCATATCAAATTCCCTTTCCAGCCTTTCCTGCACAATTTCCATATGAAGCAAACCTAAAAATCCGCAACGAAAACCAAAACCCAGTGCTGCTGATGATTCAGGCACAAAAGTCAGTGAAGCATCATTTAATTGGAGCTTTTCAATGGAATTACGTAATTCTTCATAATCATCAGTATCCACAGGATAAATACCGGCAAACAACATGGGCTTTACATCCTCAAAACCACTAATTGCCTTATCGCAGGGGTTGTCCACATGGGTAATGGTATCACCAACTTTTACTTCTTTGGCAGATTTTATGCCTGAAATAATGTATCCCACATTACCAGCTGAAAGTGTTTTTCTTGGATCCATTTTCAGTTTCAATACCCCAATTTCATCAGCATTATACTCATGGCGTGCATTGATAAATTTTACATGATCCCCCTTTTTAATGCTTCCATTAAAAATTCTAAAATAAGCAATGATGCCACGGTAAGCGTTATAAACAGAGTCGAATATCAATGCTTGCAATGGTGCATCCGGGTTTCCTGCCGGGGGAGGTACCCGGTCAAGAATCGCATGTAAAATATCTTCTATCCCATCCCCTGTTTTTCCACTGGCACGTATAATTTCCTCTTTTTTGCATCCTATGAGATCAATAATCTGATCTTCCACCTCATCGGGCATGGCACTTTCGAGGTCCATTTTATTCAACACCGGAATGATCTCCAGATCATGGTCAATGGCCTGATACAGGGTGGAGATTGTTTGTGCCTGCACACCCTGTGCGGCATCAACTATTAACAGGGCTCCTTCACAGGCAGCTATGCTTCGTGATACTTCATAAGAAAAGTCAACATGTCCGGGTGTATCAATCAGATTAAGTACGTATTCAGTATCATTTGCTTCATGCAACATCTGAATAGCATGGCTTTTTATGGTGATTCCCCGCTCCCTTTCAAGATCCATATCATCAAGCACCTGGTCAATAAAGTCTCTGTCTTCAACTGATTTTGTGGCTTGCAATAAACGATCTGACAGCGTACTTTTACCATGATCAATATGGGCAATAATACAGAAGTTCCTGATATTTTTCATAAATGGATGCATTGAGTTTGCAAAGGTAAAAAAAAGTAGTACATAAAAGAGCGGAAAGTGTATTATCCGGGAAGAGAATCAGGACAGAATTACTTGATTTTTACAGCCAGCTGATAAAAATTATTGACAGCTCCCAACACTTCGTAATCTATGTACCAGGATCTGACAAACTCAGTAAATGCCTTGAACTCATGCATAGGAACATTGAATTCATCAAAAAACAGAATATCTCCGGATTTCAGGTGAGGAGCCATCATATTCAAAACGTAGTAGGTTGAAGTATAAAGATCAGCATCCAGGTGAATTACTTTCCGCTTGTTGTCATTAAATTTCTCAAGAAAGTCAGGTAATACCTGTTGAAATAAGCCCTGAATAAATTCATGACGCGAATCTTCGATTTTCGGAATACCACCGGCAGACATATCGCCTTTTTTAAAAGGCCCCCAGTCTTCGGGTAACCCGGTAAAGGTATCAAAACCATAAAACCGTGCATTGGGATGCACAATATGTTCAGTCCACCATTTAAAAGAACCACCGTTTTCTACACCAAATTCAAGGTAGTTTATATCATCCAGTTTTTCCGTTTTAATCACCTCTTTGAACAACCCCAGCCGTTTGGTGTAATTAAATTTCCCAGAATAGAAGTCATTATATTTCAGACCTTTTTTATGTTTGTGAATAAACTTAGACAAAGCAGACATGTGTCCAAAAAAAAGCAATAAATGACCCGGTGTTATTGCATGTAAATGACAAGCAAAAAAAACACCTTTAATGATTGGACGTAGTTTCATGATTTTTGCGTTATTATCGTGATTTCTATCATTGAACAAAGATAACACAATTACGAAATGTCACAAAAGCCCCTTTTTTATCTTTGGGAATAATGTTCAAATAAGGGTAATGCGGATTTTAAGGCATATTGTGTCCTGTGCATAAAAAAACAGGGTATAGATTGACCGTTGAAAACAAAGGCTATGGTTTAATTTAGCGTTGTAAAATGTAACTTTACTGAAGTTTCGCAGGTTTTAACCATCAGAATATAAGCTAACAACAAATAAAACAATGTGACATATTATATGGCTAAAAGCAAATTTTTAGTGTTTTAGATATTTAATGCCAAAAACCACTTAAAAACATAGCTAGTGTCATGTTCAGCATGTGACGAGATTTTCACTGTGGCTTTGCCGGTATTCATTATCCCTATAGCCAAGGGGTGCGTGCTCACCGCATTTCGACAGGCTCAATACATCGCATTTCGGCAAGCTCAATACATCGCATTGGCCATTTTTTCGTGGTGGGTCAAAGCATTTCCAGAGGTCGGAAATAGCGGGAATCCCGGCTTAACAGATCTCGGGATTCCGGCAGGAAATGCTTTGGGGAACCCCCAGAAAAAATGGGTTTGGCGATGGGGTTCTTTGCTTCTTTCTTATGCGGAAAAACACCATTAAAATTAACAATCCGTTTTTATCCCGAAAGCTCTGTCCAATAAAGATTGATTAATCTAGAGCTATTCGGGAGTAGAAAAGAAAGAAGGACAGCAAAGCCTATGTTTACATCCTACGCTATATCTTTATCCATCAAAATAACAGCAGAACCAAAATTAAAATCATTTTTGATGGAAAATACATCAATTTATTTTATTTCTTTATTTTCGCTCTCAATTTAAAAATTCAATGACATGCTCTCAATCAATGAGCTTGAAATACGTTTTGGCGGAGAAATACTGTTTTCTAATGTCTCTTTTCTGATCAAACCCAAAGACCGTATTGGCCTTACAGGGAAAAATGGTGCAGGGAAAACCACCCTCTTGAAATTACTCGCAGGAGATATAGAAACCCATCACGGTGAAATCAGCAAACCTGCCGATTGCAGCATTGCATGTTTACCTCAACACATTCAGTTTTCTGATGCTTCAGGCTCTGTCCTCAATGAGACCCTAAACGCATTTCCGGAAATATTACACCTGCAACAAAAAATTGAACAATTCAATGAAGAACTCACAAAACGTTCTGATTACAATTCTGATGATTACCATGACATCACCATAAAACTGGCTGAACATACGGAGCGCCTGGTCTTTTTAAACGCGGATTCAATCAATGCCGATATTGAACGTACCCTTACAGGCCTTGGATTTAATCATGAAGACCTGAACCGAAACGTAAATGAACTGAGTGGCGGATGGCGAATGCGTATAGAATTGGCAAAACTGCTTTTACAAAAACCCGATGTGCTTTTACTGGATGAGCCCACAAATCATCTGGATATTGAAAGCATTCAGTGGCTTGAATCCTTTCTGACTAATTATAAAGGGGCCGTTATCATTATATCCCATGACAGGTTGTTGCTTGATAACATTACAAATCGAACGCTGGAACTGGATCAGGGGATATTATACGACTACCCGGTGCCCTTTTCAGAATTTCATCAAATGCGCGAAGAGCGTATAGAAAATCAAAAAGCCGAACGTAAAAATCAACAAAAACAAATTGAGGAAACAGAACAATTTATTGAACGGTTCAGATACAAAGCAACCAAAGCCAAACAGGTACAATCAAGGATTAAACAACTTGAAAAAACAAAGCTTGCCAGCATCGATGAACCTGACACGAGCACCATTCATTTCCGTTTTCCGGATGCCCCCCGCAGTGGCAGTGTTGTGCTGGAAACCAAAGACCTAACCAAAGCTTTTGGGGATAAGCTTGTGTTTGAACACTGTGATTTAATCATTGAACGAAGCGAAAAAGTAGCCCTGGTGGGGAAAAACGGGGAAGGCAAAACAACATTTTCCAAAATTATACTGGGCTTGCTTAATCCTTCCACAGGGCATGTAAAAACAGGCCACAACCTCCACATTGGCTATTATGCTCAAAATCAGGATGAACTTCTGGATGACAACAAAACCGTATTTCAAACACTCGATGACGAAGCAAAAGGAGATATCAGAAAAAACATCCGCAATATCCTTGGCAGTTTTTTGTTTTCCGGCGAAGATATCGAAAAACCCGTTTCTGTTCTTTCCGGTGGCGAACGCTCCCGGCTTGCCATGGCAAAATTGCTGCTGGAACCGTATAACCTTCTTGTCCTTGATGAACCAACCAATCACCTGGACATTCAATCCAAAGATGTACTCAAACATGCTTTAAAATCTTACAACGGCACCTTGATTGTAGTTTCTCATGACCGGTATTTTCTCGATGGCCTGGTTGGTGTAGTATATGAATTCAGGAACCAAAATATTCATCAGCACCTTGGCGGAATCCGAACTTTCCTCAGAAACAGAAAAATGGAATCAATCCGGGAGATAGAAACAAAAAACCAGATTAAATCAAAAAACAATACCGGTGGCAACAAAATGAGTGCAAACAAAGCACGCTACCTGAAGAAAAAAACGCTGGAAAAAGAACTCAGAAAAATAACCCGTAACATCGAGAACACTGAAAATAAACTTGAAGAAACGGAAAATAAACTGTCTGACCTGGAAAAGATTTTGTCTAACCCCGACAACCTTAAACAAGATGACCTGGATAATTACAATACCCTGAAAATCAAACACCATCAACTATTGGAAACATGGGAAAAACTTCAGCAGCAACTGGAAGACCAATCCCAAAACTAATCACCTCACCAATTCGTAAAACCAGTGGACAAACAAAACCCGCTGTCCCAGACAGCCAATCCGTGTCAATCTGTGCCA
>CAZTNS010000017.1:0-24825 GCA_964615585.1 uncultured Bacteroidales bacterium | reverse complement strand
CAGACAGCCAATCCGTGTCAATCTGTGCCAGTCTGTGGACAAAAAACCCAAAAGCTGTCACAAGACAGCTATAATCCGTGCCAATCTGTGCAATCTGTGGCAAAAAACGTCGCGTCAAACCAATCTGTGGACAACAACCAAAAGCTGTCGCAAGACAGCCGATCTGTGGCAATCATCTCTCAGTCTTTCTATCGTTGCCTCTCGCAATCGTTCTATCATGCTTTCGTGCCATCTCCCCATCACTACATCACTCTATCACCCTATCTCGCCGTCTGAATTCTGAACAAAAAATACCCGCAGCTACCGAAATATTCAACGAGTCAGGAGCTTCTTTGCCAGTAGCATAAAAAGGAATCCCGATTTTTTCATCACATAACGAAACCAATCCTGAGGATAACCCCTTCCCTTCATTGCCAAATAACAACAGTGCTTTGTCTTTTAGCTTTTTATCATACAGATTTTCTCCATCCATAAAGGTTCCATAAACCGTATAATCCTTTGATTCTGTTTTTAATTTTTGAACCACCGACACCAGGTCAACATAATGCACCCGTACACGAAATAATGACCCCATGCTGGCCTGAACAACTTTTGGATTGGTAATATGCACAGTATCATCCGAGCATAACAAATTTGAAATCCCAAACCAGTCTGCTATGCGGATAATCGTCCCAAGGTTTCCGGGATCCTGAATGCAATCAAGCCCCAGCGAAAAGGTATTCATCAAGGCTTTGATTTCTAAACTTGGCTCATCATAAGACATAACAGCTACAACATCCGGCGGGTTTTTCATGCTGCTTATTCTTGATAACTGCTTTTCATTTACCAACTCAAATCCTCTGTATGTCTCCCACTCCGGATGGTTTCTCAACAATTGGTCACTAACCAGTAGATGGTCTGGCTGATGTCCGGTTTTTAAAGCTTCACATACAATTTTTTCACCTTGAATTAAGTATTGTTTGTGAATTAATCTGAATTTTTTCTGTTGCAATGAACGAAATTGCTTAATTTTTGCATGTGTTAACATGTTGCAAAGGTATATTTATAAATATGTCAAACTTAATCTTTATTTTTGATCACTAAATGTAAAAAAAATATTTTGATATCAGGCACAAAACATACGAACAACACATTTAATGTTTTTATGGCATTAATTGTCATCGCCATGATTACCTCATGCCGCTCCACAAAGCTTGTCCCTGAAGACCAATACCTGCTAAACAAGATTGAAATTACATGTGAAAATCCTGATTTTGACGAAGATGACCTGATGCCTTCCATTAAACAAAAACCAAACAGCAAAACACTTGGCCTCTTCCGTTTTCATCTTGGTATTTATAACCTCACGCATCGCAAAGACAGCTCCAAAACAGATTCATCCTGGTTTGCAAAAATGGGAAAAATCATGGGAGAACCACCTGAAATTCATCAGCCGTCATTACGATACAAAAGCAAAAAAAACATCCTTAACTACCTGGAAAACAAAGGTTATTATAATGCAAATGTCGAAGACACATTTATAACTGACAACCGTAACCCTCAAAAAATCAAACTAAAATTCAAGGTTAAAACAGGAGAACCTTATTACATCAATAACCTGACATACAACCTTGCCGACCCTTTTATTAAAGACATTGTGATGGAAGACACAACAAAATCTTTTGTCAAAAAAGGCATGATTTTCGATTCAGAAAAATTGATGAAAGAAAGGGAACGCATCACAAACCTGATGAAAAATCGCGGGTATTATTATTTTTCCGAAGACAATATCCATTATTATGCAGATACAACTCAAGCACCCTATAAAGTTGACTTAACCTTAACAATTAAAAAATCTTTCGAGGCTGATCGATACTTTCTTGAAGAAATCTTTACACCACAAAAAATCAAAAACGTCTATTTTTACATCAACTTCGACAGGGGGGCTTATGCCGTTGACAAAGAGAAATACCTGGCAAGCCTTGACACACTGAAAGTGGACGAATTCTATTTTCTCATTGATGGAAAAATGAAGTTAAATCCCGAGGTGATCCTCAATGAAAATTACATCAAGCCCGGAGATTTATATCAGCGCGTAGATGTTAACCTTACCCAGAAAAACCTGGCGGCTTTAAAGCAATTTAAACTGATTAACATCGTGTTTAAAGAAAACAAAGAGAAAGAAAAAAGCGTCTGGAACGCTGAAAACCCCTGGCTTGATTCTCATATATACCTTAACCCGTCTTTAAAGCAATCTTATTCTGTTGAAGCAGAAGGGACAAACTCAAGCGGAAATTACGGCCTCGCCGGAGTAATAACTTACAACAACAGAAATCTGTTGCATGGAGCTGAAATTTTCAGCACAAAACTTACCGGATCCCTGCAATCGATGATAGGTTCAGATCAGGAAGAAAGATTTCTCAACACATTTGAATACGGGGCTGTAGTAAAACTGGACGTGCCCAAATTTATGATCCCATGGCAAACCGAACGTTTCGTAAAACAACACAACCCTACCACAAATTTCAAACTTTCTTTTAACCACCAGAACAGGCCTGATTACACAAGAACCCTTGGTAACGCCAGCTTTGGATATTCATGGCATAGTAAGAATGACTTCTTTAAACATAGTTTCAATCCGATTGAATATTATACAGTTAAAGTCTTTGATTTTAATCAGGAATTTTGGCAACAGATTCAAAACTTATATATTAAATATAGTTTTAAAGATCAATTAATAACTGCTTCAAGATATAATTTGAGCTTCAATAATCAGAACATAAAGAAAACCCGTAACCACTGGCTGATCTGGACAAATCTGGAAACATCAGGAAATCTTTTAAGGGCATTTGCTCCCAATCTGGAACTCCCTCAAAACAAAGAAAATGCTTACAGTATTTTTGACCTTCAGTTTGCTCAATACATCAAAGCTGATATTGATGTCAGATTTTATCAGGAAATAAACCGCGAAAACAATCTTGTTTACAGAGCATCCCTGGGAACAGGAATCCCTTATGGTAATTCCACAAAAGGGCTGCCTTTTGTTAAAAAATATTATACCGGAGGAGCCAACGACATCAGGGCATGGCAGGTGCGTACCCTTGGACCCGGCTCTTACAGCGGCGGAACTTTGTACAACCAGATAGCAGACATGAAATTGCTCCTGAACTTTGAATATCGTTTCGACCTTATTTCATTTATCGAAGGTGCTCTGTTCTTGGATGCAGGTAATATTTGGGCACTTGACCCCTCAGATGACAGAGAAGGAGCCCTTTTTGATCCATCCCTGTTTTATAAGGAAATAGCGTTTGGGACTGGACTGGGGCTTCGCTTCGATTTCTCCTTTTTTATCCTGCGGTTTGATTTTGGAGTACCTCTCTATGACCCTGCATACCCGATCGAAGAAAGGTGGCTTGGGACATTTCAGGACTTTAACATCCAAGATATTACCGTCAATTTCGGCATCGGTTATCCATTCTAAGAATTCTATCCATTTTTAATAAAACCCGTTGAGAACAAGCTTAACCACAACCATCAAAAATCAACATGATCCGCAACCATCACTCCATCAACGGCTGATGATACAATCCCTCCGGAATAACCGGCCCCTTCTCCAGCAGGATATAACCCCTTAAAACCAATATATTCACAACGGCTCTTATCACGAGGAATGCGCACAGGAGAAGAAGTGCGGCTCTCTACTCCAACCACAATAGCTTCATTTGTTAAATATCCGTTTAATAAACAATTAACTTTTTTCACCCCGTCACACAAAGCTTCTGACATAAAACCAGGCAACCAAAAATGCAATGGCGAAGAAACCAGCCCCGGCTTGTATGAACTTTCCGGGAGATCGGGTGACAATCGACCTGATATAAAATCCGTCAGGCGCTGGGCAGGAGCATCTAAACCACTTCCTCCATTTAAAAATGCCCGTCTTTCTATCAATGATTGCAGATGCATACCTGATAATACGCTGTCATTTTTTAATACATGACATGCTTCTTCACTTGACACACTGGTGACAATTCCGGAATTTGCCCATCGTAAATTACGTTTGGAATTTGACATCCCATTGACGACAATTGTATTCTCTTCGGTTGATGCAGGTACAATTATACCTCCAGGGCACATACAAAAAGAATAAACCCCTCGTTTTCCCGTTTGTACAGCAAAACTGTATTCCGCAGCTGGTAAATTAGGATTATGCCGGTCTTTACCATATTGTATGCTGTTGATAAGTTCCTGAGGATGCTCCACACGTACACCTATTGCAAATGACTTGGCTTCCAATGGATATGAATTTGCATCAAACCATGAATATATTTCCCTGGCTGAATGACCACAGGCAAGAATCAGTTTTTTCCCCTCAACAACATCTCCGTTGTGAAGTATTAAACCCACAAATTGGTCACCAGCAATATTAAATCCTGTTACACGAGAATTATAATGTATCTCCCCTCCAGCATCCAATATCGCTTGCCGTATATTATTAATGATATGCGGTAATTTATCTGTTCCTATATGGGGGCGCGCATTGATCAAAATATCATCAGGGGCCCCATATTGATGTAATACATTAAGCACATAGTTCTTGTCTCCACGCTTCTTGGAACGTGTAAATAATTTACCATCAGAATAAGTGCCTGCACCACCTTCTCCAAACGCATAATTTGAATCGGGATTCACTCCGGCATTTCTGTGTAATGCTACAATATCCTTTTTTCGATCTTCAACCGCCTTTCCACGCTCAAAAATCACAGGTTTAAAACCTCTTTCTATCAATCGCAATGAAGCAAATATTCCCGCAGGACCAAACCCAACCACCAACACCGCAGGGGCATGTTCTACATTTTGTGGCTTAAATATTTGTTGGGGCTGATCAGGCAATTTCTGCAGCAAACTGTATTCAATTCTCACATTGTAAAAAACAAACTTTCCTCTGGCATCAATCGAATATTTCAGAACCCTGAAATCTTTTATTTTCCGTGGATGAGTCTTTAATTGTTTCCCAAGATTCCTTTTAAGCCTTTCATCATCCTGAAAATCCCACGGACGACATTTTATACTGATTGTATTTAACATATCCCTCTCATCATCATAAAACAAACCTGCATCCTATACGATAACACCTCACTCCTTAAACCAACTTATCTTATCAATCTTTCCACCTTCAAAATGAAAAGAAATAATCAGCATTTTTGAGTTCAACTTTTCAAAATATCGTGTATATTCCGTGTTGTCATAATTTACAGCATTCAGTGCACCGAAAGATCCTTTTACTTCAACAGCAAACATAAAATATTCCAAAAAGAAATCCACCCCAAGACCAATTTCATAATAGGCATCCATGGGATTCAATTTGATTTTTGGCTTGTCTTTAGAATCTATTTTCTTTTGTGCTGCAAGATCATAACGAATGCTTCCTCCTCCAACTATAAAAGGCCTGAAGTTATTATAACGTTCTGATCTGTATTTTAGCAAAACCGGAAAATCCAGAAAAGTTGATTCTATCCTCATTACATGTTTGGTAAATACTCCATTATCCAACAATTTATATTCAAGATCACGTTGTCCAAAGTTTAATCCGGGATTAAAACGCAAATCCAGGTACCTCAACAGGCGCATATTTGCTATCATGTTAATATTAAACCCAACATACGGACGATTCTCTACTGCATATACGGTATCAAAGCCATAAAATTCAGCAGATGGCTTAAGCGTAAAATCCATGATATTCAATCCCAGGCTGTATCCAAAATGTGCTGGCTGGTGATCCAGTTTTGGAAGATTGTGCGGCAACCTTTGTTGTGCATTCACACTCAGCGCAAACAACACAAGCCCAATTACTAAAGTTATGACAATAAACTTCCGTGTTTTCATGTATTTACATTAACACCAATAATTAAATTATAGTATCTGCAGCAATGTTATTTTTACAAAGGTAAGGTTTTCCTGATAATATTAAGATGCAATTTATTTTTTGTGTTTCTGTCACAAGATCACATTAATTGCAAAAACAACAAAGGTGCATTAGCTTACTCTTTATGGTATTTTTTTATCTAATCAGAAAAACTTTGCCGGGATTAGATATTAACACTAATTTTGCATGTAGAACACCTTGATCATAACATCTGTGAAAAAAAATCAAACTTTAAAATATCAGGTATTTTATTTCAAAAACTGGAGCAAGAAACCTTTTGCTGTTTTTCGCTCTCTTGGTATTATAATCCATATTGGAGTATTGCTGGTCATATACAATCTGATTTCACTTCCTTTAAAGGCACAAATCAACAATGAACTATCAATAAAAACAGACACCTTGCCGGAAGTTAACATTGTCAGCTCTGAACCTGCTACTATAATGAGTCTTAAAGGAGTACCAGTTACAAATACAGAACCGGAACAAACATGTGCGCAACATATTGGTGAATTACCTGCTTCATTACCGGGAACCAATGTTCGACAACGCGGAATTCACGGAGTACAGGGAGATGTTAGTATCAGGGGCAGCTCTCCAGGACAGGTGCAAATACTTCTCAACGGAATTCCGGTAAATGACCCTCAAACTGGTCATCATAATCTCAATCTGCCTGTCCCGCTGATCAGCATCAGCACGTTACAAAAACACACGCCCGCCACCGGACAACAGCTTGGCACAAATGCATTCAGCGGATCCCTGAATTTCATTAACAACATTTCAGATACAAACACATTTCAACTCCGCTTGGCAGCTGCACAATACAAATTAATTGATTTGAGTGCTTCCGCAGATATCATTACCGGAAAATCAAAGCACCATATTGCTTTTGATCACAGTTCTTCCAATGGCCACACAGACAATACGGATTTTTGTCAACTTACCGCATATATGCATAGTAATTTACATATCAACCAGGCATTATCAGCTGACCTTCAAATGGGTTTCACAGACAATGCATTTGGAGCAGAAGGCTTTTATACCGATAAATATCCCAAACAATACGAAGAAATAGAAACCAGCTTTATAAGTGCAAGCATTCGTAGAGCAGGAAAAATCAGAATAAAGGCATCAATATATTACCGGCATAATTCTGACAGGTTTGAATTATTCAGAGAAAGCATTTACAAATTTAATAATGGCTATTTTATAAACGAAAAAGACACTGCAAAATATATCCCCGGAATATATGAATCATGGAATTATTATTCAGGACATAATTATCACAAAACCAATGTCTCAGGTTATCAAATCTATGCCAATTCAAGAACAAAATACGGAAAAATTAAAACCGGCATTCATCACAGACATGAACTTATCCTGAGCAATGTACTCGGGAAAACACGCTTCGACAATAATGATCAGAAAAAGACACCCTATACTCATCAGGCAATCCGTGACCACATCAACACAGCAATTACATGGGAAAGCCCTGAATCTTCAGGAATTATTGCAGGCCTTACAGGATTGATGCACTACACAAAAACTTATGGGCCTTTATACTACGGAGGAACAAGACTACAATACCGCATCAAAAACAACATCAGTATCTGGGCTGGTGCAAATCAAAACATGCGCCTGCCTTCATTTACAGACCTGTACTACGATGGGCCATCCAATCAGGGGAATCCTGATCTTTTGCCTGAAAAGGCAATCAACTTTGAATTGGGGTTTTATGGCAAATTTGGAATCATCTCTTTACAAAATCAAATGTTTTATCAAATAGGAAATAACATGATCGACTGGGTAAAGCCAAGCTCTGAGGACATTTTCACTACCAGAAATTATACCCGGCTCAATAGTACAGGAAACGAATTCAGCCTTGAGATCAATATAAACAAAAATACATTTTTGTATCCCTGGATCAAACATATTTACTGCCATTATACCTGGATATACAAATATAAACCTGAAAAAGATATGATCTCTGCTTATGCCCTGGATTATCTTTTACATCAGGCAACCCTCTCCTTCAACCAGCAATTCACAGGAATACCATTACACTTTCATTGGTCTGTTCACTTCAACAACAGAGCCGGAACATACACAAAAAACAACAATGAATATCCATATCAACCCTGGTTCCGTACTGATATAAAAATCAGTTACAAACTGAAAAAGTTATTGTTTTATGTCAGTGCTTACAACCTGTTCGACAATAAAATCCGTGATTTCGGAAACATCACTCTTCCCGGCTGCTGGATAAGTTCAGGTATTATTATTAAAATCTCTGAAAAACAACTCTGAACCGGTTTCATCATCATTATGATTTTTATAATACTGAATCCGAAGTCAATCAGCATACTATATCCCTGGTATTACCCTTCAGGTATTTTAGCTTTTTTCAAAAAATATTCAAACAAATATTTTGATAAATAAAAATATATCTATACTTTTGCAGTCCAAATCATTTGAAGCATTTTTAAAACACAAATAATGTACGCAATTGTAGAAATATCAGGACAACAATTCAAAGTTGAAAACAACACAAAGTTATTTGTCCATCGAATTGATGCAGAAGAAGGCAAAGAAATGAAATTTGATAAAATTCTGCTCATAGAAAACGATGGAAAATACAAAATTGGAAAACCCCATGTAAAAGATGCCCTTGTAAAGGCAAAAGTACTTTCTCATCAAAAAGGAGAAAAAGTATTGGTCTTTAAGAAAAAACGGAGAAAAGGATACCAGAAATTAAACGGGCACCGTCAGCAATTTACTGAATTGCTGATCAATGATATTGTTGCATAAATAAAATTTTGTCATATGGCACATAAAAAAGGAGTTGGTAGTTCAAGAAACGGTCGTGAATCAGAAAGCAAACGACTTGGAATAAAGTTATTTGGCGGAGAATATGCCATCACAGGAAATATTATTGTACGCCAACGCGGCACAAAACACTACCCCGGCAAAAATGTCAAAAAAGGAAAAGACGATACCCTTTATGCTGTGGCTGATGGGTTGGTGCAATTTCAGAAAAAACGAAATAATCGTTCTTTTGTGTCCGTTATACCGGCAGAAAAAAGCGTTGAATAAGTTTTTCTAAACCCTTTAAAACTCCTGTGCCGTTTAATTACTGCACAGGAATTTTTTTATCCAGTTTCCGGCTTATCAACAGCTTTAAATTTTTCCCATAAAAAAGACATTATTTCTCACTAATTTTGTAATTTCATGCCCTGAAAATCATCCAAAAATTAGGTGTGATAAAGATTATTTGTTGTGTTTGAATCACCCCTGGAAAATGAAATTACTATGTTGAATATTAATGTTATCCGAAAAAATCCTGATGAAGTAATTGAAAAATTAAAAATCAGAAATTTTGATGCCCGTAATATCATCAATGATCTACTGAATACAGACGAACAACGCAAACGGGTTCAATCAGAAAATGACAGATTACTCGCCGAGCAGAAACAAATATCCAAAACAATAGGACAACTTTTTAAAAACGGAAATAAAAAAGAAGCCAATATAGCACGTGAAAAAACCGCTGAACTAAAAAACAAAATTCAGGATAACACAAAAAAATTAAAAACACTCGAAAATAAGCAAAAAACACTGTTGATCGAAATTCCTAACATCCCACATCCCTCAGTAACTCCGGGGAAATCTGAAACAGACAATGAAGAAATATCCCGCCACGGAGACATCATACCACCAAAAGTAAAAAAACCACATTGGGACATCATTCAGGAAATGGATATCATTGATTTTGAACTCGGCAATAAAATTACTGGTGCCGGTTTTCCAGTTTACAAAGGCAAAGCAGCCAAATTACAACGTGCTTTGATCAGTTTCTTTCTGGATGAAGGCGAAAAAGCCGGATATCAGGAAGTGCTACCACCATTGATTATTAATGAAGCCAGTGGGTTTGGTACTGGCCAACTACCCGACAAAGACGGTCAAATGTATCATATTCAAGACGATAATTATTTCCTGATACCCACTGCCGAAGTTCCTGTAACAAACATCTTCAGAGACTCCATCCTAAAACCTGAGCAATTGCCTGCAAAACGCATGGCATATACTCCCTGCTTCCGGCGTGAAGCAGGATCATGGGGGACTGATGTCAGGGGACTCAACCGGTTACATCAATTTGATAAAGTTGAGATCGTCAGAATTGAACAACCTGCATATTCATATCATGCACTTGAAGAAATGAAAACCCATGTTGTTAATTTGCTCGAAAAACTTGAACTTCCTTTCAGAATAATGCGCCTATGTGGGGGTGACCTGGGCTTAACATCTGCCCTTACATTTGACTTTGAAGTTTACTCTGCAGGACAAGATAAATGGTTGGAAGTCAGCTCTGTTTCAAATTTTGAAGATTATCAGGCAAACCGGTTAAAGCTCCGTTTCCGCCACCCTGAAAACAACAAACCCCAAACAGCCCATACGCTTAACGGAAGCGCCCTTGCTCTGCCAAGAATTGTAGCTGCAATTATCGAAAACAATTTCAATGGTGATTTTATCGTTATTCCTGAAGTATTACATGATTATACAGGTTTTAAAATCATTGGAAACCAAACTATAAATTGATTCATTATGAAAAAAATCCCACTTACATTGATCGTCTTGCTGAGTATCCTTGTTGTCGCATGCCACAATAAAAAAGAAAAAGAGGCCATGAACAAAATTGACAAACTGGTTGAACAAAACGAAGAAATCAAACAAACTCTCAATGGAAGCTTTCTTGACTCAGTAAAAGCATATCACGACTCCATAGCTCAAATGCATGAGTTTCTTGATGAAAAAAATGTTGATTATATCCCAGAAAACAATTCCCTCAGACAAGCCCTGCACCAGACATCCAATGCAGAAAAAACTTTGGTACATTATATAAACAGGCATTTAGAAACATTCAACGAGAAATTTGAGAAATCCAACACTCAACTTCTCAACCTGAAACATGATATTGATAACAAGTTGATCGAAGACAGTCTGATGGACAAATACATTCATACTGAAGACTCTGTTGCTGCTTTCCTGCAAAAAAGCGCAAAGGATATCATGGTTTTTACCCGTAAACACTTCAACGCTTATCCCGATAGAAAAAATGATATTGACAGTCTTAAGTCACTAATCATATCTAATAAACAGAATAAGGAAGAATGATTAAAACCCTATGTAAATTTGTATTTGTTTTATTAGTAGTTATTTGCTCTCTTCTTGCAACATCCGGAAAAGCTCTGGCTCAAAACAAGAATCAACTGGCCTTTGAATATTACCGAAACAATGAATTTGACAAAGCAGCAACTTTGTTTCATGAGCTATATCAGCAACAAAACAATCAACATTACCGCAATTACTACATCCAGAGCCTGGTAAAAGCTGAGGAACTTGAAACAGCAGAAAAATTTGTTCAAAAAGAATTAAAAAACAACCGAAATGACATCGACTTGCTCATTGAACAGGCTTATATATGGGAAATGCAGGGCGATGAAAATAAAGCGGCAAAAGCCTACGAGCGTATTGTTGCAAACAATACTTACACCAGGCAATCGGTTGTAACCCTGGCTAATAATTTCATACGAAAACGAAAATATGACCTTGCTGAACAAACCTACCTGACCGGGCAGAAAAACATCAGGGGTGAAAATTTCTATTATCAACTCGCCAACCTCTACGCAATACAGCGCAAATATGAAGAAATGACCGAAGCATATATGGATTTGCTGGCATCAAGCCCAAGTTATAAAGACAGAATTCAAACCCGCCTGCAAAACCTTTCAGCCCACGATATTGACAAAAGCCTGAATCCCATCCTTGAAAAATCGTTGATAAAACGTGTACAGAAACACCCTGATAAACCGGTTTTCAGTGAAATGCTATCCTGGCAATACATTCAGACAGGGAAATATGATGCCGCTATTAATCAGGCCATTGCCCTTGATAAACGGTATAACGAAAAAGGCAGGCGATTGTATGAGCTTGGAAAAATTGCAGCTGACAACAACAAAACGGAAACAGCCCTTGAATGTTTCAATTATATTTATGACAAAGGCCGCACTTCTCCTTATTATTTTCCGGCAAGGCTTATAGAACTTTCTGAAAAATACAAATCCATTACCCTGAAAACAACGGTTGATACCACCGCTTTAGAAGAACTCGAAACCCTGGTTATTTCCACCCGGAATGAAGCGCCGAGAAAATTGCAATATTCACTTACTGAATTGCTGGCTGAAATACAGGCATATTACCTGAACAAACCGGAATCAGCATTGCAGGAAATTGACTCCTTATTGAATTACGGACACCTCGATAATGAGGAAAAATACAATCTGCAATTGCTCCGTGGAGACATCTACCTGATCAATGATAATCCATGGGAAGCCAGCCTTATCTATGCCAAAGTGGAACAAAACAATAAAGAAAATCCCATTGGTGCAGAAGCAAAATATAAGAAAGCCAAAATGGCTTATTATACAGGTCAGTTTGAATGGGCTGTGACGCAATTTGACGTGTTAAAAGCCTCAACAAGTAAACTTATTGCCAACAACGCCATGGAAATGAGCCTGTTTATAAAAAACAACATGTCAGAAGATTCTTTGCAAAAAGCGATGACAGCATTCGCGCGGGCCGACCTTTTGCATTTTAAACATAATTATAACAAGGCACTGACACTCCTTGACAGCATAAAAGAAGAATTCTCCACCACAGAACTGATTGATGATGTGCTGTTCAGAAAAGCACGCATCAAAGAAAAACAAGGCCTCAACATTGAAGCTATTGATATCTTTAATCAAATAGTAAGTGATTATAGCTGGGGGATTCTTGCCGATAATGCCCTGATTAATATGGCCAGAATCCAGCACAAAAAACTCAATGACAAAGAAGCCGCCATTGAATCCTACAGTCAGCTTCTGATGAATTATAAAGGCAGTATTTTTACCTCAGAAGCCAGGGAGTCGCTGCGAAAATTAAGGGGAGAAGACCCTAAAGTTGACAAGCCACAACCAAAAAATAACAAACCTCAAAATACAAATAACAAATAAATTTCAATAAATAAATGGCAAATTCAAAACCAGTATATGATTTAGAAGAACGAACTTTTCAGTTTGCAAAGCGAGTCAGGTTATTCATAAAAAAACTTCCAAAGACTATATCGAATATTGAAGATAGCAAACAACTTGTGAGAGCTTCTGGTTCAGTTGTGGCAAATTATATTGAAGCAAATGAATCTTTGAGTAAAAAAGATTTTCTTTTACGAGTGAAAATATGCAGAAAGGAAGCAAAAGAGAGCGCATTTTTTTTACGATTAATTTATGAAACAATCTCCCCTGAATTTGAGAAGGAAGGATTGGAATTACATGACGAAGCCATTCAATTAAAAAAAATATTTTCTTCAATCATTGAAAAATCAAAGTAGTATGTTTCGTTTTTGATATTTTATGCAAAATTTGTGCAAGCAAGGGCAGAATCAAGTTTACTTGTACTCTGCCGATTGTAGCCAAAATTATGTAGATTTTGTTATTGCTTATTATTTGCTTTTTGAAATTTGCTTTTTGGAATTTTTACCAAATAATCCTAGCATATTAGATGTATGATACACATAACACATACTTTTTTAAACCTTAAACCTACAGAACCCATTGAGTATGAATAACCAGGCAAAAGCCATCATTTTTGCGCTCTTGTCAGTATTGTGCTGGTCAACGGTAGCCCCGGCTTTCAAACTGGCTCTCAATGAAATATCCGTGCTCCAGGTACTTACAATTGCTTCAGGCGTGGCATCAGTGGTTTTGCTGATAATCCTGGCATTCAGAAATCAACTCAAAGAAATAAAAAAACTCAAACGAACCGATTTATTGTGGTCACTGTGTTTTGCTATTATCAACCCTGTCATTTATTACCTTGTGCTTTTTACTGCTTATGACAGGCTCCCTGCACAAATTGCTCAACCCCTCAATTATACGTGGCCAATAATGCTTAGTCTGCTTGCCATTCCTTTTCTTAAACAAAAATTACCATGGCGTGCTTTTCTGGCGCTTCTTGTCAGTTTTGCCGGGGTAGTGATTATTTCATTGCAAAACAAAGAAACAACAGGCCTCGATACAGACCTGACGGGCATTATCCTGGCCTTAACAAGCTCAATAGCATGGGCAGCGTATTGGTTATTGCAATTTAAAAGCCGGCTGGATAAATCACTGCAGCTATTTTTGAACTTTTCCATCAGCTTTATTATCCTGTGTATCATCTTTGCAATAACCGGTCAAAACATACCCATATCCGCCAAAGCATGGTTGCCATCCATCTGGATTGGCGTGTTTGAAATGGGAATTACTTTTTTCTTCTGGATGACTGCCATGCAATATGCAGAAAAAACACACATTATCAGTAATCTGGCATTCCTGTCGCCTTTTATTTCTTTATTTTTCATTAATTTAGTGCTCAAAGAACACATCACCGTATATACCGTTGCCGGCCTCACCTTAATTGTTGGCGGAATCCTGCTGCAGCGGCGTATCAGCAAGATTAAAATATGACACAAAAACAAAATGAACATATCATTCTCGGCATTGATCCCGGTACTAGTATAATGGGATATGCGGTTATTGAATGCCATGGTAAAAATGTAAAATTAGTGAGCCTTGGCGTTGTTGATCTCAGGGGTTACAGCGATCATTACCTGAAAATAAAGCATATTTTTGAACGGACACAAAGCCTCATTGACTCGTACCATCCTTACCAGCTTGCCATCTAAGCTCCCTTTTACGGTAAAAACGTGCAATCTATGCCGAAACTGGGACGTGCACAGGGAGCAGCTATTTCGGCAGCCCTTTCGCGTTCCATGCCCATTTTTGAATACGCCCCGAAAAAAATTAAAATGTCAATAACCGGCAACGGTAACGCTCAAAAAGAACAGGTTGCAGCCATGTTACAACGACTGCTGGGGTACGAAAATCAACCCAAAAACCTGGATGCCACGGATGCCCTGGGAGCTGCATTGTGTCATCATTATCAACTGCAAAGCCCCCTTGGCACAGGAAATACAACTTCATGGAAAAACTTTATCAAAAATAACCCCGGAAAAATTAAACATTAAGGGGACTTCTTTTTGTTGATTCTTATATTCTGTATTGTCAGTTATTACCTTACCGCCTTCATGAGCAGTATTTTCACAACATGTGTTTCATAACATTATTGCCATCCGTTTTTTGTTTATTTCCTGATACACTTATTTTTATATTATTTCTTTTAATAAAATGCTACATGACATAAATCATTTGTTAACATCTATTATTCAACCATATACAATTAATTACATCCCTGTAAGTTTCATAAGCTTATGCCCTTAGCTTGGTAATTATTTCAAAATGTTGTATCCTTGTAATGAATCTTGTAACCTAAATTTTTAACCTAACTTAAAATTTATATTATGGCAAATTATCAACAGTTGTTAGATGATTTCATGGCAATGGTCGTTGCCAAAAATCCATCAGAAAAAGAATTCCATCAGGCAGTGGAAGAAGTGGTTGAAACCCTGATCCCTTACGTGGAAGAAAACCCCAAGTACAAAGAAGCAAAAGTGCTCGAACGTATGATTGAGCCTGAGCGTGTAATCATGTTCCGTATCCCCTGGATGGATGACAAAGGAGGAACGCACGTGAACCGTGGATTCCGTATTGAAATGAACTCCGCTATCGGCCCTTATAAAGGTGGCTTGAGATTTCACCCCACAGTAAACCTTGGCATTTTAAAATTCCTGGCTTTTGAACAGGTATTTAAAAATTCCCTGACAACGCTCCCCCTGGGTGGCGGTAAAGGAGGCTCTGATTTTGATCCCAAAGGAAAATCCGATGCCGAAGTCATGCGGTTTACGCAAAGTTTCATGAATGAACTCTTCCGTCATGTAGGACCAAACACAGATATCCCTGCCGGAGATATTGGCGTTGGCGGTCGTGAAATCGGCTTCTTGTTTGGACAATACAAACGCCTGAGAAACGAGTTTACCGGTGTATTTACCGGGAAAGGCCGCGAATGGGGAGGATCACTTATTCGCCCTGAAGCTACAGGATACGGCGCTGTTTATTTCGCCAAAGAAATGCTGAAAACAAAAAATGAAACCCTTAAAGGCAAAAAAGTAGTTGTTTCAGGATCCGGTAACGTTGCACAATTCGCAACGCAGAAAGCTACCGAGTTTGGAGCCAAAGTGCTTACCCTTAGTGATTCATCAGGCTTTATTTATGATCCCGATGGCATTGATAAAGAAAAACTGGAGTATATAATGCACCTGAAAAATGTAAAACGCGGACGAATTAAAGAATACGCCAAAAAATTCGGCGTAGAATATTTCGAAGGCGAACGGCCATGGAAAATTGAAGCCGATGTTGCATTGCCCTGTGCTACAGAAAATGAAATCGATGAAGAAGCAGCAAAAACGCTTGTGAAAAATGGCGTTATGGCTGTTTCCGAAGGTGCTAATATGCCCAGTACGCCGGAAGCTGTAAAAATATGGCTCGAAAACAAAATCCTTTACGGACCTGGCAAAGCTGCAAACGCCGGTGGTGTTGCCGTTTCAGGACTTGAAATGACACAAAACTCCATGCGCCTGAGCTGGACACGCGAAGAAGTGGACAGCAAACTCCATGACATCATGATCAACATCCATGACACATGCGTAAAACATGGAAAAGACGGCGATTTCATCAACTATGTAAAAGGCGCTAACATTGGTGGTTTCGTAAAAGTGGCTGATGCAATGATCGCTCAGGGACTTGTATAACTTTTTCTTCTAAAAAGGGTCTGAAATATCAGACCCTTTCTTTTTCTTTTATATCTTTATCCGCATTAATTTTTAAAAATATTATCATGCGCGTACAACGTATTGAACAACCGAAAGAACAATTTATTCTTGAAGATGTGGACCTCAGTAAAATTGATCCCATCATCAATGAATTGAAAGGTAAATCCGGAATTCTTATCCCACTGCTGCAAAAAATTCAGGATGTGTATGGGTTTATTCCCAAACAAGCTTTCTCTTACGTCGCAGAAAGAACAAACCTGAGAACTTCAGACATGTTTGGAGTGGCAACCTTTTATACCCAGTTCAGGCTTAACCCGGTCGGAAAATATATCATTAAAGTGTGTCACGGAACTGCATGCCACGTTCAGGGTGCCAAAGCCATCACAGAAGCCCTCCAGGACAGCCTGAAAGTTAAAGACGGAGAAACCACGGAAGACAAATTGTTTACCCTCGAATCTGTGGCCTGTCTGGGATGCTGCTCACTCGCCCCGGTTATGATGATCAATGGAGAAACCTATGGTAAACTAACCAGCAAATCTGCCACCAAGATCATTCGAAACATGAAATTACAGGAAAACAACTAAAAAGTCAATGAATTAAAACTGCATATCATGGGCAAAACTAAAGTCATAGTTGGGTTGGGATCTTGCGGAATTGCCGCCGGTGCCAACAAAACTTATCAAAAAATAGACAACTTGAAGAAATCCCTTAACCTGGATTTTGAATTGAAAAAAACATCCTGTGTGGGGATGTGTTATAATGAACCTCTTGTTGAGATCATTGATGATGACGGCCATTATCTGTACGGGCATATTGATGAAGACAAAGCCATTGAAGTCGTCGAAAAACACGTTGCCAATCACGAACCACTGAAAGATTATGTGGTACACAGCGACTTATTTGAATCAAAAGACGACGATTTTTTCGAAGACCAGGTGAAAATAGCATTGAGAAATTGCGGTTTTATGGATCCCGAATCCATTGAAGAAGCCGAAAGCAGAGGCGCTTATGCTGCAATGCAAAAAATTGCCACAAAAAAATACGATCAGGATAAAATCATTAAAACGGTACTTGATTCAGGCCTCAGAGGAAGAGGTGGCGGTGGATTTCCAACAGGAAAAAAATGGATGTTTGCAAAAGGGGCACCCGGAAAAGATAAATACATCATCTGTAACGCCGACGAAGGTGATCCCGGAGCTTTTATGGACAGATCTTTGCTCGAAGGCGATCCCCATACTGTGCTTGAAGGCATGACCATTGGTGCTTATGCCATCGGTGCCAACAAGGGCGTTATTTATTGCCGTGCCGAATACCCTCTGGCCATAAAACGGCTGAACATAGCCATCCAGCAAGCCAGGGAAAAAGCTTACCTCGGTAAAAATGCCTGTGGTATTGATGGTTTTGATTTTGACATTTATGTGAAAGAAGGTGCAGGGGCTTTTGTTTGTGGTGAAGAAACTGCACTCATGGCTTCTGTCGAAGGAGAAAGGGGCATGCCCAGAAAAAGACCGCCCTTCCCGGCTAATTCCGGCCTGTGGGGAAAACCAACCAACATCAACAACGTGGAAACGTGGGCAAATGTACCCTGGATCATTGACAAAGGCGCTGAAGAATACGCTAAATTCGGCACCGAAAAGTCCAAAGGAACAAAAGTGTTTGCCCTTACCGGTAAAATAAAACACGGTGGGCTTGTTGAAGTCCCCATGGGCATGACAATTCATGATGTCATATTTAAACTCGGAGGAGGCATACAGGACGATAAAGATTTTAAAGCCGTTCAGCTTGGAGGCCCTTCAGGCGGATGTATCCCCGCTTACATGGGCGAAACCGTTGTGGATTACGACTCCGTGCAGGCAACCGGTGCCATCATGGGATCAGGTGGTATGGTCGTTATGGATGAAACAACCTGCATGGTTGATATCGCACGTTTTTTCCTTGATTTTACTGAAAAAGAATCTTGTGGTAAATGTACTTTCTGCCGCATAGGAACAAAAAGAATGCGTGAAATCCTCACGAAAATCACCGAAGGAAATGGTGAAGAAGGCGATATTGAAAAACTCGAAGAACTTGCCCATCAGGTGAAAGCAAACAGCTTGTGCGGCCTTGGGCAAACAGCACCTAATCCGGTACTCACTACAATTAAATATTTCCGCGATGAATACGAAGCGCACATCCGTGACAAAAAATGTCCGGCTAAAGTGTGTACGTCCCTTATAACCTATGAAGTGGATCCGGAAAATTGCACCGGTTGTACAGTTTGCGCTAAAAACTGTCCCGTGGATGCCATTTCAGGAGAACGCAAAGAAGTACATTTCATTGATCAGGATACATGTATCAAATGTGGTGTCTGTTACTCCAAGTGTAATTTCGATGCAATTAAATTACTGTAAACAAAAGGAAAATTCAAGATCATGGATAATAAAGTCAATATTATTTTAAACGGGAAAACCGTTCAGGGAATCAAAGGGGAAACCATTTTACAATTGGCAACGCGCCTCGGTATTCATATACCTACCTTGTGTTATGACAAACGCCTGAAACCTTATTCTTCATGTTTTGTGTGCGTTGTAGAAATTGAAGGAAGAGGCACTCAGCCTTCATGTTCTACTGATGTTGCCGAGGGAATGGTCATCAACACGGATAACGAAACGGTTAGAAAAGCCAGAAAAACAGCCCTTGACCTGTTATTAAGCGATCATTATGCTGACTGCGTGGGGCCGTGTGAAGAAACTTGCCCTGCTGGCGTGGATGTACAAGGATACATATCCCTCATCGAAAAAAAACAATACAGCGAAGCCGTTGCGCTTATCAAAGAAACCAATCCCTTCCCGGCGGTTTGTGGAAGGGTGTGCGTAAGGCCTTGCGAAGCAGAATGCCGACGTAATTTACTCGATGAAGGCACCGCCGTTGGTATTGATTACCTCAAACGCTTTGCCGCCGACCAGGATTTGTTGCATGGCGAACATTACAAGCCTGAGGTAGCTCCTTCAAACGGCAAAAAAGTAGCCATCATTGGAGCCGGCCCCGGTGGCCTTTCAGCGGCATACTGGCTTCAACAAAAAGGTTTTCAATGCGATATCTATGAAGCCAATGATCACCCCGGCGGATGGTTAAGATACGGAATCCCTGAATACAGATTACCCAATGATCTCATTGACAAAGAAATTGAAACCATCACTGAACTGGGAGCCAATTTATACACAGGTAAAAAATTTGGTGATAACTTATCTTACAAAGAAATCGGGAAAAACTACGACGCTACCATCCTTACCATCGGCTCACAAAAAGGAACCCTCATCAGGGCTGAAGGTGAAGATGCCGACGGTGTATTCAGCGGCATTGATTTCCTCAGGAATATGGAGATGACAGGCCAGAAGTACGATTTCTCAGGCAAAACCGTCGTCACAGTTGGTGGTGGTAATACCGCTATGGATTGTTGCCGTACGGCCGTGCGCTGTGGTGCAGAAAAAAGCATTATTGTGTACAGACGCTCCGAACAGGAAATGCCCGCCAACCCCATCGAAATTCATGAATCCAAAGCCGAAGGCGTAGAATACATGATTTTGACCAATCCCGTTAAAGTCAATAAAGATAAAAACGGGAAAGTAAAATCCATGACCCTCGTAAAAATGGAACTCGGGGAACCCGATGCTTCCGGACGTAGAAGACCAATTCCCATTGAAGGTTCTGAATTTGAACTTGACTGCGATTACATCCTCGCCGCTATAGGACAGAAAACCGAAGTTACCTTCCTGGATGATGTCAACAAAAACACATCCAAAGGAAAACTCGAAGTCAACAGGTGGGGTGATATTGATGCTGACGAAAATACACTTCAAACCGGCGTTGAAAACATCTTTGCCGCAGGTGACGGTGTCACAGGCCCGGCAACTGTCATTGAAGCCATTGCCCAGGCAAAAACAGCATCGCATTCCGTTGAAATGTACCTCAACGGGCAAAAACCCGAACCAATCAAAAAACCGTTTGTCAGCAGAAAAGACAACTTCAAAGAACAAACTCAGGATGATTACATTGGAAGGTATAAAAAACAAATGCGCGAAGAAATGCCGGTACTCGATACCGGTAATCGCCTGAATTTCAAAGAAGTTGAACAGGGATATCAAAGTGAAGATGTGGCTGTACATGAAACTCAACGGTGCCTCGAGTGCGGATGCTCCGAGTTTTTCTCCTGCGACCTGCAGAAATTTTCTACAGACTATCATGCTGAACAAACAAAATACGATGGAGAATTTCATGAAAAACCAGTCGATTTCTCGCATCCATACGTAGAAATTGACAACAACAAATGCATCCTGTGCTCAAAATGCGTGCGGATCTGCAAAGATGTGGTTGGAGCCAACGCCCTTGGGCTTGTTGAACGTGGTTTCGAAACTTTTGTGGCTCCAAGCATGGGCGAATCCCTTAAAGACACATCCTGTGAATCCTGTGGACTGTGTATTTCTACTTGCCCAACAGGCGCTATAACCGAAAACTTTAAATTCAAACCCGGCCCTGTTAAAACAGATAAAATACAAAGCATCAGCCCTTATGGTGCCATTGGCGAAAGCATTACATTAGAACACAAAAATGGGTTTGTTTTCCGTGTCAACGGTCGCGAAGGCATGATCAATAAACTTGGTAACATTGACCGCTATGCAAAATTTGCCTACAACTTTATCAACGATGAAAATCGCATCACAAAACCCATGATCCGGAAAAACGGAAAATTGACCGAATGCTCTTTTGATGATGCTTTTAAATTCATCAAAGAAAACATGGATACAGACAAAACCTCAGCGGTATTTGCCGGTGGAAGGCTTACCAACGAAGAAATATGGTCATTAAGAGAACTTGCTGATAAAGCCATTAAGGCAGATTTCACGGGGTCTTTCCACCTCATGCATTTGGATGAAGGAAACATCAACGCTTCAGAACTCAATGTCCCGTTCGATCAGATTGAAGAGGCAGAAAAAATCTTTCTTATGCACCCCTGGATCAACATGGACGATGCTACCCTTGGTTTTATGATTAACGAAGCCAAAACAAATAACAAGGCTGAAATTACCCTGATCACTGACAGGCAAAACACAAAACTTGAGAATAAATGCGATCGTGTCATCCACATTGAATCTTATTACAGTTTGCTCAAGGCAATGAATTATACACTCATCAAAAATGAGGAGCAAAATCAAATGTTTATCAACGATCATTGTGAAGGATTTGATGAGTACAAAGCATCCATCTTAAAAGACAATTTTAAGGATCTCATTGACAATGCCGGCATCAGTGAAGACGATATCAAAACATTGATACAGGAGTTTAACCTGACACAACATGCTTTGCTTGTTATTTCTGAACGTTACCTGGATAATCACGCCGTGGCTGAAGCCAGAAATTTATGCCTGATTACCGGGAAACTCGGGAAAACAGCTTCAGGGCTTATCTCTGTCAAAGAGAAAAACAACACACAGGGAATCATTGATTTTGCATTTGCCAACGGAGACGCCAAAAAATTGCACAATGCATTCTACGACAAAAAACTGAAGCAAATATTTGTTTTTGGTGAAGATCCTGCAGGTACAGCACTGGATAAGTCTTCTGTCAAAGACTCCCTGAAATCATCAGATTTTCTCCTTGTGCAGGATTATTTTATGACAAAAACTGCTGAAATAGCCGATGTGGTGCTTCCGTCATCATTGCCTTTTGAAACCGGTGGCAGCTTTACCAACACACAAAAAATGATACAGACATTCCCTGCCGGATTAAAACTGAAACCCGCACTGTCAAATACTAGTCAGCTTGCCCGGATAGCAGCCGCTTATGATCAGCAAATCCCTGAAAACAATGATAATATAAGTGAAAAAATGCTATCAAATTTAAAACCAAACGACCATGCCCACAGGATCGTTTACACATCAGGACAAGGAGCTTTGCCTGAATTTTTACATGGGGCTGATAATGTTATGCTGCGGTTTGACAATGAATTTGATGATGCTTTTGAATGATAAATACACTATGAACCTAACCTAATCTCGAACCATAAACTATTAACTATGAGTAAACTTAATTCAATACGGGAAATTCTGGATTTTGCCATTGAGCAGGAACAGGAAGCTGTAGATTTTTACAATAGCCTTGCAAAAACTGCACAAACAAAAGACATGCAGAAGATTTTCAAGTCTTTTGCCCTCGAAGAAATAGGCCATAAAGCCCGTTTGACAAAAATTAAAAATGAAGGCATCCATGACTGGAAAAATGAAAGCGTTGCCGACCTTAAAATTGCCGATTATTTAACTGACACTGAACCATCTCCAGGCATGGATTATAAAGACGCCCTTATCCTTGCCATGAAACGGGAAAAAAATGCGTATAAATTATATCATAATTTGGCAGAAAGGGCTCCCAACAATGAGTTAAAAGAAATATTCCTGTCTCTGGCCAGTGAGGAATCAAAACACAAACTCCGCTTTGAACTGGAATACGATGATTATGTGCTGAGAGAAAATTAGGGAGAGGGAATTTTCATAACATGGAAGCTGCATCTGAAAAAGAGGCCTGTGGTCTGTTTTTGCATGCAGTTTTTTTGTTTTTATTCGGGCGCCCGGACGGTGTCCGGCTGCTATCTGCCCACATCCACAGGCATTTCTGCATTGCCATGCTTGTGAGCTTCCCGCCTCCGCACAGCTTCACCGGGCAAAGCCTTCGGTCGCTACAGCATAGCGCAGAAACCAGCCGGTGGATGTAGGCAGGATATACGCCTCCCACCTGGCGCGGGAGCAGAGTAATGCCAGGCAGCAGGTTAATAACCACATGGCAGCGGTTATAAAGTTTGATAATTGATTGTGGAGATACATGGCTTCAAAAAATATTAACCCTTTTACCTCATCGCATTACAACAAAATGCCACCGCCCATAAATAAAAAATTTTCTACCTTTGAAAAAAATATCGGAATGAGACTTTACACGAAAAACCTCGTAAAAAAATACGGCAAACGCACCGTCGTAAAAGGCGTATCCATAGAAGTAAAGCAGGGAGAAATCGTTGGTTTACTGGGCCCAAACGGAGCAGGTAAAACAACAACTTTTTACATGATGGTCGGGTTGGTGGTCCCAAACGAGGGAAAAGTATTTCTGGATGACAGGGATATCACAAAAGAACCCATTTACAAGCGGGCACGGCGAGGCATAGGGTATCTGGCACAGGAATCCTCCATTTTTCGTAAAATGAGCGTGGAAGACAACATCAGGGCTGTGCTGCAAATGACAAAACTCAAAAAGCCGGAACAAATTAAGCGGACAAACGAAATGATAAAAGAATTCGGGCTGGAACATGTACGTAAAAGCAAAGGTTTTCAGTTGTCCGGTGGCGAAAGGCGACGCACTGAAATTGCCCGCGCCCTGTCAATGCGGCCTTCGTTTATGCTGCTTGATGAACCCTTTGCCGGCGTTGACCCCATTGCCGTTGAAGACATCCAAAACATCGTTTGCCGCCTTCAGGAGAAAAACATCGGCATCCTCATCACCGACCATAATGTGCATGAAACATTATCCATTACCAACAGGGCTTACCTCCTGTTTGAAGGTGATATCCTGAAATCAGGCACTTCTGAAGAATTATCCAAAGACGAACAAGTGAGGAAATTATACCTTGGTGAAAATTTCCAACTTAGAAATTGATTTGTAACTACTCAGTGCTAAAATTAAAAAACAGATGCACAAAATTTTCACCGCCCGAGACGCAGAGACGCTAACCGTCTGTCCTGCCTGCCGGCGTGGTGACCCTGAAAGCAAGGCAGTCAGGAACCGTCGAGCAGGAAAATGGAAAAATTGGTCACATAGGCAGTTAACATCGGTTAACACTAATTAAAAACGGTTGCGATATGTATTATTTCTTAAAACACCTACATTTCATAAGTAACCGATTTTAAACATTATTAACAGTTTTTAAACATTGTTAACAGATCAATTTACAAATTTCAAACCTTTGCAACATTGCGCCTTTGCGGTGAGGAGCTACTTTTGCTGACACTCTTTCTCATATAACTCTTTCTAAAAACACTGTTATTATATTGGGAAAACCTGACTTATTCGGGGAGAGCATTGCATTAAATCCAAAGTTCAA
>CAZTNS010000016.1:29069-30981 GCA_964615585.1 uncultured Bacteroidales bacterium | reverse complement strand
CAACAGTAATAATTCAATCATTACCATTACCCACTAAGTTTGCAGTAGAACCATAAATATAGTGCTTTATCAAATCTATGATCAATTATATCATCAATTGATTGACAGTTAATCTGGAACCTTGAAGTTAATTTCAACATATTCCCCGGAATTTATTAGTTTTGTAGGAAATAAAAGTGTTTTTCATAAAAAATGATATGTATGAAACGTTTAATGTTAACAGGTTTAATTATTTCCTTTATTATTCGATTGTCTATCGGTGCACCGGTAAGTGAAAAACAAGCTGCACAGATCGGAGAAACTTTTCTCCATTACAAATCACAACAAAAATCCCAAACGGTACAGGGAGTAATGAAACTTGTTGATACAGGAGTGGAGTCAGCCTGGTATTTATACAGCTATGACAATGCCTGGGTGTTGTTGTCGGGAGACACTGACATGTATCCTGTATTGGGATATTCACTGGAAGGTGGCCTTGAGGCAGAAGAAATCAATCCGGCTATGAGTTCGTATTTAACTGCGCGGGAAGTACAGGCGATAAGCATCAGGGATAAAAAATTGAAATCTGAAAAGAACCGTTTGGCCTGGGATAAGTTTTCTGAAGGGAATTTTTTTAAAAGTGATGAACGTGGAGTGGATCCCATGATTGAAACAAAATGGGGGCAGGGATGGCCATACAACGCTGCTTGTCCGGAACACCCAAACGGATCAGGTGGGCATGTTCTTGTTGGTTGTGTTGCTACGGCCATGGGTCAGCTTATGAAGTATTATGAATACCCTGAATCGGGACGATATACGCATACAATGTATTGGGGAGATGAGATTGAAATAGATTTAAGTTCTGTTGAATACGATTGGGATGTTATGGGCACAAGCATAAATTCCCAGTCTCAGGCAGCCATTTCTACATTGTTGTTTCACTGCGGTGTGGCAGTGGATATGAATTATGGTGCAGATGGTTCAAGCAGTACGATATCCGCATCAGAGTACGCACTCAAGTATCATTTTAAATATAAATCAGGCAGCGATTTTATAGAAAAGACTTATTGTTCTGATGTTGACTGGAAAAACCTGCTTATTGAAGACCTTGAAAAAGGACATCCCATTCTGTACAGAGGAATGAATGATAATGGCAGCGGCCATGCTTTTGTTTGTGATGGATACCAGGATACCTGTTATTTCCATTTCAACTGGGGATGGAATGGATATAGCGATGGGTATTTTTACCTCGAAGGGATGGATTTTCATTGGAGTCAGGCTGCAGCCATCAATATCATGCCCTACTGGGATGAGTATTGCAGCAGTATGGTGTATGACCAGAAATCCTGGACTTTTGATGATGGATCCGGACCGAATTATGCTTGGAATAACACCAATTGCACATGGCTCATTCAACCTGATTCTGCTGAAGCTGTGAAATTGACATTTTTACAGTTTGACACCGAAGAAAATGATGTGCTTAAGGTTTACGATGGAAACTCAACGGATGCTCCCCTGATTGGTACATATTCAGGCAGCAACATTCCACCTGAAATTATTTCTTCCGGCGATGCGTTGGCGCTTCACTTTATTACCGATGGTGATGTGCAATCCAGGGGATGGAAAGTGCAATATGAAAGCATTGTAACGGATAAACCGGATTTTGCTGCTGAAGCGTTCAATATTTATCCCAATCCGGCATCAAAACAATTGTTTATGTATATTCCGGGAAAGGAAGATGTGGAAGTGTCTGTGTTTTCAACAACCGGTGTAAATGTAATGAAAAAGATATTATTTCCGGGACCAAACGTTTTGGATGTAAGTCAGCTCTCAGAAGGATTGTATGTTGTTAAGATACAAGCAACATCACAACATTTTATGCGTAAAGTGGTGATAGAAAAATAATCATTGAATAATTGTAAAATTACATCAG
>CAZTNS010000016.1:27759-28969 GCA_964615585.1 uncultured Bacteroidales bacterium | reverse complement strand
GGTGTAATAATAAATATTCTGATTCATGTTTTATGAAAACTTTGGCAGGAAAGCTGCTTATTTATAGATAGCTTTTTGTATTTTATTTGGGCGTGTCCCTTTTTGATTTCAACCTGAAAGCGTTGAAATCAAAAAGGGCCGGGCTATCCGCTTGTATCTGCAAGCGCTGACCGCTTGCAGGATACCGCTTCTATCCCTCACGCAAATTGACAATTCCTTGTTTTTAAGCCATTTATCGTGAACCTAAGCTAAGCTAAGCTAAGCTAAGCTAAGCTAAGCTAAGCTAAGCTATGCTATGTTATTAAATTCTTTCTTAAAAATCATGTTGTTAAAGCAAAAGTTTGTGTTGTTACATAAATCATGTATTTTTGAAAAAAAAATGTTATGATATTTTCTAAAAGCAGCATGTTGCTTGTACTGATTACTGTTTTTTTTGCCTGCAATAATGACGCAGACAAGCAAACAGCAGGTAAAAACGAAGAACAAGCAGCAGGTAAAAACGAAGAAAACATTGCCGAAAGTAAGATGCAGGACGAATCGCAGGCAAAAGAAGATTCGCAAAATGTGGCTGAAGACACAAATGCAGATAAAGAAAAAAGCATTAAGTCAAAGGATACATCAGAAAAAGAGGCAGTTTATGATTTGGCCTCGCTGGAAAACGGGGCAAAAATACTGGGTATGCCTGTTTCCGGTTTATATTACGAACCCCGGGATGAATATTATTTTGACCTCAAGGGCGAGCGCACATTGGATGGCAAACTTCAGAAAGACCCTATGAGTGATATGCCTGCCATGGTGGTGGAGAATAATGATATGAAAGAAACAAAACTCATCGTCAGCGGGCAGCCCATTCCCATTTTTACGTATATTCATATTTCCAATGAAGAAGCGCTGAAAGCAGCTATGAATGACAGTATGCTTGAGAAATACAATGCCGGCAAAAAAATTCCGGTGACAATGAAAGTCCAGGATTTCAACCACGGTGGTAAAATTGATGGCTACGGTGGAACGAGAACGGCATTTGTGGCTTTTGAGTAAGGATGTTTTTTTGAGCATACCACCAATACAACCGTAAACAGGATGGCCATCCTGTTTGTCAATAATTATACTTAATCCTATAGAAACATGAAAACAATTTACATAATACTTTACATAACAGCATCATTACTTGTACTTTCCGGTGTATTTCTCAGAGTCAAAGATAGCGATT
>CAZTNS010000016.1:21898-27749 GCA_964615585.1 uncultured Bacteroidales bacterium | reverse complement strand
AAGCATAATAAAAAGAATTAAATTCACTTAATGCAATGTGATTTTTACCTTTTGGGTTCTGCTCCACATTTCGTGCAATATTTTACCAATTGCATTTCAAAAGCAACTTTTAGCTTCGCCGTACAGTCAAAAGATGAATATACCTCAGAATTCATAAAAGCATATCAGGGTTAAAGCCCTTTGAATGTGTTTTCATTGGGCATTTTCCTTAGCGGAGCGATGCCCCAAATTGTTTTTCAAAGCTTTTGGTCAGTTTTGACATGATTTTGTCAATTTGCTTGTCTGTCATTGTTTTTTTGTCATCGCGCAGTACAAAACTCAGAGCATAGGATTTTTTCCCTTCTTCAATGTTTTTTCCTTCGTAAACATCAAACAATTCCACAGATATAAGGTGTTCGTTTTCTGCCTTGAAAGCCGCTTGTTTTAAATCCGCAAAATCAATGGATTTATCAAGCAGCAAAGCAAGGTCGCGATGCACTTCGGGGAATTTGGGCAATGGAGTAAAAGTGTGCTCAACAGTTTCAGCACAGCCAATCAAACCATCGATATCAAAGTCAGCAAAATGCACATCCTGTTCGATGTCCGTTTGTTTACAAATGTCGTGATTTACCAGTCCCATCCGGAGTATTTGCTTTTTATTGAACCAATATTCGAGTCCATATTCAAAGAGGCTTGAATCCAATGATATAATCTGTAATGTGTTTTCATTGATGCCGAGGTGTTCAAACACCGATGAAGCGGCTGTTTTAAGGTGATAAAAATTCGATACGTTTGCTTTTTGATTCCAGTGCAGCGTGTGAAAATTGCCGCTCAGCCACAAAGCCAGTCGTTCTTTTTCAGCATAATTTTTTAGAGGGTTGTTTATATCGGGTTTTCCTGTTTTGAAATATATTTTTCCACATTCATAAAACCGTAAGTCTGTGATTTTATGACTTATGTTTCTGGCAATGGCTTCCATTCCGGAAAACAGCATATCACGACGTAATATACCCAAATCACGGCTGCCGGGATTTGAAAGGTGCACCAGGCTATCGGGTGAGTAATGTTCGGGTTTTTTATAGTACGCTTCATTACTCAATGAATTGCTCATGATTTCATTAAAACCCCTGGCTGATAAAAAGTCGGAAACAGCCTGCCGCAATGTTTCATTTTTTTCGTCATGACCTGTATTGACAGATGTATGCAATTTTTCCGCTACCGGGGTGTTGTTAAACCCGTAAATGCGTAAAATTTCTTCGGCTACATCTGCAGGCCTTGTCACATCATACCGGTAAGGAGGGATTTCAATTTCCAGTGCCTGATCGTTTTCGTTTATGACGATTATATCCAGATGCTTTAAGATCATTTTTATATCGCCGGGGGAAATATCTTTCCCGGCCATGGTGTTCAGATAATTGTATCTTAAGTTCACGCGTGCCGGTTTAATGGGCTCAGGATATACATCTGAAATATCTGAACTGATTTCACCACCGGCAATTTCTTTGATCAACAGGGCAGCTCTTTTGAGAGCATAAATGCACATTTCAGGGTCTGCACCGCGTTCAAAATGGTATGAAGCATCTGTGCTTATGCCATGCCTTCTGGCGGTTGTGCGCACATGTGCCGGATCAAACCAGGCAGATTCGAGAAATACAGCGTGGGTGTGTTCTTTTACACCCGATTCATTGCCGCCAAGCACGCCTGCAATGCACATGGGAGAGTCTTCGTTACAAATCATCAGGTCGTTGTTATGCAATTTTCTTTCTATATCGTCCAGTGTGGTAAACTTCGTGCCTTCAGCCAGTTTTTTAACAATCACCTTTTTCCCATTGATGTGTGATGCATCAAATGCATGCATGGGGTGACCAGTTTCATGCAATACAAAATTGGTAATATCAACCACATTGTTGACAGGGTTCAACCCAATGGACTTGAGCCGGTTTTGTAGCCACTGCGGACTTTCTTTTACAGTGATTCCGCTTACCGTACAACTGACGTATCGTTTACAGGCTTCGGGATTTTCAATGGTAACAGGTATTTTCAGGTTGTGATTGTCAACTTTAAAACCGGAAACATCAGGTTTAGTAACCTGTTTATTGTTGCCGTTGAAATTCAGACGCGCAGCAAGGTCACGTGCAGTGCCAATATGAGATGCAGCATCTATCCGGTTGGGAGTAAGGTCAATTTCAATGATGTTGTCGTCTATTACATCAAAATATGCATTCAATGGCTTGCCTGCCGGTAAATGATCAGGCAGTACCATGATGCCTGCATGGCTGTTGCCAACACCAATTTCATCCTCAGCACAAATCATGCCTTCTGAAAGTTCTCCACGGAGTTTTGCTTTTTTAATTTTGAATGGTTTTCCGTCCATGTGTAATGTTGTGCCTATGGTAGCAACCGGTACGGTTTGTCCTTCGGCTACGTTGGGAGCGCCGCAAACAATTGATAAAAGCTCTCCTTTTCCGATATCCACTTTTGCCAGGCTTAATTTATCAGCATTGGGATGTTTTTCACAACGTGTGATTTTTCCTGTCACTATGCCTTCAAGTCCACCCGGGATATTTTGCCAGGATTCAAGGCCTGCCACTTCCAATCCGATGTCTGTCAGATTTTCCAGCAAAAGGCTTGTCTCAATGTCATCAATGTCAATATAATTACTCAGCCAGTCCAGAGAAATTTTCATTGCTATATATTTTATTTGATGCAAAAGTAGCAAAAAAAATGAGGGACAGAAAGCATGTCAAATGGCATAATTTTTAAAATCCCAGGTTCAAAAAATAAGATAAGAGGGGTTAGGGGTTAGGTGTTAGGGGTTAGGTTTTAGGATTTAGGAAAAGTTTCCTTTCTAAAACCTAACCCCTAACTCCTAACACCTCACCCCTTATTATGAAGTTCCCTGTTTTTCCCAGGGGCGAGCACTGATTAATTATAAACCTTGTATTTTGCCGGGGTGTTTTTTATCTTTGTGAAGAATCAATTTGTGAACATTTATGACAAAGAAAGTTGCAATAGCCGGCAATGAAGGCCCTAAAGTAAGGTCTGACTGCCTGATAAAACTGGAAATACACGATAGCGGTGGTGTTAAGGTAAACCTTAAAAGTAAGGTAAAATCAATGTATGGTGATGATATTCTGGCTGATGTCAATGATATGTTGCAATATTTTGGTATCAAGCATGCCAGTGTTGATATATCGGACTCCGGAGCCCTGAAATACGTTATTGCAGCCCGGATGGAAGCTGCCATCAAACAACTGGTTGATACGGATAAAGAATATTTACCGGCTTTTAATCCTGACAATGCATACGCTACAAAACCAGACCGGTTCAGGTTTACGCGGTTGTATCTGCCCGGAAATACCCCCAGCTTAATGATAAATGCCGGCATACATTCTCCGGATGGTGTCATACTTGATTTGGAAGATTCTGTATCCCCGGCAAGGAAAGACGAAGCCCGGTTGCTGGTCAGAAATACACTTCGCGTTTTGGATTTTTACGGTGCCGAACGCATGGTAAGAATCAACCAGGGAAAAATGGGTATTGAAGACCTGAAATTTGTTATCCCCCATAATACCAATTTGATATTGGTTCCAAAAGCAGAGTCTGCAGCCTATATCAAAGAGGTAGTTGAAGAAATTAAAAATATAAATCCTGAAAACCCGGTCTATATCATGCCCATCATTGAATCAGCATTGGGTGTGGAAAATGCTTTTGACATCGCCGGAGCCAGTGAATCAGTTGTGGCGCTTGCTATCGGACTGGAGGATTATACTGCCGATCTTGGTACACAACGGACATCAGAGGGCAAAGAGTCCGAATGGGCACGTTTTCGCCTTGTCAATGCTGCAAAAGCGGCCAGGATACAACCCATTGATTCGGTGTTTTCTGATGTTCAGGATACCGAAGGCCTGACAAAAAATGTGATGAACTCAAAAATGATGGGTTTCGAAGGCATGGGATGCATTCATCCAAGACAAATTCCTGTCATTAAAAATTGCTTTAAACCAACGGAAGAGGAAATTGAGAAGGCTTGTAAAATTGCAGATGCAGCCATCAAAGCTGAAGAAAAGGGTCTTGGTGTGGTTGCGCTGGGCAGTAAGATGATAGACCCGCCCGTTGTGAAACGTGCCAACAAAACCATTGAGTTAGCGTTAAAATTTAATCTCATTTCAAAAGACTGGAGGAAAGAATATGTCAGCTAAATTGGTAAAAAATGCATTGGGACGTATGGTCCCGGTTGAGATAAACGGACAAAAACAAATTCCATTCAAAGGGGTGGGAAAATACCGGCCTGAGGGAAGAAAACATGCCCCGAAAATCGCGCACTGTGCTGATTATCCTGAAGATGGAAACAAACGGGTAAAAAACCTTGAAGAAGCACTTAAAAAATGCGGATTGAAAGACGGGATGACCATATCAACACACCACCATTTCCGCAATGGCGATTTACTGGCGAACATGTTGTTTGATACCATCAAAAAAATGGGGGTAAAAGACATCACCTGGGTTCCCTCGGCCTCATTTCCTTGTCATGAACATTTAATACAATACCTCAAAGATGGAACAATTCATCATATCGAAGGTAGTATGAACGGTCCGCTGGGCAGATTCACTTCACAGGGTAAAATGCGTGGTGTTGGAATATTGCGTTCGCATGGCGGACGTTATCAAGGCATCCAGGACGGCGATGTGCAAATTGATATTGCGTTGATTGGTGCCGGTTGTGCTGATAATTTTGGTAATGCCAACGGTTTGTACGGTGATTCTGCTACCGGGTTGCTTGGTTTTGCCCTGGCTGATTCGCAATACGCTGATAAAGTGATTGTGGCAACAGACAACATGGTGGATTTTCCATGCATTCCCTGGCAAATTCAAGGAAATTATGTGGATTATACCGTTGAAATGGAAAAAATCGGCATCCCCGAAAAGATCATATCAGGCACAACGCGGATAACCAAAAGCCCGGACAGGCTCTTTCTTGCAGAACTGACAGCTAAATTCTGTGAACAAACCGGTATTATTCATGATGGATTTTCATTTCAATCGGGTGCCGGTGGTACATCATTGGCCGTAGGTGAATATTTTGCCAATATCATGCGGGAGAAAGGCATCAAAGCACGTTTTGCCCGTGGTGGAAGTAACAAATATCTGGTCAACATGCTTGAAGAAGGGCTTGTGGATTATATTCTCGATGGTCAGACTTTTGACCTGGAGGGCGTACGGTCAATGCGGGATAACCCTGAGCATGTCTGGACGAGCCCGTTTACCAGTTACAACTACCATGGCAAAGGCAATTTTGCCGGCATGGTGGATGTGGTTGTTCTCGGGGCTACCGAAGTGGATGTGGATTTCAATGCAAACGTGGTAACCCATTCCGATGGTTACCTTCTGCATGGGCTTGGAGGATGGCAGAATTGCCTTTTTTCCAAAACAGTGATATTGCCGATTCCCTTATTCCGCGACAGGATTCCTGTGGTGGTGGATGAAGTGACTACCATTTCAGGTCCGGGAGAACTGATTGATGTGGTGGTAACCGAAAGGGGAATTGCCATCAACCCGAGGCGGAAAGACCTGATGGAAAAACTCAAAGGTAGTGATTTGCCCATCCGTTCCATTCAGGAGTTGAAAGAAGAAGCGGAAAAAATATGCGGTAAACCCAAAAAGCCCGAACTTGCTGATGATATTGTGGCTGCCATCAAATGGGTGGATGGTACCATCATTGATGTGGTGAGAAAAGTTAAGGAATAGTAACTAAATAACTTGGTTATTTCAAAACAGTTAACCCCGTAGGATATTGTTTTTTTTGCTTAATCACATTAAAAACGGGATTAAGTGTTCATATCTTAAATCTAAATTATAAATGAATAACGAA
>CAZTNS010000016.1:0-21798 GCA_964615585.1 uncultured Bacteroidales bacterium | reverse complement strand
GTAATAAAGCTATATATTATTGATATTGATTAGGTTATTTCCTAACAGTTACTAAAGAATAGACATCATAGATTCAAAAAAACCAGGCACCCCTGAGAGAGATGCCTGGAAAACCATTAAAACTTAACCATTACTTTTCGTTGCTGAACATTAACCAACAACACATCTTTAAAACAGACATATTCGTTTTTTGTTGCGTGTTTTTGTCTTAAAATAATGTTAATGTTTTTTGTCAATTAGAAGAGAGATGCAAAATGCTTGCAAACAGAATAAAAACAAGAAATAAAAGATGACAACAGAAGAGAAAAAAGAAGAACAATATTTAACGGAATTGCTGTGTAAAATTGATGTACGCATGGAAGAAATTAACGATACAATTCGGCTAAAACAGGAAGAAATAAAAGAGATGGATAAGCACATGGAGGATCACAAAAGGGATATGGATCACCTTGAAAAGAACGCTCTCCGCGAGACCATTTCAAATTACCAGCTGCTGGGAAAACATTCCGTTGAAACGCAAAAAAGGCTTCTCAGGTTAAAAGACATTGCCTATTTTGGAAGGATAGATTTTGCAACATCAAAAAAAAGACAGCCCTCCAGCGTTTATGTGGGTGTGCATAATTTTCAGGATGCAGAAAAGAACAAAAACCTTGTCTATGATTGGCGAGCACCGATTTCCAGTTTATTTTATGATTATGAATTGGGAGAAGCCCGGTATAAAACTGAATCAGGCATCATTGAAGGGGACATAAAACTTAAAAGGCAATTTCGCATCCGCAATGGTGAAATGAAATATATGCTTGACACCGATTTAACCATCCATGATGATGTGCTTCAAAAAGAATTAAATCAGGCATCAAGCGCCAAAATGAAAAACATTGTGGCCACGATTCAAAAAGAACAAAATGCCATTATCAGGGATGAAGAATCGGCTCATTTGATTATTCAGGGGGTTGCTGGTTCAGGAAAAACCTCCATTGCCCTCCACAGAATTGCCTATTTGCTTTACCGTTTTAAAGAAACACTATCCTCAGAAGACATTCTTATCCTTTCTCCCAATAAAGTGTTTGCCAACTACATCTCAAATGTGTTGCCCGAATTGGGTGAGGAAAACATCGCAGAAGTAAACCTGGAAGAAATTGCCGACGGGCTTTTTGAGTATCAAATCAAATTTCAAAGCTTTCATGATCAGGTAGCGGAGTTGCTGGAAAAAAACAACACTAAACTGATTGAGAGGATTCAATTCAAATCTTCTCACGCATTGCTGGATAAAATTGATGATTTTATTGTACATCTTGAAAATGAAGGGTTTAAAGTTGACGATATTGTTGTTAAAGGAAAGCCTGTTCCGGCCTGGTTTATTGAAGAAAGTTTTCAAAAGTACAGTCGCCTGCCCTTGTTAAAACGTTTCAATGAAGTGGTAAAAGACATAGTTGAAAACGTATTCAGGTACTACCAAGTTGAAGTGCAGTATAAAGACAGGACAGAATTGCACAAAACCATTCGAAATATGTTTCCATCATACAACCTTCGTGTGTTGTACAAATTGTTTTATGAATGGCTCGAAAAACCTGAATTACTAAAATTGAAAAAAGGCACTGTCTATGAGTGGAGCGATGTGTTTGCTTTGTTATACCTGAAAATGCGATTGGAAGGCCTGGAGCCGGATGACAAAATAAAACATTTGGTTGTTGATGAGATGCAGGATTATTCGGCAGTGCAATATCATGTTCTGAGCAATCTGTATCCGTGCAAAAAAACCATCCTTGGGGACATTAATCAATCGGTTAATCCTTTCAGCTCATCGGATTTATCCGCCATCGAAAACACTTTCCCTGATGCCACGTCCATGACCATGCTGAAAAGTTACCGTTCCACCTTTGAGATAACGCAATTTTCCAAAAAGATCAACCCCGATACAGGCATTGAAGTCATTGAGCGGCACGGCAAAGAACCGGAGCTTGTTCACTGTAAAAATGAAACGGAAGAAATCAAAACGATAAAAGCACACATCGAAGCCTTTGAAAAAGGAAATTATAATTCACTTGGCATCGTATGCAAAACACAAAAACAAGCCAACAATCTTTACCAGAATTTAATGAATGATTTTGATGTCAATCTGTTAGATACCTCTTCAGCAGTTTTTAAAAGTGGCATCATCCTCACAACCGCATACCTTGCCAAAGGGCTTGAATTTGATGTAGTTATCATTCCGAAGAGCAGTGAGAAAAATTACCATACCATGCCGGATAAACAAATGCTGTACGTTGCATGTACACGAGCAATGCACGAATTAACGTTGACATATACCGGCCAATTATCATCGCTTTTAAATTAACGTGGCTCTATTCTAACCTAAGAATATCAATATTGTTGCTACCACAAGATTGTCACCAGACTTGAGCTCAGGATTAGTTACTCTGATTAAAAAAAACCGACATTTATGTCGGGGAGTGGGGATTTTTAAAAGCATCAGTTTTTATGCAATCAAAAATTGTTCAAGACACCCATTATTGAAAATTCAAATGACATAATGTATAGATATACTTAACCTTAAAAAAAACCATCCGGAAAACAGGAAATGACATATAGCCATACCATTTTAGTAAACCCTATTGGTTTTGGATGGCCACACCTTGATTGACATGACACGGGTTCATTTCCCTCTGAACAATGTCCCCGCTTTTTTAAATGACCTGTTAAAAGATGTGAAATCCTGGTACATGTTTTTTTCCATCTCATCCCAGTCGGTAGTATCGTCGTCTTTTACCCTGTTGTGTTTTTTATTCAGCTTTGAATGAATGTTTTCCAGGTTTTTTACAGTGTTTCTTAGTTCTTCCGAGGGGTGTTTTTCCTCTTCCATTTTATTACGGATGTTTGTTATTTTTGCATGAATTTCATCCATTTTATTTTTCACTTCTTGTTGTATCTGTGTTTTGTTTTTCATGTTTGTTGTTGTTTTAAAATGAGTATTCCGGGTTTGTCAATATCTCAACAACGCGTTTACTGAGGTATGCGCCAGCGGCATGTCATTTTCATCCTGAAGATACACAGTTCCCTGGTTCAAAATGGTGTTTACAGCCATCATGTTATACAAGGCAGCGTTTTGAGGCATGCGTTCGTTGTCAATGATAACGCTGTTGCTTTTTTTATCAAATAGACCATATTCTTCTTTGTCTTTCTGTATAAACAAGGTATCTACGCGTCCGTTGACACTGGCAGGAACAATGTCTCTGATGTCAGTGTGGGTTTTATCTGTATTTGAATGATCAAGCAGGGTTTTGATTTTCTTTTTTTTGCTCTCTTCAAAAAGGGGTTCCAGTTTTTCCATCGCCAATTCATGCAACAGTAGCGGGTCTGCACCGTTGGGATGAAGCGCAATAAAATCCTTAAACAGGTTTTTATATTGGCTTTGCTTCCTGAACAATCCGGCATTTTTTTCATCAGCAGCCAGAATAAGCGGCGTTTTCTGGTCTTTGATTATGGCATTCAGGCCATTGTCCACCGCATGAATAAATTGTCTTCTTTCGTTTTCCTTACTGTCCTTGTGGCTGCCATGTCCATGATAAACTGCACTACCATGCGCGTCTTGTCCTCTGCGCAGTTGTAAATGATCCGGTTCTTTGTCATAGCCTACAACGTCTTCGAGTTTGCCGGGCAATTCGTCGCTCTCAATTAACTGGAGGCTGTAAGGTGTGCATTCAAATAAGTTCAGATTGTCAATGCTCAAATTTAAAAGGTAGAATTTATTGTTCCTGTTCAACATTGGTACAAGCGGCTTGAGGTAATAATGATCAGCCACATAATACCAGGGATCAAAACTTATGGGAATTTTGAACCATGTAAAATCCTGTTTATACAGAAAAATGCACAGTCCGTCAGATTGTTCAGTCCAGAACTTATTATCGTTCAAAATACCTGTAACCGGTTCCAGCATTTTTTCTATTTCATTCTGTTTAAGTTCCCTGCTTTCCAGCTCTTTTGTAAGGTGTTTTAGCAAATTTTTCAGTGTTTTGGGCGCAACATTCTGCTTGACTTCTTCACCTGCCCTGTAAGTTGGCAGGAACAAAGAGACACAGTTCAGCTGATGTACCTTTGCCAGTTCATGAAAATGCTTATAATTAAAAATATCGTTTTGTTTCTTCATAATATGATGAATGTATTTTTTGTTTGTGATTAATAATTGCTATGAGATCAGCATGTGTGTAATTCCGGCTCCCAGAAGAATAATGATCAGTGCCCAAAAGAAAATTCCGAAGTTAATCCCTGTCTGGTTTCCTGCATATCTTCTGTTTTTATCAGGCATGGCTTTGTCATTTTCTGTGGGTGAAGCGGTTGGACTGGGAGGCACAAGCACTCCGATCAGGATCATGATGAAAAATGCAATGAACAAATAGCCCATCCACGATATGCCATAGGCAACCGGCCCAAACGGAGATATCCATGATCCCACTGCCCATGTAAACAGAAATATAATCAAAAAATAAAACAGAATACCCTGCCATGGACCCGGCCCGTCACGTCTGAAAAGTGAAGGAAGGAGTACAGCAAATACAATTGCAAATACGAATGATATTATTATTGGAAAAACCATAATATTATAACATGATTCAATTATTAAAAGATATTTCTGAATGGTTCAGATAATTTTTATAATGTGAAGGATTGTCTAAAATGCCATATTTCCTGACATCAACCCTCTGTGAGTTTTTTCAATCCGGTGCTAATGTATTCAGCACCTTTATTGAAATTTTGTTTTGCTAGTTGCCATTTTTGTTCGTTTTTTGTTTTTAGCTCATCATAATTTTTTTTAAGATCGCTTAGCTTAACTTCGAGTTCAGAAATTTGTTTTTCATACGAAACTTTTGTTTTTTCTGATGTTTCATATTGTTTTCGTTCAAACTTGTTGATACGGTCAACAAGATCATCTATTTTTTGTTTGGCTTGAATTCTAAATTTTTCTTTATCCATAATTATTTCATTTTTAGGTTAATATAAAATTATTTTAGTGTACATCAATAGCGCCAGGGTTTTGTTGGGTTTTTACTTGGCGGAAGGATTTTGTAACCTGCCATAGTAATCATAGACCTTTTTTTCATATTTCGTGTTGATGGGTGCTGCCGGATTAAATTCCGGAGCCTTTGCCAAGGATTTTTTACTGATGTCAAGGGATATTTTTTGGTCTTTATAACTGATTTCTTTGATCCATCCGATTGGTATCATGAGTGGACGTGTATGATCATTGAGCTCTTCATCTGCAATAAAATAGATGATATGCCAGTCTTCATCATCAACAATGATGTCCGATAATTCACCAAATCTCCCATCGGATGCATGAATTTCATAACCGAGTATTTCATTGAAACTGCGGAGGTTGCTTTTTATATCATCTTCATTGATTTGAACCTGCGGCGGCGCAACCGGCCTCAGGGGATACATCATACCTTCTGTGACAGGAGGGGCACCTGCCCAGTAATTTTTCATCTGCAAATGGTTCAGCAGTTCCGTTTCATACTCCCTTGACACTGGTTTTTTCTCTTCGGTAGCCGGGCATTTATCAAGTTCTTTTCTTGTCATCCCGACATGAAAAGTTTCTTTTTCTTTATCCGGTTTTTCCAGCAATGCCCTTGGAATAAGCACTTTTTTGTTGGGAAGTATTTTACCCTGATCAGCCTCCATGTACCTGACAACCCAGCGTTCCTGGTCAAAAAAGAAATCCAGCACCTTACCTTTAACCCTGTCTTTTGTTGATAAGCTGTATCCGATGAATTCTTTTATGCTCTTTTTCATAATGCTTAGTCTTTTAATGATTCTTTAGTGTCTTTGATGTTATTGTTAATTCTCTCAATTCTGTTTTCTATTTTCTTTTTTAGTGTTGTATAGGTTGTGTCAGTTGCTTCTTCCAAATCGTTGATGTTTTCGTCCAACTTTGCCTGTTCTTCTTCCAGCTCATCAATGAGATTTTTGGTTTTATCCCTTATAGCTGCGTTGCCGGAGCTTGATATGTCTTTGAGGTCATCAATTTTTGCTTGGGTCTCATCCTTCATCTTTTTGTAGGTGTTGATCATTTCAGCTTTTTCTTCTTCAAATCGTTTTTGAGCGCTTTCACTCATGGTTTCTACTGAGGATTTTTCCTCTGAATCTTTGTCTTGATTTGATGTATTGCAGCTACTCATAGTAATAACTGCCGCTACTGTAAAAATGCCAATGAAAATTTTGTGTATCATAGCTGTTCCTTTCTTTTTTATTATTAATTTTTTAATACGTTTACGTATATTCAACACTTCAGGGTTTAAAAATGTTTAATGATTTATTTGGTTTCGTTATTGATTTAAGTGATTAGCCAGGCTTATGCGGATGCAAAATGGTTTGGAATTGTATTGAAGGCACTCCGGCAGAATACGGTCTGAAGATATGAGTAAGCTTTGCTAAAACTTGTTTTACCTGAGTATTTTCCTAAGCAGAACAGTCCCTTGTTTGCTTGCATGGACAAGGGCTCCGTTGTGCATTTTTATTGTTACTGTATTTTTTTTATAGGGTTGGATTTCACTTATTTTATCAATATTTATTATTGTTGATCTGTGCACCCTGAGAAAATTATCAGGCATATTTGTTTCAAAATACGTCATTGTTTTTCCTTTCAGATAGGAAGTTTCTAAAGTATGTATCAGCACATAATCATTGCTGGCTGAAATATAAACCACATGGTCAGGATGAAGGATTTTAACCTTTATTCCCGATTTTACCACAATTTTGTTAATGGTTTTCTGCTTTGCATCATTATAAACTTTGAGTTTATTGATTTTTTTCCCGATGCCTTCATTTTTATCCGCTTTTTCAAGGGCTTCTAACAACCTCTCTTTTGCAAATGGTTTCATCAGATAATCAATGGCATTGACTTCAAAAGCCTTAAGCGCATATTGGTCGTATGCTGTTGTAAATATTACCTTTGGCGGATCTTCCAGTAATTCCAGCATTTCAAAGCCAGTAAGCTTTGGCATTTGAATGTCAAGAAGAATCAGATCGGGTTTGTATTCATCTATTTTCTTTATAGCATTAAACCCATTGTCGGCCTCTCCGCATATAATATATTTATCCTGGCCTTCAAGGTATTCTTTTATCAGGTTGCGAGCCGGTTTTTCATCATCTATTATTAGTATATTCATGGTTTTTTAGGTATATCCAGTTCAACAATAAAATTATTCCCGGTTTTCTGGTAATGCAGCAATCCTTGAGAATCATAAATCAGTTTAAGCCGCTTTTTTATCCCAGAAAGGCCTATTCCTTCACCTTTCCTTTCAGGGGCTTCAGGGGCATAATTATTTACGATTTTTACGTGCAAAAATGAATCATCGCAGCTCACTTCTGTGGTTATAATTATTTGTTCATCGCTTTCGTAAACGCCGTGTTTTACTGCATTCTCATAAAAAGCCTGAAGGCAGAGCACAGGCAGTTTAATGTTTTTACAGGCCTCGGGAACATCAAAAACAAATTTCATTTTTTCACCAAAACGCGCTTGCTCAATTTCAAGGTACCTTTTGCAATTATTGATTTCGTTTCCCAGGTCAATAAGGTCTTCGGGACTGGTTTTTAGTGAATACCTCATATAATCAGATAGCCTGATGACTACGTCCCTTGCTTTTTCAGCATCAGACATTGTCAGGGATGCCACAGAATTAAGGCTGTTAAACAAAAAATGGGGGTTCATCTGGCTTTTAAGTACTTTTAATTCTGACTCCCGAAGGTTTCTTGCTAGTTTTTCCTGGTTTAGTTCTTTGTCCTTCAGTTCTTTGTAATAGCTTAAAAGGTAATAAATAACGATCAGAATGAGATAGAACAATGACCCTTCCAGTATTTTGTAAAGCCTTATTTCTGCATTATCAATCAATAATTCTTTTCCCAACACAAGATAAGATATAGCTTCTGAAAGCGATATCCAGATAAAAAGCACAAGCAACAAAGCCAGAAAGTGGCTGAGTAAGAATTTTAAAAACCCGGTTTTATCTATTTCAACGCTAAAAGTTAAAAACCACAAACCGAATCCCAACGCTGCATAAATCAAAACAGAAAACAAGGTATCAACAGCGGCAACTCCTGCCGGAGCATCCAGTATCAACAGAAGCGACACGAAATGGATTCCGGCAGGCAGTAGCCATGCTATAAAGTAATAGAGAATGTATTTTCCTGATTCAAATACCGGGTGTACCATGTGCTTAACGTATTACTGATGTTATCTCTCCACCGCCAAATATGCAAATCCCTGTTATTATGAGTTTTTTTGAGTGATCAACATGCTTGTCTGTAATCATTTGCCTTTTATCAGAAAAACCGCCCAAAATTCCGTTGCCAGCGACATGTACATCCCAATCGGCCGGTACGATTAATTTTACACCACCAAACACACATGTCATTTCAACTCTGTTTTCCCCTTCTGCCAGCTCGGCAGTTGTTAAATCTATTTCGGATCCACCAAACACATTTGTTATCTGCCCTCCGCGAAAATTTTTACTTGTCACGTTAAATTTATTTCCCCCAAAGACATTTGTATCATCTAAATAGTCAACTGATTTTGCCCCTGATTCATGTATTCTTTTTTTAATTTTTTGGAAATTCCCGATTTTCGTAAGGAATGCCAATCCCGCAAATATCAGCAATACCGGCCAGACGACCAAGTGAGCATCAACCGGTAGATCATTATGCTTTGCAAATAAAAATAAACTTCCTGTAAAAATAAGTGCAATATGAAACCACCTGCTGCCACTGCCTGCAAGCCCAACAATCCCGATGCCGATAAGTAATGCCTGCCAACTGATTACATACTCTTTAACCGTTTCATCAATATAATTGAGATTTGCTCCCAGCCATACAAGTCCGGCTCCTATTAATAAAAAGGCTGTTAAAAAACGTTTTAGGTTGTTCATTCCATGGGGACTGCCATGGTTTTCTTCATTGTGATGTTTCATCCCGTGATCAATTTTGTTTTTTGTTTTCATAATTCAATTTTTAAAATTAATAATTAATTTCCTGATACAAATATGAAGCACCAACAAGATAATTTCAACTTGCTTTCGGTGAATGGTATTATTTTATCGGTAAGCTAAACTTTTTAACACGCAGAGGGGTAATTTCAACACCAAATCTCAAAACGCGATTTGTTAACAAAACAGGGCTTGATGATTAGATTGTTATGGAAGCTATTTTTAAGATATGCGACATGCCTGTTGGCGTTTGTCCAAAAATATTGTTTCCGGCGTCATTTATTCATTTACTTTTATTTATTTTGTCGATCATGAAAAATCATCGCCTGTGGTGGACCATATTGATTGCAATGTTTTTGTGCTTTGCCTGTTCCGACAACCATAAAAAACAAGTTAATACGCAGGACAGGCCTGTAAAAAATACTTACGCTACGGGGTTTGAGATGAGTGCCACGGAAAATGGTTACAGGATACGCGTTACACGTCCATGGCAGCAGGCTACGGATGAGTCATTTACTTATTCGCTGAACAGAACCCAACAAGAAGGCACAATACGTATTCCTTTACAAAAGGTTGTATGTATGTCCACCACCCATGTGGCTTACCTCGAAGCCCTGGATGAACTGGCATCGGTAGCAGGGCTAACAAGCACCGGTTTTGTGTACAGCAATGCTGCACAAAAGCGTATAAAATCAGGGAAAATTCAAGACGTTGGTTTCTCAGAAAACCTGAACCTTGAAAAGATCATTTCCCTCAACCCCGATGTGGTTTTTGCATACGTGATACAGCCATCGGAAATGCGCCCTCTAATGCAACTAAAAGACGTTGGCATTCCTGTGGTTTTGGTTGGTGATTATCTTGAGCAAACCCCACTTGCCAAAATGGAATGGTTGCGGTTTTTTGCCGGGTTTTACGATAAAATCCCACAAGCCGGCCGCATGATTGACAGCATTGCCACACGCTACGATTCTTTAAAACAAATTGTACCCCCAAAAAAGGACCATCCAAAAGTCCTGACAAATGTCCCGTGGCAAGGTGTCTGGTGGGTCCCGGGCGGAGAGTCATATATGGCACAGCTTATAAAAGATGCCGGGGGTGATTATATTTTTTCCGACCGGGCCGGAACTGAAAGCCATGCTGTTGATATCGAACTGGTTTACCAGCGTGCAAAAGATGCAGATGTATGGGTGCACACAGGAAATGCAAATTCATACGAGGAAGTATTTAATGCCGATCGCAGGCTGAAATCTTTCCACGAGCTGTCAGGCCTGAGAATTTATAACAACAATCGCCGGCAATCGGGCAGGGGCAATGATTTTTTTGAATCTGCCGTCATGTATCCTGATCGCGTTTTGGCTGAACTGATGCAGGTGTTTTACCCTGATGCGGAAATTACCGACTCGTTTAAATATTATAAATCCCTTGAGCAGTGAAATATAGAAGGTATCCATATTTGTATTTTGTGCTGATCTTCATAATCACCGCAGGGTTTTTTGTTGCTGATTTACTCACCGGAAGCACGGAAATAGGTTTTCAGGAGATGTTAGCCTGGATATCGGGAAAAGCTGATATGGAAGCAGGCTGGTACAGTGCTTTTAAACTTTTTCGTTTGCCGCGGGTAATTACAGCTATACTTGCTGGTGCTGCTTTGTCGGTGAGTGGTTTGCTTATGCAGACATTGTTTCGGAATCCCCTTGCCGGGCCTTATATTTTGGGTATCAGCTCCGGTGCCAGTTTGGGGGTAGCGTTGGTGGTGCTGGGCGCAGGCATTGCCGGAACCACCATTATGACATCGGAATTTGGCAACTTGTGGATTGTGATTGCAGGTGCTGCAGGAGCAGGGCTTATCATGCTGTTAATATCACTGATCTCTTTACGTCAGAAAGACATCATGACTCTGCTTATTCTTGGCGTGCTTATCGGAGCGGTGATCTCTGCTATAGTGGGCTTACTTCAGTACCTTAGTCAGGCCAGCGAGCTGAAATTGTATGTGTTATGGACAATGGGCAGCCTGCGTGGTGTTTCTCCAAACGATCTCCGGATGCTTGTACCGCTGATACTCGCAGGCCTGCTGCTGGCGTGGATGATGTCAAAACACCTTAATATATTGCTGCTTGGTGAAGAGAATGCCCGTGCCATGGGATCGCCCGTTCTGATTACACGTGTTGCCATATTTGTTTGTGTGTCACTGCTTGCCGGCAGTATAACAGCTTTTTGTGGCCCGATCGGGTTTATCGGTATTGCCGTGCCACATATTGTCCGGAGCATTTTTCGTTGTTCCGACCACCGCTGGCTGGTCCCGGGAAGCATCATTGCCGGGGCAGGGGTGATGTTGTTTTCAGATATGCTTACCAATTTTGGCCCCGGTAACGCCGTGTTGCCTGTCAATTCCATTACTTCCCTGGTTGGGATACCTTTTATTCTCTGGCTGATACTGAGTAAACGAAAAAGTTTTTTCCAATGATACACGCAAATGAAACATACCTCAGTACGGATAACCTGTCGGTCGGATATGGTAAAACTACATTGCTGGAAAAACTTAATCTGGAAGCCGGATCATCACAACTTATTGCTTTAACAGGCCCTAACGGAACCGGAAAAAGCACACTGCTGAAAACACTTATGGGATTGCTCCCTGCAATAAGCGGAGAATTAAATATCATGGGGCAATATCCTTCCAAAATATCTGCAAGAAAAAAAGCACAAATTGTCAGTTTTGTGGCAGCAAACGCCGGGTTGCCTTCAAATCTGTATGTTCATGAATTAGTGTCATACGGACGATATCCTTACAGTGGTTTACTTACACGGATAACCAGGGATGATAAAATGAAGCAGCAAAAAGCCATGTATCAGATGCAAATTGAACACCTGGCTGATAAACGTATCGGTGAAATCAGTGATGGTGAGCGACAACGTGTAATGATAGCCCGTGCACTTGCACAGGATACCCCTATGGTGATGCTTGATGAGCCTGCTGCACATCTGGATATCAAGAACAGATACGATCTGATGAAACTATTAAGCAGGCAGGCCGCCGTTTTTGGCAAATGCATCATTTTTTCTACCCACGATCTTGAGATCATGCTCAACAACACCGATATCCTTTGGATGATTGATAACAAAAGCATCATCAGTGGGCTGCCCGAGGATATGATATTAAATGGGGAGTTTGATAAATTGGTATCATCGGATAACATGCGCTTTGATAAGCAAAGCGGAAAATTTACAACGCCCGTTAACAATGCGACTTCGGTGTGTTTGCAGTCAGAAGATGAAAACAATGAGACATTACAGGCACAGCCTTACTACACATGGACAGCCCATGCACTTGAGCGTTACGGATTTTCTGTCGATTGTAACAAATCGGACGACATAAACGTTCTTATTAAAACATGCGATAAAAATGTGGTTTGGGAGTGCATGATACATGGCAGTCAATGCTCCTGCAAATCTGTAAAAGAATTGATTATAACACTAAAAAATCAACGATTATGAACAACCTGAAAAAAGTAACGGCTTACATCCTGGTTTTTATTATTATCATCATGACCATATTAGCCATTCTCGGCATCTGGGATGTAATTAACCTTGAAAGCATTCTAAAACGCTCGCTGACATCACTTTTTGTAATATTTGTATCCTCCGTCATCGTGCTGTTTATTTTCTCTGTACTGATCAAAGACGATAGATATACCAAAACAAGGATGCATCAAGATCAGGGTTCCAACGCCGAAAATCAGGATAAGTAGATGTGTTTTTGCGGGTGCTGCTTAATTTGTGATTGTGAGATTGAGAAATGATCACAAATAAGCGTCTTTCTGTCTTCCATCCACATGGCGACAGTTCTGTTTATGAGCTTCCTGTTTCGGCTTTCCATATCCGGACAAGTTTTTGCCCGGCCGTATTGACTTTCGGGTATTCACTCATTGCATTTGTATTAGCTATGTCAAAGTTTCATTAATACCCCCAGCGCAGGTAAGCAGACCCCCAGGCAAAACCGGCTCCAAAAGTAGCAATGATCAGCTTATCGCCTTTTTTGATTTTATCTTCCCATTCCAGCAACAACAACGGTATGGTAGCCGAAGTAGTGTTGCCGTATTTTTGAATGTTGATCATCACAATGTCTTTACTGATGCCCATGCGTTTTGCTGTGGCTTCAATGATACGCATGTTTGCCTGATGAGGCACAAACCAATCCAGCTCACCGGGAGCGATGTTGTGTTTTTTCATCATATCTACAGAGACATCGGCCATTTTGGAAACGGCTGCTTTAAACACCTGCTGGCCTTCCTGGTAAATAAAATGTTCACGGTTGAGGACGGTATTAAAACTAGCCGGTTTTTGTGATCCGCCGGCTACCTGGTGTAAATGTTTACGGCCGGAACCATCCACTTGCATACTTACGTCTATCAGGCCATAATTTTTATCTTCGGTGGGTTCAAGGAGAACTGCTCCGGCACCATCGCCAAAGATAGGGCATGTAGCACGATCGGTATAATCTGTGATGGAGGACATTTTATCGGCACCAACCACCACCACTTTTTTATGGGTGCCGGATTCCACGTATTTGGATGCTGTGACCAATGCATATAAAAAACTGGAACATCCCGCATTCAGATCGAAACTAAAAGCATTTTTTATGCCTGCTTTGTCAGAAATAATGTTTGCTGTGGCAGGAAATTGCATGTCAGGGGTTACGATACCACAGATCAGCATATCAATTTCGGAAGGGTTGGTATTGGTTTTTTCGAGCAGTTGTTTCACGGCCCGTTCACCCATATATGAAGTGCCTTCGTTTTCTTCTTTTAAAATGTGGCGTTCTTTTATGCCAATGCGTGTGTTGATCCATTCATCAGAAGTTTCTACCTTCTGTGCCAGTTCCTGGTTGGTCATCACATATTCAGGCACATATCCTCCTACGCCTGTAATGACAGCATTGTATGTTTTTTCACTCATAATCATAGAAAGCTTTAATGTGTGAAGATAATTGTCCTTTAATTATTTGTTTGGTTTTCAGGATCATGTTGGCAATGCTTTTTTCATTGCTGATGCCATGGCCGATAACAACGTTTCCATTGACCCCAAGGATAGGGGTGCCACCGTAGTTTTCAAAATTCAGGCGATTAAAATAGTCGTCCTTAATGCCACGTTTTTGTATTAATCCGTAAAAGGCCTCAGTTTGTTTGAGTACAATATTGCCTGTAAACCCATCGGTTACAACAACATCTACCAAATCATGGTCAAAAATTTGGTTGCCTTCGATGTTTCCTATGAAATTAAAATCAGGGCTTTCGCTCATGAGTTCATAAGCTGATTTGCTCACCAGGTTTCCTTTTCCAGGTTCTTTACCGATATTGAGCAACCCGACTTTTGGGTTTTCAACATTGTTAACATGCCGGAAGTACAGGCTTCCCAGTTGTCCGTATTGATATAAAACATCGGGTTTGCTGTCGGGGTTGAGGCCCACATCCAAAATGAGGTTATTTTGTCCGTTGATTGTAGGGTAGCATGCTGCAATGGCCGGCCTCAATACGCCGGGAACAGGGCGGATGTTTTGCATGGCACCGACAAACATGGCTCCTGTATTGCCCGCACTGGCAAAACCATCAATTTCGCCTGTTGACAGGCTACGAAACCCAACCACCATGCTGGCTTTTACTTTTTTTATAAAAGCCCTTGACGGATAATCCTGCATGTGAATAATATCCGGGGCATGAATGATCGAAAAACCATCAGGATCGGCTTTTTCTTTGTGCAATAAATCCAGGATGATCTGTTCGTTACCAAACAAAACCAATTGATCATCAGATACTAAGTGTTGGCGGGCTATAATTGCTCCTTTAACACAAGCATCCGGAGCAAAATCACCACCCATTATGTCAATTCCGATCTTCATTCAGACCGCTAACTTACTTCTATCTCTTTGTCAATTACCAGTTGCCCGCGGTAGTGTCCGCATTCGGGGCATACATGATGCGACCTGATGGTAGCATTACAGTTTTGACAAGTTGACATGGTCGGAGCTTTTGCTTTATAATGTGTTCTGCGCTTGTCCCTTCTTGTTTTTGATTGTTTACGCTTAGGATGTGCCATTTTTTCTTTTGTTTTTATTTAATAATTCGATTAAATCTTCTTTCCAGGCTTCATTGCCGGGTGTGTCTGTTTCCTCGCCGGATTCAGTGGATGGCGATGGTTGAGATTCTCCGTCAATGTGTTTTGTGACTTCAGGATTGCATGTTGAATTCCCGTTTTTATCCAATGGGTGCACGCGTTTTATAGGCAAACTCAATATTATCATTTCAAAAATAAAATAAGCCAGATCAATGGATTGGCTGTCTTTATCAAGGGTTACATAATCTGCATTGATGTTGAAATTTGTTTCATCTGTGAGCCGCACCAAAATATCTTCATTCAAATCAAAATAATGCGTAAAATAATCCAGGCAACGGTCACACTGGATTTCAGCCTGCCCTTTTGTATGTATGCTAAATTCTAACTGATTTGATTGCTTATTGAGTTCCACATCAACGCTTAATCCAGGTTTGTACAGGTCGTCGTTTTCAAACCGGTCAAACAAACTTTTTCCGGCCTGAAAATGAAATTTATGTTGCTCGTTTTCAAGCGATGACAATGGTATCTGATATGTTCCTTCATGTTTATTCATACCGGGAAAAATTGACTGCAAATATAATAAATTCATTTCACATATGTAAAAATGTGTTGGCAAAATTATAAAAATCATACCATTGGTGGATAAAAAATCAGCATTTGTTGCTCTTCTTTAAGACGATGCGAATGGTGGTGCCGCTTTTGGGGTCTGAATGTTTAACGAATATTTTCCCTTTATGATAGCTTTCAATGATCCGTTTTGACAGGGACAATCCAAGACCCCATCCCCGTTCTTTTGTTGTGTATCCGGGATTGAATATGGTTTTATGTTTCGATTTGGGTATGCTTTTACCGTGATCAGAAACATCGATATAAGCATGATTGTCTGTATCTGTAACCTTGATTGTAACCGTACCTTCACCGCCCATAGTGTCGATGGCATTTTTGCACAGGTTTTCAATTACCCATTCAAACAAGTTTTTATTCATCCGCACCTGTAGTTCTGATTGAACATCAACATGAATGTGGAAATTTATCTTTTTGGATGCACGGTTTTGCAGGTACTCAACTGAATCTGTAATGGATTTTTTGAGATTAACAGGTTTTAATAAGGGTTGTGAACCAATTTTTGAGAACCGTTCTGCAACTTTTTCCAGGCGCTTCACATCTTTTTCCATTTCTTGTAATGTGGGATTGTCCGGATGTTCGAGTTTAAGCACTTCAACCCATCCCATTAACGAGCTTATGGGTGTGCCGAGTTGATGAGCAGTTTCCCTTGACATCCCCAGCCACACGTGGTTTTGTTCCGATTTTCGTGATATGCTGAACGCGAAATAAGAAACAATGATAAACAAGCTGATGATGGCCAGCTGAACAAAAGGGTAATAATACAACTGCCTTAGCAGGGTTGAGTCTTTGTAATAGATGAAATTTTTTTTCCCGTTTAACAGTTCAATGACAATGGGTTCCTGCTTGCGTTCCATGTCTTTTAGCATGTTTTTCCTAACACGGGGATTTGCCATTTTCGCTGAATCCAGATTACGGTACGAAATGATGCTGTCGTTTTTATCAACAAGCATCACCGGGATGGTTTTGTTGCTGAGCAATACCTGAAAAATGAATGAAATGTCCTGATTGGGGTTGGCTTTTTGAATTTCTTTGTTCGCTTGTGCCCATAGCTCTACCCGTTTTCGCTCTTCCTGCGCAAGTTTTTCCATCAGGGTGTTGGTGTAAAAAAGCGAACCCGCCCCGATGAGTACCGCCACGAAAAACAACAACAGTTTCCAGCGTTTTTTCCTATTGTAAATATTCTTTGCCATTTAGTATTAACGGAAATTCGTCTGAATTATTTGGTCTGTATCAACGCATGGGTATTTTTTGAACAAAAAACCGGATAATTGTTGTTGTAAAGATACGGAATAATCCCGGGAATTAAAAAACGTTAGAAAAGTTCCGTTGATTTCTTAAAGGCCACCCCTTTTTGTTTCAATTGTTTTTGCTGTTCCGAAAAATTGCCCTTGTCCAGTGCTTTGGTGCCGTCAAGAATTAGGGTAACGCTAAAACCGGAATCCACAGCATCAAGCAAAGTATAGTACACACATACATCGGCAGCCAGGCCACAAACATACAAGTCTTTTACGCCACGGGCTTTCAGGTAGCCTGCGAGACCGGTGTCCTTTTTGTGGCCGTTATCATAAAACCCGCTGTAACTGTCGTAATCCTCATCCATCCCTTTGCGGAAAATGGTTTCAACGGGGGTGGTGTTTAACAAAGGAAAGAAATCAGCTCCGCTGGTTCCCTGCACACAATGATCTGGCCACAGCATTTGTTCTATGCCTTTCCATGTGATCTTTGTTAAGGGTTCTTTGTCGGGATGATTGGTGGCAAAGCTTTTGTGTGACGGGGGATGCCAGTCTTGTGTTGCTACAACAAGGTCAAATTTGTTTTGCATGTCATTTATTACCGGCACAATGGAGTCTGCGTCAGGTACTTCAAGGGCACCTCCCTGCATAAAATCGTTTTGAACGTCAACTATGAGGAGTGTTTTCATAAGCTAATGTTTATAGGTTGTGAATGATTTTTTCCCTTTCTTTTTTCAACAGGGAGCTTATGCCAATTTTGTATTCGTGAGGATTGAGAAAGCGTCTGTATTCATGGGGTAACTGATTGAGCCTTTCTTCGCTGTATTTTGTGATGTCATGTATTGACCTGGGGGCTGTTACGCGTTTCCCGTTTTTCATGACGCAATGTAGCAAGGCTTCTTTTTTACAATCCTTGATTTCCATGCTTTTTTCATTTATAAACGGATGATGCATGGTTGACACATGTTGTTCGTCCCGTAATGTCACTACCTCTGCTCCCAATGCCTGATCGTTGTTATCATAAACACGATACACCTGTTTTTTCCCCGGCAGGGTTATTTTCTCCTTGTTTTCGGATAACTTGATGCGTGGTTTCCCATTGGCAAAAGCCATTTTATACACCCCGTCGAGGGCAGCGTCAGGGCTTCCTGTAACCAGGCTTGTTCCAACACCAAACACATCTATGGGTGCTTCCTGGTCAAGCAGTGATTTGATGAGGTGTTCGTCCAGCTGGTTTGAAGCGGCAATTTTTACTTCTTTCAAGCCAGCCTTGTCCAGCATGTTTCTGGCTTTTTTTGAAAGGTAGGCCAAATCACCGCTGTCCAGACGTATGCCGGCTAGTTCTCCGCCGCGCTCTGCCATTTCCTGTGCCACTGTGATGGCATTTGGAACGCCGCTTTTTAAGGTATCATAGGTATCAACCAGCAAAACACAGTTGTTTGGCCGTGCGTTGGCGAAACTTCTGAACGCATCCAGTTCATTGTCATGAGCCTGCACATACGAATGTGCCATGGTGCCGGAGGCGGGGATGTCAAAATCGCGTGCCGCCTGTACATTGCTGGTGGCATCAAATCCCCCGATAATGGCTGCCCTGGCTGCATGATGCGCTGCCGGGCCGTGAGCCCTGCGCATGCCAAAGTCTATCAGGGTTCTTTTTCCGGCTGTTTCACGCATTCGCCTGGCTTTTGTGGCTATCAAGGTTTGGTAGTTCAGCAAATTTAGCAGTAATGTTTCTGTTATCTGAGCTTCAATAATATTGGCTTCAATGGTTAGTACAGGCCTGGTGGGAAATACAATATCGCCCTCTGTGCTGCTGTAAACGTTGCCGTTGAAACGGAAGTTTTTCAGGTATGCCAGAAAATCCGCATCAAAACCCTGATGTGCCAGAAAATCCATGTCTTCAGATGTGAACCTCAGGTTTTCAAGTGTATCCAAAAGTGTTTCAAGCCCTGCAAACACAGCATAACCGCCGTCGAATGGTAATTTGCGGAAAAAATAATCAAAAACAGCTTCCTCTTTGTGAAAACCATTCATGTAATATGCCTGGCCCATGGCCAGTTGATACTGATCTGTATAAGTGCCGCTGAAAGAATTGTTTGTTTCAGACAACAACGTGTTTGCTTTGTTTTTTGTCATGGATTTACATAAGCTTTAATTTCCGTTGGTAAACGTCAAGGTCTTTTTGGCTGAAAAGCACAAACCTGATGACTTTCAAATGCTTTATGTTTTTGCTTTGTTCCTTCACTTCCGCCAGCGCAATGTCGGTAGCGGGTTCAATCGGAAAACCAAATGCCCCGGTGGAAATGGCCGGAAATGCAATGGATTGCACTTTGTATTTTTCCGCTAAATTTATCGAATTTCTGTAACAGGCTGCAAGCAATTTGTCCGATGGTTCATCCACGCCGTAAACAGGCCCTAAGCAATGAATGACATACTCATTGGGCAGATCATGCGCCCCGGTAATAACCGCTTCGCCGGGGTTGATGGGAGCGTGTTTCCGGCATTCGGATTCCAGCCCTGTTCCGGCAGCCCTGTGAATGCACCCGGCTACACCACCACCAATGCGAAGCTCAGCGTTGGCAGCGTTAACGATGGCCTGGACGTCAGGCTGGTTTGCAATGTCGCCTTTGACTGTTTCAATTTTTAAGTTTCCTGATTTCATAGTTTGTATGTTTGTTTTGTTGATATTACAAATGACATGTGTTATTGTTTATCAGATCAAAGTTATTATGTTATTCGATAATTTTCATCCAGGGACGTGGTAAATCCATATTTGACCAGGTTGTGGTGATTTCACAGGCTGTATGCATGGCACTGTGTAGGGCAGGAGGGCAATCTTTTAATGCACTACCTGATTTTCTTAGGGCACCATCTGATTAATATTAGTACACCAGCCTGGGGGATGAATTATGCCTTTAATACGTTTTAATATTGGATTGACATTTCACGTTTTGGGAGGTGTTATGGTTATTTTTTTTATGCTCAGTTTTCTCTTTTGGTTTGCTATAGTAACTTTTCCAAAGATTAATTAGCAATTTTAGCTTTTGATCTTCATTTATTTCAGATTCTATTTCTACAAATTTTTGCTTTGAAATATCTATTGTTAATGCTAATATCACTTCTGTATAACTCATTACCAAGTCAGTTATACCTTTTTCAAATCCATTATTATTTTCAACAGAACCAAATTGCATCATTGCAAAAGAATTTGAATGCGCATACTGAGATAAAAATTTATACATATACTCAGCTTTATTTTTTTCAATATTTGTCATTTTAGCACGGTCTGTCATATTATAATTTGACCAATTTTTTGGATATAAAAAGTATTTCTGTTGTTTTTCATTAAGTTTGTTATAGTACTCATGCTTGATTAATCTATTACTTATTTCTTCTATTTCATTTCTCTCCTTAACAATTTTGTCGTTTTCCATATTTTTTAATTCTGCCATTTTTTGTCTCTCTGAACGCCAAAAGCGTTCCCATAGCAGGAACTTAAATTCTTTTTCATCAACTGTTGAATTATTGATAAGAAGATAATACATATTAACATAAGCTTCAAACATGTTTCTTACCAAGGTTAATGCACTCATCGGATCATTAAATGTAAAAGTACGATAAACTGGATGTAGATAAATATTTGGAGAAGGATGAACTAACTTTGATATTGAAATCGCTGTTAACAGATTTTTCGTAAAGAAATTATGGCATAAAGCAGAATATTTATCAACCGCCAAACCTATAGTCTTTTGATTGAGATATAAAGCTTTATTCAATAAAAATTCAAATGTGCTATAAGTACCAATTTTCATATATAAAAGATTAAATTAAATTAGTTTTTTTATTCCAATATTCTGAAATTACTTGCATATGAAATTCAGATTCTACAAATTGCCAGTAACCGATTTTTGATTCAAAATAATGTGAAGGCGATTTGGTGGGCCAAGTACCAATTCTTATAGATTCTGAAAAATCAGAAGGCCAATTCTCAAAATCTTCTACGCCTACAATGTCTTTATCTATTATAAACTTTATATAGTTTCCCTTCTTTGACCAAGCTACAGAAAACAAGTGCCATCCACTATTTAAAGTGTCATACATCTCTATTCTAACTTGTTCTTTTGTTACATTATTACAAAAGAACCGCCAGATTCCCTTAGGATACCGATCTGTTGGGGTTACTCTGCAAATAGCCCATGCATTGGGGTATCTTGCTAATTCAGGATTACCGAATTCTTTCCCTTTATTAGTAGCATAACTTATAATATATTTAAATTCCTTGGTTTTTTTGTTGTGGACATCCGAAACATATGCCCAAATGCTAAAAACGCCTTTTTCTGAACCTAAAAACCTACTGTTTAAATTCACATTAAGCTTTTGATCCGCTTTTTGGGGCTTGAAACTTGGTAGGCTAGATAACTTTAAATTTTTTTGTGTTTTATTATCTTTCTTAGAAGATAACCTTTTTAATTGAAAGTTTAATTTTGAAAAGTTCTGTCCTGTTTTAATTATTCGAATAGCCTTAATAATTAAAACAACAATTATTATCAAACATAAAAATAATAATAACCATAACGGTGCATCTATTTTAATTGTAAAAAATGTTTTTATTCCATCCCACAGAGTTTCAGTATTAAAAATGTTTATTAGAGCAGTTTTTAAGTCAGGGTAAATATCATTAACAATTGCTCCTAGAAACAAAATAAAAAGTGTATATAATATTTGTTGCAGATATTTTGTTTTTTTCATTTTCATCTCATCGTTTTTTACCCCAAAGCTGGAAGCATTGGGAACATTTCTACCCCAAAGCTGGAAGCTTTGGGAACATTATGTCTCCAAACGGGGATTTT
>CAZTNS010000015.1:0-31323 GCA_964615585.1 uncultured Bacteroidales bacterium | reverse complement strand
CTAACCCCTAACTCCTTATTTTAGAACTTTGTTTTTCTTATTATGTTCAATGGCGAAGATAATTTAATTTTCAAATCAACCGATATTCAGAATACAACGAATTTAAATTAGCCGTCACGTGGAAAATTGTTAGTTTTACATTGTGAATTAACAAAGAAGGTATTATGGTAATAAGATTAATGCAACGTTTATTTTTGTATGCAGGGATTATATTTTACGTGGTGCCGGCAATTGCACAGTCCGGATTTGAGCCCGTAAGTGTGAAAAAACGGGATGAAAGCAAACAATACAAGACTGAAGCAATGCGATATTACTGGGCGAATCCCGAAGCTTCATCACAAAACACCTATAAAATCAGCGGGGTGTCCGATGTTGATTTTACCTGTTATGGTATTGGGATTTTGCCATCAGAGCCGTTGAATTATGATGAGATGAAGTTGGAAGTGAAAGCCGGTGACGAAGCATGGAAAGCGGTTGACGCCGATTTCATTCCCGACAGGATTGTCAGGGATAACTTATACTGGACAGACCTGAATTTTACCAACGATGGCTATCCAACGCGTCAAATATCCCTGCGTATCCGCTTGCCGGAAGGCATAAGCCTGGATTCGGTGAAATTGCAGGTGTTTAACATGCATTTTCATAGCGAGGGATCACAAATAACCCAGGATATAGAAAAACCGCATACTGATGAGATGATACGTACCGGAGATTGCCCTGAATATCCGGACGTGATACCACGGTCTGTGTGGCTTGACCCGTATTATACTCAACCGGCTTACACACCTACAATTATATACCCACATCATGTGGTGATTCATCACGGGGCTTCACCTGATACTTATGATGATGGAGCAGAAGTGGTGCGCAGTTACTGGAACTATCATGTAAATACCCTCGGCTGGAGTGACATCGGGTATAATTACCTGACGGATAAATACGGGAACATTTACAAAGGCCGGATGAATTCTGATCCGTTGAACCAGGATTGCCGGGGTGCCCATGCCGGGGCGTCAAACGATGAATCCATCGGTGTGAACTTTCTGGGAAACTCTGATATTACCTATCCGACGAATATACAGCTTGATGTGGTGTATCAATTCCTGGGATGGTGGTTTAACAAGCGGGGATACGATCCCACCGAGTCTGCGGATATTGTGTTGCAAAGCGGAGGCACCGGCAGTGTCCCAAGGATCTGCGGTCACCGTGATGTGAACATCGGCGGCACCGAATGCCCGGGCGATACTTTATATGCCTTGCTTCCACAAATCCGTACCATGACCGCAGCAAGAATTCAGGCTTGTGAGTATGAGCCCCATACAGAAATAGCTGTTGCAGGGAATTGGCAAACCGAAGATTTTACGGCAGCATTCACCGATGTTGACAGCTCAGGATTTGGAATACAATCCGGGTTCTGGCAGGTACTGGATTTTAACGGGGATGTTTGGGATGCAAATCTTAACAGGGGGCATTTCAATGACAATTTCCAAACAGCCATGCATCCTGAGTGGATTAACATAACCGGTACCTGGGAAATCGACAACGAACATTTGTATCAAAGCGATGAATCTGAAGGGAACACAAATTTATACATTCCGTTGAGGCAACGCGACACAACAGCCTATTTGTATCACTGGCAAATGAACATTGATGGCACCGGCGATAACAGGCGTGCGGGCATACATGTGTTTTGCGATTCGGCAGAACAAAGCAACCGGCATAATTCATACATGGTATATTATCGTGTTGATCAAAACACCGTGCAACTCTACAAATACACAGATAACACGTATTCGCTGCAGACGGATGATTATGCCGGGATAAATGCCGGCGAATGGTACGACTGCAAATTGTATTACAACCCTTCCACGGGTGATCTGAAAGCCTGGCTTAATGGTACGCTTGTGTCTGAATGGACGGATGATGATCCGTATTCGGAAGGAAGGCATGTTTCATTACGCACAGGCAATGCACAGGTAATGTACGATGATGTGAAAGTTTACACGGCACGGAATGAAACCGAAATGGTAACGATCGGAAATGAAGATGCGCATGTCTGGCATCAGAATCCTCATCCTGACACATCATCCTGCCGGATAAAATCGCTGTTGCTGGACAGCCTTGACAATTATTCGGCGGTGGCCGGCCTGGATGTCAACATTGACTGGACAGCTCCTGATGCGGTTGATGTACGTGATGGAGCCGGAGCAGACCAGGATACCATTTATGGATTGGAGCAATTTCCGGTGAATTGGGATGCCCCGGCTGATGTACATTCCGGGATAAATACAGTGGAGATTTCGCTTGGAACGGAACCGGAATTAGCAGATGTACAGGACTGGACACCTGTCAGTTCAGGCAATGATTTTGTTTTTACAGATGTTGATTTAATCCTTGACAGTACGTATTATGCCGGCCTCCGGATAACCAATCATGCCGGATTGGATACTGTTGTCAGCAGCGACGGTGCTATGGTTAAACATATAGCGGTAGCTGACTTGTTGTATGGAGAGACGGATTTGTGTGTGGATGACAGCCTTGTTTTTTATAACCTGTCTGAATACGAAGATTCGGTGACCTGGTATTTTGAAAACGGCTCTCCGGAATTTTCCTCTCAGGATACGGTGTATGTGCAATGGCCTGAAAGCGGCGATTATACGGTGAGTCTTACTGCATGGTATAATGGCAACATGACGGATACCAGCCTGAATGTAAACCTTCAATTGCATGGGCATCCATCCCCGGATTTTCATGCACTATCCACCGACGTTGAATTGCCGGATGCGTTTGTTGCCTTTGTCAATGAATCTGAACATGCCACCGGCTTTTACTGGGATTTTGGTGATGACAATTTCTCCGAACAGGCAGAACCATGGCATGTGTATGATACCACAGGGGTGTATTCTGTTATGCTGGTGGCAGCAAACGATTATTGTGCTGCTGATACGATGCTGAAAGAGGATTATATCGTAGTTCAGGAGGAAAATGCCATCGGAGGCATCACATCAGCAGGGATATCAATTTACCCGAACCCTGCCAATGAAACATTGTTCGTTGATCTATCCGAATCCTCATATCACATCACTGGGGTATTGGTGGTAGATATGCAAGGCAAACGCCTGATTGAAAAACCTGTTAATGGTTTTTATTCCGGCCGCCTGTCCATTGATTTGGGAGCATTGCCTTCCGGGACGTATTTCATTGGCTTAAAGACGGATGATAATACGCTATGGCAGCGTTTTGAGATAATGGATAAATAGTTAGCACCCGTCAGCCCACCCATAAAAATTACAGATAATGCAACAGCGTTACAGATAGATAGTTTATGGGCTGACAGGTGCTAATGGCTTATACGTAAGCAACCTATACATTTTGACTTGTTCTTTTGCCATTTTTCTGCGTTGCAAATTTTGCTTATAGTCGCAAGCTATTAGCTGCAATTTACGCCTTGAAAAATAACCGCGTCAATTCTGAAAGCTTTATTTTCTTACAAGCCCTAATTTCAAACGATATTAATCGCCAGCTCTTGTTATTGTTTTGGTTGTTCCTGTTGTTGTTCAGGCATTGGTTGAGCTTGTTGATTTTCCTGCATGATGGTCTGGAATCTGTTTTGCAATTCCTGGTTCTGTTGCATTGCCATGTTAATTTCCTGATACCGTTGTTCAGTCAGCCCTTCTTCTTCAATTTTGTCCTGAATTTTCTTTTGTGCCTGCGGTTGCATTTCCTGTATTGAAGCCATTACAGCTTCGTATTGTTTCATTTCTTCTTCAGTGGCATCAGATTCTTGTTCAGGATTACCGGAGGCTTGTTGTATTTGCTGATACCTTTGTACCGTCAGGCCTTCTTTCTGAATGATGTCCATCATTTCCTGCTGAATTTCCTGTTCAGCCATAAAAACGCCGGCAAATTTTTTCAACTCTTCGTCGCTTATATCACCTGCTTGAGGTTGATTTTGCTGCGAGGGGCCTTCCATTTCCCCCGGCTGGTTCTGAGGTTGCTGTTTTTCCTGCGTACCCCCTTCATCATTTTCCTGGTTGTCACCGCTGTTGTTACAGCCATAAATAAACAATATGGCTACCATAATAATTCCGATTTGTTTTAAAATCATAATTTTTTAATTTTTAGTTTACATAATATTTATTGTATTTACAACGGGATGTTTTTTAATGTATTGTATTTAGGCGCTTATTAATAAAAGGAATGTGTAACCAATTGTTTACCGGATCTTCTGCTTTGGGTGCCACAACGATGCCAAAAATAAGCATAATAGTATCATGTCCCATTATGAATCAAAAGCCATAGTGATATTGTTTTGTGCTGTGAATAATTTTTTGTGCCCGAAAAAAGCGGGTAACGGGATGTAATAAATATTTAAAATAATTAAAATATAAAAGTTTTAAAATATATTAGTAGTAACGTTTAAGAACAATAAATTAAAAAAATAAGAAATATTAAAAATAGAAAAAACATAAAAATACGAGAATCATTAAAATCATTCAAAATAAATTATCTTATGTTAAATTGGAAATAGCAGAATATCAATAATAAAAACGTATTTAACGGTTAATAACCGTTCGTAACCGTTAAGTACGGCTAATAATTACAATAACAATATAAATTAAAAATATAAGAAAAATACGCAAAATGTATTTGTACGAATATTGCAGATATAGACATTGTATTTTTATATTTTGCAGCCTGACGAAGGACGGCATCCTGTGTTTTGGTACAGCGAGCTGTTTGCCCTCACGGCAGATTGACTGGCAATAAAATCCTGTCCGGGAGGATAGCAAAAGCCGCTGTACCGGAACACAGATAAAGGCCGTAGGCAGATACCATGTATGATGGATATGATCAGGTTCCCGCTGCCCAAATAAATAATCTAATTGTTATGTTTTGCTGTTATCACCCGCCCGTTTCCTTTGAAATCAATTTTCGCATTGACCCTATCTTGCGGAAGTAAGTTTTCGGCAATGTCTGGCCATTCAATAAAAATCAGATCAGCAGTGTCAAGGTACTCTTCAAAGCCGGTATGTAATATTTCTTCCGGTTTTTTTATGCGGTAAAAATCGAAATGGCAAATATGTTTGTTGTCAGTGGTATAATATTCATTCAGGATGGCAAAACTGGGGCTTGTCACATCATCTTCAACGTTCAGTACTGTGCATAATGCTTTGATAAAGGTAGTTTTGCCCGCACCCATATTTCCGTAAAACGCAAAGACACGGTACCGGCCAAAATCGTGAATAAATTGTGCGGCGGTCTCATGTATGTCGTTAACGGATGGAATGCGGTATGATTTTATCATGATGATTTTGGCCTGAGGTGAACGACGGGAACGAGCATTTCTTCAAGCGAAATACCACCGTGCTGAAATGTGTTTTTGTACATTTTCATGTAATGCTGGTAATTGTTGGGATACACAAAATAGTCGTTCCCCGTGGCAAAAATGTATGTTGAGCTGATGTTTGATTTTGGCAGGAACGCTTCCTGTGGGTTAGTGACTTCAAACACTTCTTTTGGGTTATAATTCAGGTTTTTGCCTTGTTTATAGCGCAGGTTGGTGGTGGTTTTCCGGTCGCCAATGACCTTAACGGGGTGTTGAACCATGACGCTTCCGTGATCGGTTGTAAGGATGAGTTCAATATCGTGTTCTGCCAGTGCCTGCATAAGATCATTTAGTGGTGAATGGGTAAACCATGATTTTGTCAGCGACCTGTATGCCGGCTCGTGTGAGGCCAGGTCTTTGATCATTTTCATATCCGTTCGTGCGTGGGATATCATATCCACAAAATTTACCACGATGGCGTTCAGGTCATGATGTAAAAGATCGTTGAGTCTGTTTTGTATTTTACTGCAATAATTTATGTCGATGGCTTTTTCATAATGCACGGTTTTGTCTTTTCCGAAAAAACGCTTAATCATATTCCGGAGCATGTCTTCTTCATACAGGTTTTTACCCCCTTCTTCGTGGTCATTTTTCCAGAGGTCGGGGTACATTTTATGTATTTCGGAAGGCATTAGTCCGCTGAACATGGCGTTCCTGACGTACTGGGTTGCCGTTGGCAGGATGCTGTAATATACATCATCTGATTTGACGTGATAATAACGGGAAATTATTGGCTGAATGGCTTTCCAGTGGTCGTATCTCAGGTTGTCAATCACAAGTAAAACCACTTTTTTGTTTTCCTTGAGGAGGGGAAATACACAATTTTTAATCAACTGATGTGACATCACCGGCTTGTCATCATTGTCCGATGAAAGCCAGTTTGTATAATGCCGGCTGATAAATTTGACAAAGCTGAGGTTGGCTTCATCTTTTTGCATTTTCAGGACATCGCTTAAGGTGTTGTCGTTGGAAGCTTCTATTTTCAGTTCCCAGCTTACCAGTTGTTTATAAATGTCTTTCCATTCGGCATAAGAGGGAGATTCATTGATTTTCATGCCAAGTTTACGGAATTCGGACTGATAATCCATGCTGGTTTTTTCCGAAAACAGGCGTTCGTGGTCAATGTTTTTTTTGATGCTAAGCAGGATTTGGTTGGGATGAACGGGTTTTATCAGGTAATCGTTGATGCGGGCACCGATAGCCTGGTCCATGATGTCTTCTTCTTCACTTTTTGTAATCATAACAACGGGGACATCAGGTGCAATGGATTTGATTTGCTCAAGGGTGTCGAGTCCGCTAAGACCGGGCATGTTTTCATCGAGAAAAATGAGGTTGTAATTTGTTTTCTGAACCATTTCGATGGCGTCTTTGCCATTGGTTGCAGTATCAATAGTGTAACCTTTATGCTCCAGGAATATGATGTGTGGTTTCAGCAGATCAATTTCATCGTCTGTCCACAAGATTTTTATATCATTCATAATTTATAATTTAAGGCAACCACCTGTCAGGCCTTCCATTATTAAAACTTACAGAAACGGGTTGTATATAATGGCCAGACCGACAGGGGCTTAGGTTATGTTACAAAAACCATTCATATCAACGCTATTGGTAATTTATCCGGTAGAAAGCCAGGTATTTTTCGAGGTCTTTGTCTTTCTTCAATTTTTCATAATTGCTTTCGGAAATCACAAATTGAGTATAATGTTCCGGATTGAGTTCACCAAACACGTTATCGTTATTTTCAATGAGTTTCATGTAATTCATTGATTGTTTTTTGCCTTTAAAGGGTTTGACAAATACCAGTTCGGTATTTTCATCAATCAAGTAGTAAAGTACCCTGAATGTTGTACGGCTAAAGGTAAATATGTTGAAATTAGAGATTTCAAACCGGAGTTGCTTGGTGTTGATTTCATCGGTATTGGCGCTGATCATGTAATAATGCGTTTCATCGGGGTTGTAATCATACACTTCGGCAGCGACCTCTTCCAGAGGCGACTCTTTTTCAGTTGTGTCGGATGGCAGTTTTTTGGTTCCCTCTGGTCTGCTTTCAAGGTCTGCCAATAAGGCGTCAATATCGCTTTCACCCAGGTAAGACAAAATGGAAGTGGCCCTGGTTACCAATTTTGAATCCGGATAGTCCTGAATAAACGAAGCCAGTTGTCTTTTTAGTTCAATATGTTCTACGTTAAGCGCTCCGGCCATTACATCAAGAAATTTTACTTTATCTATAAATTCAGAATCGGGGTATTTTTCATAAAATTCCTGACATTGTTGTTTAACCGTTGTCAGGTTTCCCTGGTTGTAGTTTTTGTAAATGCTTTCATAGGTATCCGTTGCTTCTTTTTGTTTGGCAATGAGGTCCTTCAGATAATTCGGGTTTTTAAGCATTTTGGCGTATCTGCTGTCGGGGAACTGATTCAGAATTTTTTCTTTATAGGTTTGTTTTTTTGCAGGCTTGTTTTTCTCTTCATACAGCTCATAGAGGTTGTAATAACTAAGCAACTTGTAATCGTGGTCAGTAAAACGGGAGTTTAACTGTTCAAAAGCGTTTATTGATTTATCGTAATCGTTAAAATCCTCGTAGTAAATTTTACCGAGATTAAACAGGGCTTCTTTGATTTGTTCATTAGAAACGGCCATGAGGGAATCGTTGAGGGGGAGGTCTTGCAGGTAGTATTCCCTGGATTTGTTGTCGGTTACCTTACTTGCTTCAGCGGCACTGTCGCTTTCTGTGCTGTCCTGGTCGATTTCATTATCTGCGAGAACGGCTTTATTGCTGCGTCTCCAGTGGTCTTCGAGTTTGCGTTTCCCCCATTTTTTCTGGAATTCATTGACTCCAAAGCTTATGGTGGCCGGGTTATAAAAATACCATTTACCGCCACTGGGAGCATTTACCTGGCTGGATCCCCTGCGCTGATCAAATAGCTGGGAATTTTGTTGTTGCTGTTGTTGCAATTCTTTTTCCCGTTGTTCTTCTTCTCTGACCTCTTGGATCATGCTGTCAATCATCTGATTGCGTTCCTTTTCGCTTAATCCCGCAATACGTTGCAGGCTGTCTTGTGTTTCCACAACATCCAAATTATCCACAAGCTTATTGAGGTTGCGGCTGAGATTTTTGATTTCCTCATACCGGGGATGCTCTCTGGAGAGATTCATGATACAGGTATCATAGTATGCCTGAGACAGGCGGTAATTGGGTTTTTCGTAATAAATATCTCCCAGCCGCAGGCAAGACTGAGCTTTTTGGTTTGTGTTTGTCACGGCATGTTCGCTGGATAGCTTGTAATGTTCAATGGCTTTTTCCGATTGCCCGTTTTTATATTCCACTTCAGCCAGTGCATAATATATCTGGTCAAGGTATTCAATGTTTTTATCGTCTTTGATCATTTTGGAAAGAAGCTTGTGCATTTCTTTGTAAGACCCACCCATTTTACCGTAGCACTCAGCCATGTTTATTTTAGCATTAAATTCCAGTTTGTAGTCGCCGCTTTTCTTAGTAACGACTTCAAAATTTTCTGCGGCTTGGTGGTAATTACCCTGGTCTTTATAAATCTGAGCAAGGATATACTGATGCCGTGTACGTTGTTTTTTATCCTTGTTTTCCTCTATGGCTTTTTTCAGGTGAGGAATGGCCCTGTCTTCATTGTCTAAAGCCAAGTAGTAGGCCGCATTAAGTATTTCATATTTGGTGTTAAGGTCATCGGGAAAATCTTCTTCGGCATCTATCTGGTCAATCCACTTTTTGGTTGTCTGAAGGTTATTTGTTGCCAGGGCTGTACGCCCCAACCATATCATTGCCTTATAGCGTATTGGTTCATTGGGAAATTCCCGTAAAATATATTCAAAATTCTGCCTTGCCGGAAGAAATTCGTTTTTTACATAATAAGCTTTACCCATAAGGAGGTATGAATCATCCACCCATTTGTTGTATTCATTTTTCTCCATAAACTCCTGTTCTTCCTCGGAGAGTTTTCCTTCTTTACGTTTTGGCTTGGCTTTTATGGAGTGTTTTTTGATTGTTTTCGATGCTTTTTTGATGGCTTTGTCCATTTCAGAAATGGCTGTCTGGGCAGTTTCTTCATTTCCAAGTATGTATATAGGCAGGCGGCGGGTAAAGTCAAATTCCATTTGATCTTCGATGCGTTGAATGCCTTTTCTATAGGCTTCTCTGCCATTGAAATATACGTTATAATGGGCTGTGATGTCATGATATGTTCTGTTGAGCCATGTGTTTTTTTCAGTGGAACACGACAGGATCATCAGCATCACTAATAACGAATATAGTTTTTTATGTTTAAAAATGACTTTCAAGTTGGCACAGTTTATTAATTAAACTAAAAAACGTTAAAAATATTATCATTCAACGGTTACGGATTTGGCAAGGTTCCTGGGTTGATCTACATTACAACCACGCATAACAGCGATATAATATGAAAAAAGTTGCAGTGGAATGACTGTAAGCAGGGGTGCCAGGGCAAATTCTGTATCGGGGACTTCTACCACATGATCAGCCATGCTGCTAATGGTTGTATCGCCTTCTGTAACAATGGCAATAACGACACCTTTACGGGCTTTTACCTCCTGAATGTTGTTCACAATTTTCTCGTAAGATTTGTCTTTTGTGGCAATGATAATCACAGGCATGTTTTCATCAATCAGGGCAATGGGTCCATGCTTCATTTCTGCAGCGGGGTATCCTTCGGCGTGAATGTATGATATTTCTTTTAGTTTTAACGCTCCTTCCATGGCTACCGGATACAAATATCCTCTGCCCAGATATAGCGCATTTGTTGCATCTTTATAAATTTTACTGATACCCCTGATGTAATCTGCTTGTTCCAGAATTGTGCTTATTTTGTTGGGTATCAGGTTTAGTTCTTTGATGAGTTTATTGTATTGTTCAATTTTGATAGCCCCGTTTTTAAACCCTATCTCCATGGCCATCATAATAAGCACGGTTACCTGGGTAGTAAAAGCTTTGGTCGAAGCCACCCCAATTTCCGGCCCTGCATGGGTATAAACGCCCCCCATTGTAGCCCTTGGTATGCTTGCCCCCACAACATTGCATATCCCCAAAACGGTAGCTCCTTTTGATTTAGCCAGTTCAATGGCGGCAAGCGTATCGGCAGTTTCCCCGCTTTGGCTGATAGCTATGATGATATCACTTTCATAAATGATGGGGTCTCTGTACCGGAATTCTGAGGCGTATTCCACTTCAGTTGGAATACGGCCGAATTCTTCTATTAAAAATTCACCAACAAGACCGGCGTGATAACTTGTTCCACATGCGATAATTATAATGCGCCTGGCGTTTATGATATCTTTCATGACATAATGCAAGCCTCCCAGTTTTAGTGTGCTGTTAATGGGCCTCAGGCGTCCTCTGAATGTGTCCTTGATGGAACGTGGTTGTTCATGGATCTCTTTCAGCATGTAATGCTCAAAGCCGTTTTTTTCAATTTTATCCACATCAAGTTCGAGCTTTTCGATGATGGGTTTTTTTTGAATTTTAGTGTTTTTCAGGTTGCGGAGGCTCATGCCGTTTCTGCCAATGACAGCCATATCATCGTCATGCAGATAGATAACCGATTTGGTGTGTTCAACAATAGGTGTGGCATCGCTGGCCAGGAAATATTCCTGTTCGCCCACTCCAATGACGAGGGGCGAGCCTTTTCTGGCAGCAATCAATTTATCTTTTTCGTCTGTGCAGGCGATAACAAGGCCATAGGCTCCAATTACTTTACCCAGTGCCAAACGAACAGCCGTTTCGGCATCCAGTTTGCCTTTAATATAAATGTATTCAATAAGGTTTGCCAGTACTTCGGTATCGGTATCACTTATGAATTCGTAGCCCCTGTCTTCTAAGCGTTTTTTCAGGCGAGCGTAATTTTCAATGATGCCATTGTGAATGATGATGAATTTTTTATGCATGCTCTCGTGCGGATGAGCGTTAATATCATTAGGCTCGCCATGTGTTGCCCACCTGGTGTGACCAAGCCCTATGGTACCATGTATGTTTTTGCTGCTAATAAGGGAATGGAGGTCTGAGACCTTGCCCTTTTTTTTGTAAATTTTAGCCCCCTGATTAATTATGGCAACGCCAGCTGAATCATATCCACGGTATTCCAATCGCTGAAGCCCGTTAATCAAAATGTTATATGCTTGTTTGTTTCCAATGTAACCTACTATTCCACACATAAATTATTTAGGTTATGATGTTTAGTAATCTGATGTTATAATTTTTATTTGTAATGGATATTCAGGGTGATTGCCACCATAAATGGCACAATGAGCTGCTGATGTCCTGTTTTTCAGAGGAAACAAATGCAGGTAATTGTCCACTTCAATGGTGCCATCATTTTTCACAAGATCCTGAATATGCAATGGGATATTGAAAATGTATTCAGTATCATCTTCCGCTATGCTACCTCCAAAATGCTCGGTATTTATTTTATAATCCGACAGGTAGTCAAAATCGCCATCTTCTTTTTCATAAATAATGGTTAATTGTTCCGGCACCCCATAGGTGTTTTGAAAATCGGGATGTATTGCAATTTGTAGCTGTGCACGATTTATGCCTTTGCCAGCAAGTGACTCAAGTTTTTCGTCATCACTTACTTTAATGATTGTTTTTAAACCGGCTGAAGAATGTAAAAAAGATATCTCTTCATTGCCTGTATCATTCAGTGATTGTTTTAGAGCGGAAGCTGCTGAGTTATAATCATGCTGAAACATATTTATACGAACACTACTGGTGTTGACAGGGAAGTCGTATGTGCTTGTATCATTGTAATGCATCACCATCCGGCTTGTTTCAGAAACAAGATTAATGTAAGCAATGCCTCCTCCCTGTTCGGATTGTGTTACCGGCTTAAAATAAAACCCTTTTACATTTGATAAGAGAGTATCGTTATCTTTATAAATGTCAGTATTCTTAAAAATATCCAAAAAAGACTGATCATCAATTTTTAAAGTGGAAAGGGAATCTGAAGGGTTCACAGCAATCTTATATTGCCCCAGAAGGTACATGTTATTTTCGGTTGTATCCAATTCAGATTCATAATCAGAGTAATATGTCTCTTTATAATCAAAATCCGTATTGAGAACCTGAAACACCTGAATACTGATACTGTCGTCTGTATCTCCGTAATAACCGTTGTGGTCAAGCACAAACTCCATATAATCAGGCTCTATTACCTGATCTTCATCCACATTGCTGGTAGATAAGCGTACCTGGGTAATAAAGGAAGCACCGGTAATGCCAAAATCGGGTTCATTGATACTGCCGAGTGGGCTTATGGAACGACCGTTGCTGGCAATGTTACTGTCTCTGATGGTGTGCGTTTCAACGCTAAGTGTATCGGTTGCCAGGACAATTTTATCGGCTCCTGGCTGCAAATTGATCCCTATTTCTGAGGGGTCTTCTTCACAAGAAATAATACCAACAGCAAGGGTCAATGACAATATAACTGCGAAGAAAATCCGGAATTGTTTCATAAATATTATTCTTCTTTTAAAATTTTATCATAAAAGTCTGAATATGCATCAACGAAATTATCCGGGTCTTGGTATTCCAGCACGGGAATATTTTTATCTTTAACGTATTGCTTTAATTCGGGATGTATGTTTTTGCTTCCGTATATCACAGCATCAGAATTGTCAATGGCCATTTTATTCAGGTTGATAAAATCAGGGTTTTTAAGTTTCTCCAGATCTTTTTTATTAATGCCTTCAAACATGGCAATATCCATTACTTTGTCACTGAGTGGTTGCTTGAAATCATCTTCATAAATGCTGTAAATGATTTTTAGATCGTTGAAAAGAGGATCATCTATATAGGATTTTTTAAGGTAAAGAGGTACAAATGCAGAAAACCAACCGTGTATGTGTACGATATCGGCAGACCAGCACAATTTTTTAACGGTTTCGAGAACGCCGCGTGCAAAAAATATAGCCCGTTTGTCATTGTCTTCAAATTCTTTTCCTTCTTTATCCCTTACGGTTCCTTTGCGGTGAAAAAAGTCTTCATTATCAATAAAATATACCTGCATTCTTGCTGATTGAATAGAAGCAACTTTGATTATCAGTGGGTGATCGAAATCTTCAAGAATAAGATTCATGCCTGATAAGCGGATAACTTCATGCAATTGATTCCTTCGCTCGTTAATGGAGCCAAAGCGGGGCATGAAAGTTCTGATCTCTTTCCCTTTCTCCTGTATTCCCTGAGGTAGATGCCTGCCTACAATAGACATTTCAGATTCCGGCAGATAAGGGGTGATCTCCTGGGTAACGAAAAGTACTTTTTGTTTCATAATAAATAGTATATACTTAAGAGTTTACAAAAGTAATCATTTTTTTGGAGAATACCCAAATATGAGATTAAGGTAATTCATTCTTGTGTTCAGTCTAAAAAGTCAAAAAAATGAGAAATGCCACAAAGGCACTAAGACACCAAGACCCACAAAGGATGGAATTGCAATGTTTTACACTTTATGATGCTTTGAGTCTTTGTGGCAAGCTAATGACTTTTTAGTCCCCAGTAAAAATAATCACGCTAAACAAAAAGTAACTGGAAAAGTTACATGTAAGACTGATCTCATTCTTTAAAAAAACCAATTTGAATGAATAAGATGCATGGTCTTAATTTTTTTCTGTTTCTTTGAATAATGTAACTTTAGCGTAATTCTGCATGCTATGAAAATAATACACAAACCTGCCGCTTTGCTTACATATATTGATGAATTGCAAGAAACATCCGGTAAAATCGGTTATGTCCCTACAATGGGGGCTTTGCATGCCGGGCATATTTCTCTTGTCCGGAAAGCAAGACAGGAAAATGGCATTTGTGTGGTATCTATATTTGTAAATCCTACACAGTTCAATGATCAGGATGATTTTAATAAATACCCACGTTCCCCGGATCATGATATTGAGATGTTACAGAAAGAAGGAGCAGATGTGGTTTTTGTGCCTGATGAGGTTGATGTTTATCCCACAAAGGAATTGTATCGATTTGATCTTGAAGAAATAGATAAACTCATGGAAGGGAAATTCCGCCCTGGTCATTTTGATGGTGTCGCTGATGTGGTGTACAGGTTGTTTAATATGGTAAAACCCGACAGGGCATATTTCGGAGAAAAAGATTTCCAACAACTGAAGGTCATTGAAAAAATGGCAAAAAATGAACATCTTGATGTTGATGTTATCGGGGTCCCTATTGTGAGAGAATCAGATGGACTTGCTATGAGTTCAAGAAATCAAAGATTAAATAAGAAAGAAAGAAAACATGCTGCATTTATTTATGATACATTAAAACATGCCATAGAAAAAATTGATGTTTTTGATCCCGACCAATTGAAAAATAAAATTGCCCGGCAATTAAACAACATTCCATTGCTGGAATGTGAATATGTTGAAATTGTAACTGAAACAGATTTACAACCTGTAAAAAAAATCAAAAATGGGCAGTCCGTGAGGATTTGTGTTGCTGTTTGGTGTGGAGATGTACGACTAATTGATAATTTGAAGATTGTAAAAGGGTCATGCTGATATATTTGAACATCGGGGTTTTTATCGTTTTTTATAGGCAATGAAAATAAATGACCACGCCAATAAAATAATTATTAGTTTTGCGGTGTTAATTAATATGTTAATAAAACAACACATATATGTTTGTTGAAGTTGTAAAGTCAAAAATTCACAAGGTAACGGTTACAGAAGCGAACCTTCAGTATGTTGGCAGTATTACCATAGATGAAAAGCTTATGGAGGCTTCCAATATTATAGAAAACGAAAAAGTACAGGTGGTTAACATTAATAACGGGGAGCGTTTGGAAACCTATGCCATTAAAGGCGAACGTGGTTCCGGAATAATTGCTATGAATGGCCCTGCTGCACGTAAAGCAACGGTAGGTGATGTGGTTATTATCATTTCATACGCAAGCATGGATTTTGAAGAGGCAAAACAATTCAAACCGGATTTTATTTTTCCTGATGCCGGGCACAACACAATTGAATAAATATGAAGCATCTGCGAAATATAGAAAATAAAATTTTGTCAGATGAAAAGTTTGATTTTTGGCTCAAAAATAAGCGTCAGCAAATTCCAAAGCTGGTGTTTACAAATGGTTGTTTTGATATTATCCATCGTGGTCATATTATATATTTGAGTAAAGCCGCTGATCTGGGGTCACATTTTATTGTTGCAATCAATACGGATAAATCTGTAAAAAAAATCAAAGGCGAATCCCGGCCGCTTCAGGATCAATATACACGTGCACTTGTTGTTGCTGCTTTTGAATTTGTTAGTTATGTGGTGTTTTTTGATACAGATACCCCTGCTCATATTATTCAACAAATTGTTCCGGATGTCCTGGTTAAAGGAGGAGATTATAAACCGGAGAATATTATTGGGTATAATACTGTAACCCGTGCCGGAGGAGAGGTTAGAACAATGGATTTTATTCAGGGGTATTCAAGTTCAAAAATTTTTGACAGTATCTAATAAATGTATATATTTGTACACGAAACAAAAAACACAATTATGTCAAATCGATTGATTGTTTTAATAATTACCATCCTTTCCTCCACAATGATATTTTCCGGCTGTACCAAGGTGGAAGAAAATATAGAGGGAATGTGGTTACTGGAAAGCATGAAAGCCGAACCCAGAGAAAAGTGTATCTGGAATTTTACATCAAATCAAGAACTTATTATTACATATTACAACCTGGGCGAGGCAGAAGAAGACATAATATATGTTGATTCAGCATATTATACCATTGAAAAAGAACTGACATATTCAGCTATTAAAATCGTAGAGTCTGAAGGGGTTTTTATGCATCCACCCATGAACGGTTTTTTCCGTGTTGATAAATCAACAGATAATATGTTGGTGCTGACAAGGTATAAATGGAATGATGAAACAACAGACGCATCTTATCTTAGGCGCGAATTTACAAGGCTGGATTAGTTCAGATTATGGTAAAATCAAAAAAGGTTTATGTCTGTTCTGAATGTGGTTATGAAACGCCCAAGTGGATTGGACAATGTCCCTCTTGTCACAGTTGGAATAGTTTTAAAGAATTTTCGGTACAGAAACCCGGTAAGCCGCTAAAAGGATCCGGAGAGTCACACAAGCCCGCAAAAGCATTTCCAGCAAATGAGATTAATGTTGCTTCAGCCGGAAGGCTGGTTTTTTCATATGATGAATTTAATCGTGTGCTTGGTGGCGGGCTTGTTGCAGGGACAGTAGCACTGATGGCAGGGGAACCAGGAGTTGGTAAATCAACATTGCTTTTACAATTGTCGTTGAAGACACAAAACTGTATAACCTTATATTGTACTGGTGAGGAGAGTTTGCAACAGGTCAAGATCAGGGCTCAGCGTGTGGAATCTTCAACTGATAATTCAAATTGTTTGTTTACTGATGAGACAGATGTTGATAAAGTGCTTGACCTTGCAGAAAGTACAGAATCACGGCTTATTGTTGTGGACTCTGTACAAACCTCTTTCTGTAGTGATGTGGATTCAGTGGCTGGTAGTATTACACAGATCAGGGAGTCTGCTGCACGGATTATACGCTTTGCAAAATCCCGGCAGGTGTCTTTTATATTGATCGGACATATCACCAAATCCGGAAATATTGCCGGCCCTATGGTACTTGAGCATATGGTGGATGTTGTCATGCAATTCGAAGGAGATCAGAATAATTATTACCGGATTCTTCGTTCACGAAAAAACCGCTTTGGCAGTACTCAGGAAATAGGTGTGTTTGAAATGAAGCGTGACGGTTTAAATGAAGTGAATAATCCCTCTGAAATGTTTGTTACAGAACATCATGAGAGTCTCAGCGGTGTTGCATATGCTGCTGCCATTGAAGGGATGCGCCCCATGCTGATTGAACTACAGGCTTTGGTAAGCAGTGCCGTGTATGGAAACCCACAGCGTACCTCCACCGGTTTTGATATTCGAAGGCTGAACATGTTGTTGGCAGTACTTGAAAAAAGAGCAGGTTTTCGCTTGAATCAGAAAGATGTTTTTGTCAATATTGTTGGCGGCATACGCTTGCTTGATCCAGGTATGGATTTGCCTTTAATGGCTGCTATTTTATCTTCCGATCAGGATATGGCAGTGCCTGAAAAAACTGTGTTGGCAGGGGAAGTGGGGCTTAGTGGTGAGGTAAGGCCTGCTGCACGTATCCCGCAGAGAATATCAGAAGCTGACAGATTGGGATTTCAACGCATCATTGTGCCTGCTGTGCCCAAAAACGATATGCCCCGAACACATAAGATAGAGGTGATTCATGTTAATTCGGTATCAGGGATGCTCAAAGCGTTATTTAAAGGATAACCCGGCGTCATATTGGGCTACACACTACATTTGTAACATCTCTTCGCCCTGATGCTCTTTTTCCCATTTTTCACAATCCGTCTCAACATCCAGATGGTCGGGCTTTTTAAATTTGTCTTCCTGGGTATAAGGTAAATTGGGATTCTCATAGACTTTTTTCATGTACAATGCCCAGATAGGAAGTGCCATGCTGGCTCCTTGTCCTAACCGGATGCCACGGAAGTGTATGCTGCGTTCTTCACCACCTACCCATACACCCGATACAAGCTGTGGAGCAATGCCCATATACCACCCGTCTGAGTGATTGTTTGTGGTACCCGTTTTTCCGGCAAGTTCAGCGGTAAAATTGTATTTGTAGCGCAGCCTGATGCTTGTTCCGAAATCAACGACTCCTTTCATGAGGTCCAGGGTTAAAAAAGCAGTTTGTTTATCCATAATTTCTTTTTGTATGGGCTGAAATTCTGCAAGAACGTTGCCATTTTTGTCTTCTATTCGCGTTATGAACAGCGGACGGGTATATATGCCTTCATTGGCATATGTGGAAAATGCCCCTGTCATTTCTTTCAGTGTAACTTCGGCAGCTCCTACGCAAATAGATGGATAAGGATCAATATGACTTGAAATACCCATGGAATGAGCCAGGTCAACAACTGCTTCAGGTGAAAACTGTTTTAATACCCATGCAGAAATTTGATTTAGAGAATTGGCCAGACCATATTTCAGGCTCACCATTTCACCTTCGCGTTTTGAAGTGGAATATTTGGGTGTGTAAAATTCCGGTTCCTGCCCTGGTGGCATTTTAAAACTGACTTCTATGTTGGGAACTTTATAACACGGAGAATAATTGTTTTGCATGGCTAGGGTAAAAATAAATGGTTTGAAAGTAGAACCAACCTGGCGTCTGGCGCGGGATACCATGTCATATTTAAAATGTTTATAATTGATGCCACCACAATAAGCTTTTACATATCCGGTGTGTGGTTCCATACTCATAAAGCCTGCTCGTAAAAAGTGTTTATAATAGCGGATTGAATCCATTGGTGTCATTACTGTATCAATCTCTCCTTTCCAGCTAAAAACTTTCATTTCCACAGGGGTTTCAAAAGCTTTATCGATACTATCTTTACTGATTTCTGCTGTTTTCATTGTCCCATATCTTTCACAGCGACGTTTAGAATTTTGCATGATCTGGTCAATTTCTATTTTTGATAGTTGATGTGAAAAAGGAGGATTAAGCTTGTTTTTTTGTTCTTTATTAAACTCTTTTTGGAGGTATCCCCCGATGTGTTCTTCAATAGCCCCCTCGGCATATTCCTGCATGCGAAGATCGATGGTTGTATAAATACGTAACCCATCAGAATAAATGTCGTAATTGGTTCCGTCACTTTTTACATTTTTATTGCACCAGCCGTAACTGGGGTCAATTTCCCAGCTTATGCTGTCCTGCACATAAAGTCTGTTGTCCCTATATTCGTCAGGATGAGGTTTCGAGGTCGTCAGCCATTGTCTCAATAATTCACGGAAAAAAGTGGCATGTCCTGTATTATGATCAACTTTACTGTATTTAATGCCAAGTCCCAGCCGTTTGACTGAGTCTCGTTCATGTTCTTCAATATAATCATATTTTTCCATTTGATTCAGCACAACATTTCTGCGTTGTTTTGTGTTTTCAGGGAAACGCAATGGGTTGTATCTGGAGGGATTTTTAACCATACCAACCAACATGGCAGATTGCTGAAGGTTAAGTGAATCTGGTGTTGTGCTGAAATACACACGAGATGCTGATTCAATTCCCACGGCAAGGTTGAGAAAATCAAACTGATTCAGGTACATGGCAATGATTTCTTCTTTGGTGTAGGCTTTTTCCAATTTTACTGCAATTACCCATTCTCTGAGTTTCCTGTTAACTAGTTCAAATACATTATCCAAATTTTCCCGGGGAAATAAGAGTTTTGAAAGTTGCTGGGAGATTGTACTTCCTCCACCTTTGTGATGGCCGGTGATAATACCTGATGAAACACGCGCAAGTGCACGGAAATCAATGCCCGAATGCTTGTAAAAGCGAATGTCTTCGGTGGCAACCAGTGCTTTTATAACATGCGGGGATATGCTGTCAAAAGAAGTGCGTGTTCTGTTTTCCCGAAAATATGTTCCCAACTGTTGTTGGTCAGAGGAAATTATTTGTGTGGCAAAATTTGTTTGTGGATTTTCCAGTTGCGTAAAACTTGGCATCATCCCTGCTTTGCCCTGAATAATCAGCACAAAATAAATAATCAATGCAGCTGATATCAACCCAAATGCACCCCAGAATATCCATAAAAATCGCTTACGGAAACGTTTAGAAAAATTATTTTTATTCTTCATCTTTATCTGTTTATCATAAAACACTAAAATAAGTAAAAATATTTTTATTTGAACATGGCAAACTATTTTATTTTATTTGTAAAAATTTTCAAGGGAATATAGAAAAGAAAATTATGGAAGATAATCTGGTAATTGTAGAGTCTCCCGCAAAAGCGAATACAATAAAACGTTTTTTGGGTGAGAATTTTGAGGTTAAATCAAGTTACGGTCACATCCGGGACCTTGAAAAAAAAGGGTTTGGAATAGACATTGAAAATGATTTTAAGCCACACTATGAGATTTCATCAGACAAGAAAAAGATCACAGCCGAACTGAAGAAATTGTCAAAAGAAGCCAAAAACATTTGGCTGGCTTCAGATGAAGATCGTGAGGGAGAGGCCATTGCATGGCATTTGTCTGAAGTGTTAAAATTGCCTGAGGCAAAAACAAAACGGATAGTTTTTCATGAGATCACCAAAACAGCCATTAACAATGCCATCAAAAACCCGCGTGGTATAGATTATAATCTTGTCAATGCGCAACAGGCCCGGCGGGTACTTGACCGGCTGGTGGGGTTTACCTTATCACCTTTGTTGTGGAAAAAAATAAAACCATCCCTCTCAGCAGGGCGGGTTCAGTCTGTTGGAGTAAGGCTTATTGTAGAAAAAGAGCGCGAATTTTCCAATTATAAACCGGATGCTGCATTCCGTATTCATGCAGAGTTCACCAACTCAAAAAAGCAACCGTTTAAAGCGGAATATACTATAACGCCAAAAACAAAATCAGAAACCAAAAAGATTTTATCAGGTGCCGACCGGTCAGAATTTACAATAGCAGATATACAGGTTAAACCCGGAAAAAAGTCACCTGCTCCGCCTTTTATTACCTCAACCTTACAACAGGAAGCCAGTAGAAAACTTGGCTTTTCTGTATCACGAACCATGCAGGTGGCACAAAAATTATATGAATCCGGGAACATCACTTATATGCGTACCGATTCCGTTAATTTGTCTAATCTGGCTATCGGTGCAGCCAAAAAAGTGATAGAAAAGGAATTCGGAAAAGAATATGTCAAAACACGCAAGTATAAAAGTAAAACAAAAGGAGCCCAGGAAGCACACGAAGCCATCAGGCCAACTTATATGGATAAGCCTGTGGCCGGCAACACTGCTCAGGAGAAAAAGCTATATGACCTTATCCGCAAGCGAACATTAGCATCTCAAATGTCAAACGCCAGCATCGAAAAAACCCAGGTGAAAATTGACGGAAGTGCAGTGGAGTCCCATTTTGCAGCATATGGTGAAGTCATTGTTTTCCCGGGATTCCTTAAAGTATATAAGGTGTCAGGTGAAGATGAACAAGATGCAAAAAAGGGTGTTTTGCCTGTTCTAAACACGGGAGAGACATTATCGATGAATGAATTAGAAGCCGTTGAGCATTTTTCAAACATGCCGGCGCGTTATTCAGAAGCATCGCTTGTAAAGAAAATGGAGGACCTGGGCATTGGACGCCCGTCAACGTACGCCCCTACTATTTCTACCATTCAGCAAAGGGGATACGTTGAAAAAGGAAAGGGAGATCATAAAACAAGAGAGGTTGAGACCTTAAAACTTGATAACGGAAATATAATTGAAGAAAAGAAAACAGAACATTACGGGAATGATAAAGGAAAGTTGAAACCTACTTCCTTAGGGATGGTTGTGAATGATTTTCTATTGGATCATTTTAAGGAAATCTTGGATTACCAGTTTACGGCTAAAGTAGAAAAACAATTTGATGAAATTGCGGCCGGTAATATCCAATGGACAAAAATGATTCATGATTTTTACAAACCATTCATCAAACACTTCAAAGAAGTTGAGGAAAAAAAGACAAAACGCTGGGAACGGGAGCTCGGACAAGACCCGAAATCAGGTAAAACAATAAGAGCCAAAATAGGGAAATATGGCCCCTATGTACAGATTGGAAGTTCAGATGATAAAGAAAAACCACAATTTGCCAGCCTGAATAAGGGACAGAATATTGAAGATATTACACTTGATGAAGCGCTTGTGCTTTTTAAACTGCCACGTAACCTCGGAAAATATGAGGGGTCTGACATTATTATTGGTGTTGGAAGATATGGCCCATATATAAGGTATGAAAACAATTTCTACAGCTTAAAAAACAATGATGATCCATACACAATAAACAAAGAAAGGGCTGTGGAATTAGTTAAGGAAGGGAAGGAAAGGAACAAGAAAAAAGAAATAAAGGGTTTTACTGAGGATAAAAACATAAAAATTCTCAAAGGCAGATATGGTCCTTACATTTCTTATAAAAAGAAAAATTACAGAATTCCGAAAGATAAAAATCCGGAAAGCATGACTTATGACGAATGCATGCAAATTGTTAATAAAAAGCAAACTAAGCGAAAAAAGTAGAAATGAAATCCACTTAGTATAGATGTGATTCGCAATATTATTTAAAAGTTTTCCGTTCTGGTTTGTGTGTCAGTAGATGAAATTATTATTGGTTTTTTGAAATTTTTGTGTAGAATTTTGTTTTGAAATAAAAAAGTTGTATTTTTCGCAAATGTTAAAAAAAGGTTTTTGATGTGATCAAATTTATGAATAAATAGAAACTTATTAACATTATTTGTTAATAAAATTTGTTTGTTAAATAAATAATTGTTTTCTTTACGATCTGAAGCCTTAAAAAAATTGAATATATTTGAATAATATGATAGATATGAGGCGATTAATTTTAGTTATTATCTCAATGGTTGTTTTGTCAGGTATGACACTTGCACAAAGCGATTCCCATTTTAGTTTATTCAATTTTAACACTTTAAGCTATAATCCTGCTTATGCCGGAAGTAATGAGGCAATTTGTATTACTTCTGTACACAGGCAGCAATGGGTGGGCTTTGAAGAGGGCAGACCTCAAACTACTGTGTTTTCTGCTGATATGCCAATCCCTGCGATAAGTAGCGGAGTTGGGTTGAATGTTTTACAAGAAAGCATTGGTTTTGAAAAAAACCTTCAGATTTATGCAAATTATGCTTATCGTTTGCCCCTTGCTGTAGGAAATGTAAGTTTTGGGGTTAATTTAGGCGTTGTCAATAAATCGATTGATGGAAACTGGGTATCACCGGAATCCCTTAACGGTCAACAGGTATTCATTGATCCTGCTATACCACACATGGACAGTAAAATGGCTTTTGATGCAGGGTTAGGTGTGTATTACAGGTATGATAACCTTTATGCTGGTCTTTCAAGCCTTCACTTACTCGAACCCAAGTTTAAATTTAATGCCGAAGAAGATTTTCAGCCTTATATAAAAAGACATTTTTATCTGGTTGGTGGTTATATCTATCAAATGCCTAACCCGATGTTTGAACTTAAACCGTCAGTTCTCGTACAAAGTGATATGGCAACAGTACAATTTAATATTAATGCACTGTTCATATACAATAAAAGGTTCTGGGGTGGAATCACCTACAGGTATGATGATGCCGTTGTACCTATGGTTGGCATTCACCTGATGAACGGAATTAGTGTAGGATACAGTTACGATGTTGTATTAAGTGATATGGCGTCTTATCAAAGCGGTTCTCATGAGCTGGTCCTCAGGTATTGTTTCAATGCCGATTTCAGCAGGACACCCGGAAGATACCGCAGTGTAAGGCGTTTATAAATATATTATCTGTTATATGTTGAAGCTTACTAATACCCATTATATTATGAAAAAGTCATTGTTCATAACCCTGATTCTGACAGCCATTCTCGCAGGATGTGGTAATTATGGTAGTGGAGATCTTGTTGGTGTTGACCGATCATTGTGGTTCGCACCAGATCCGTATGGTATGTTATTCGTGCCTCCGGGATCATATAACATGGGGCCAAGTGATCAAGATGTCCCTAATGCAATGACGGCCACATCCAAGACCGTTACTGTACAAGGATTCTGGATGGATGAAACCGAAATTACAAACAGTGAATACCGGCAATTTGTTTATTGGGTTAGAGATTCAATGGCAATGACAGTGCTGGCTGAAAATCCTCCTGAAAATTATGATGCAGAAGGAAGGGATTTTTTCAGAGCCATTGACGAAACAAGTCCAAATGCTCTGGTATTAGAAGCAATTGGATATGATTCCTACAATTTTGATGGATACAGGTTGTTAGATTGGGGAAACAGAATTGATTATGGTGATCCAACTATTAAAGCTGTTTTGTTGGAAAATAGTAACTTGTATCTCAAGCCTCCGCCGGAATTGTATCATTTTATGCGTAGAATAGACCTTAACACCAATAATTTATATTATGAGTATTATTGGGTTGATCTTAAACAGGCCTCTAAAAAGCACAGTTTTCGTGAAGACGGAAGGCAAATTGAACAAGATGTTCAACCGGCTTTTGACAGGGAAGAAGATCATGGATTACGAATTGGCCGTCACTGGAATCCTGAAACCGAAGAATATGAAGGAACAATTAAAGACAGAGAAGAATTGAAACGTCAAAGGGAATGGGAAAGTTTTGAAGACCGTGATGTAAATAGTCAGTTTGATTTTGTTATGCACGACAGGGTGCCTGTATATCCTGACACTTTATGCTGGATTAGCGATTACACATACTCTTATAATGAACCCATGACAGAAATGTATTTCTGGCATCCTGCTTATGATCATTACCCCGTTGTGGGAGTAACCTGGAAGCAGGCAAAGGCATTCTCCATCTGGAGGTCTATGCTCAAAAATTCTAATCAGAGAGACACGCGTGATTATTATGTAAATCAATATCGTTTACCAACCGAGTCAGAATGGGAATATGCCGCTCGTGGTGGTCTTGATTTGTCAATGTATCCCTGGGGTGGCCTTTACACCAGAAATTACAGTGGTTGCTTTATTGCCAACTTCAAACCAATGCGTGGCAATTATTATGATGATGGTGGAGTGCAAACTTTAATGGTAGCAACTTATGACCCAAATCAGTATGGTTTATATGATATGGCAGGAAATGTTGCTGAGTGGACACGAAATGCCTATGATGAATCAGCATACAGATTTACACATGATTTGAATCCCGATTATCAGCATTATGCCCATCCGGATGATCCCCGGGCACTGAAAAGAAAAGTGATACGTGGCGGAAGCTGGAAAGACGTGGCCTATTATATGCAAAATGGTAGCAGATCATATGAATACCAGGATTCTGCAAAATCTTATATTGGATTCAGAAATGTGCGTACTTATCTGGGACGCCATCGTGATGACGGAAGTTCTTATTCACAAGTATACTAACAAATTAATTAAAAAACAGAGGATTAACAAACAAAAAATCGCAACTATGAACTTATCAGAATTTTTTAAAAGTAAGAAGTACCAGAAATTGATGTCCTATGTTTATGGATGGGGTGCAGCAGTTGTACTATTGGGTGCATTGTTTAAAATTGAACACTTTCCCGGTGCAAGTACAATGCTTATCGCTGGTTTGTCAACAGAGGCATTTATCTTTTTTATGTCTGCATTTGAACCCCTGCATGAAGAATATGACTGGAGCATTGTGTATCCTGAATTGGCAGGAATTGATGAGGCTGTTGATGCAGAAGACAGAAAATCAGCCGTTCAATCAAAGAAAACAGCATTAGAACGTTTCGATGCCATGATTGAAAGCGCAGAGATTTCACCTGAACTTTTTGAAAAGCTGGGAGACGGACTACGAAAAATGAGTAGTACAGCCGAAAATTTGCAGGAAGTTTCTGAAGCAACCAGTGTTACCAATAATTACGTTGCAAACTTTCAGAAAGCTTCTGATAAAGTCAATGAGTTTGCAGAAACCTATGGTTCATCGGCACAAAAACTGAATCAATCTGCAGATAAATTGTCACAAAGATACAATGAATCTGCTGATGCTGTTGGTGAATCAGGAAATAAGCTTGCTACTACTTATCAAAAACTAACAGAAGCCATGAACCAGGAATACGAAAAAACAACCGGTTCATCGAATACTTATGCAGATCAACTTGAAAACATGACCAAAAACCTGACTGCCCTCAATGCAGCTTATGAATTGCAGCTAAAAGGTACAAATGAACAACTGGAAAAAACAAAAGGCCTGTACAGTGGTATGAATGAAGTGATGGGAAGTCTGCAGGATTCAGTTGAGGATACAAAACGTTTTAAAGAAGAAGTATCCCGGCTTGGTTCCAATTTATCTGCACTCAATACAGTGTATGGTAACATGTTATCTGCAATGACTGTAGATAAAGGCTAAATATTGTTTTTTTAATGTTTTTAATTGAAATAAGTAAATTGTAAATTATGGCAGCAGCAAATTGTCCAGAAACTCCGAGGCAAAAGATGATAAAAATGATGTATCTTTTCCTGACAGCATTATTGGCTCTTAATGTTTCGTCAGAAATTATAGATGCTTTTGTCTATGTAAATGATAGTCTTGAAACTACTACGGAGAGTTTTCATAATAAAACAAAAAGCCTGTATTCGAAACTAGAAGGCTTAAATGCAATGCAACCTGAAAAGTATGGCGGTACACATGAAAAAGCCATGACTATTAAGAAAAATAGTGAAGAGCTTGTAAAAAACATACAGAGATTAAAAGTGGAAATTGTCAGGAAAGCAGATGGTGAAGAAGCTGATATCAATAATATTCAGAAAAAAGATAACCTTGATGCTGCACCTGAGATTATGCTTGCCGGACCAACGAAAGGAGACAGCCTTCGAACCTGGGTAGAAAATTACAGAGGTTTGTTGTTGGGATTTCCGGAAATCTCTGATACTTCCATGGCTGTTTATAAGAATGTATCTACAGCTCTGGCAACAGAAGATAACCTTGATAATCCGGAAGAACCGAAAACCTGGCAGGAACAAATGTTTAAAGGGATGCCTTTGGTTGGTTCAATTGCATTGATGACCAAATTGCAGGCTGACATCAGGAATTCAGAAGCCGATGTTGTTGAAAGGTTGATTGCCGGCGTTGACGAATTGGATGTAACCATCACCGACATTGAAGCTGTGGTTAATTCCGCAAGTTCCTATGTGGTGAGAGGCGGATGTTATGAAGCTGATGTTTTTATCGCAGCAAGGGATACCTCTTTGCGTCCAACCATCTATTACAGTACAAACTATCCATTCTATGACACCATTGATGCTTCAAAAGATAAATTTGAAATGCGTGGTAAATTGGGTGTGGATTATGATACTTTGCCCGTTGTGGATGGAAAAGGTAAGTATATGATCGAAAATTGTCAAAATGTTGGCACAAAACAGTTTGGTGGCCTCATTAAATGGAAATCAAAAGTGGGTGTGAAACTTTTACCATTTATGACTAAATATATGGTTGGCCAGGCTGGCTTCGCTATCTCAGCTTCCGGATTGAACGTGTTTTACCGTGGTCTCGATAACCCGGTTGAAATTTCCGTCTCCGGCTATCCCCAGGAAAAAGTAAGTGCCTATTTATCTGGTGGTGGCAGGCTTGCACGTCGTGGTAGTGATTATGTTGTTAGAATTACAAGTCCGACAACCAGAAAAGTTAGCATCGGAGTGTCTGTTGACACTGAGGATGGCAGAAAGAACCTTGGTAGAAAAGAGTTCAGGGTATTGAATGTTCCCACACCAATGGCTAAACTGAACGGTGCTTATAGTGAAGGTCAGGTTCATAAAGATGATGTCATGGGTGGCGTCCTGATGGCTACTCTTGGTGATAACTTTTTCCCGTTTGACGTACGTTTTGATGTTGTAAGTTTTACTTTTGCCTATACGGTAAGAGGTCAGAAAGCCACTGTCCCGGTACGGGGAAGAAGCTTAAATTCTGAAGCACAACAAGCACTGCGCGGATTGGGAAGGGGTACTCAGATCAACTTTGAATCTATTAAAGTGAAAGGACCATCAGGCGTTGTTCAAACTGCACCGATAACACTAGAACTTAGATAATTATGAGACGACAAAACATTATTATTCTTACTGTGGTATTGCTTTTTTGCGGTACATTTCTGCCTGTACAAGCCCAGGTTGGTGATGTGCTGGATGGAGCTTATGCAAGGGAACATGTCCCAAAACGTAAACCCAACCAATATCAGAATATCCGGGAAGCTGATGCAATGTATTCAAAGAGAATCCTCCGGGAAATTGATATGAAACAAAAAATCAATCACCCCCTGTATTTTCCTTTGCAGCCTGTAGATTATCCTTCAGGAAAACAGCCGAACAGAAAACGTGTTAATTTTACTTATCTGGTATATGATCTCGGGGCAATGAATCCTTCTGAAGCACAGCGAAAACCCGTGTTTATATTTGACCCAAAAGATTTTACCAACTGGTACAAAAAGCCCATACCAATTGATGATACCGTAGAACGTAGATCTGTTTTGACATATACTGAAGAGGCAAGGGAGGTTGATACACTTACTGGTGAAATGGTCAATGTTACCAAGGACAGGTCAATTAACAAGCGCGATATTAAATCCATTATTTTATGGGAAGAGTGGGTCTTTGATAAACAACGGTCGGTAATGGATGTTAGGATCATTGCCATGGCTCCGGTTGCAAAGTATCAAGATGTCAGCGGGACGCAATATACAAAGCGTTTATTTTGGATATATTTCCCACATTACAGAGACCTGTTTGCCAGTCACGAAGTTTTCAATACTTTTAATGATTCAGAACGAAGAACTTATGATGATATCTTTCACAAAAGAAGGTTCGAATCGCATGTTCTGATTGAAAGCAATGTTTATGATAACCGTTTTGTACGTGATTATTTAATGGGTATTGATGCTATGCTGGAAGGCAAGCGCATTGAAGAAGAGTTGTTTAAATATGAACATGATCTTTGGGAGTATTAATGTTTTGTCAATATAGAATTAATAAAAACACCGCTGAGGTTCAGGGGTGTTTTTTTTGATCTGTATTTTTACCCCGCAAGTTTCAGTTATTCAATAAGCTTGCCCCCTTTCACCAACCACCGATTACCGCTTACCGATCACCGCTTACCGATTACCGCTTACCGATCACCGATCACCGCTCACCGATCACCGCTTACCGCTCACCGCTCACCGCTCACCGCTCACCGATCACCGCTTACCGATTACCGATTACCGATCACCGATTACCGATCACCGATCACCGATCACTTCCTTCCCCTCTCAACACCTCGCTATCGTTCCTTCGTGCCATTGTTTGCGTTTTTACCTTAAAAAATGCCTCCATCATGAACCATTATCCTTATATCCTGTTAACAGATGGGAGCATTACCAAAAATCACTTGCGAATGAAAAACAAAAAAATTGATTTTATTTTGTGGTGTTCTTATTTTTATTTAATTTTATTCAAAATAATAATTTTATGATTTATGGCTGCAAATGACAATGATCATAATGTAAAGTGCGTATTCACAAAATACCTGGATGAAACAGGGCATCGTAAAACACCGGAGCGTTATGCCATTCTGGAGGAAACCTATGCCACAGAAGGGCATTTTGATGTTGAATCCCTTTACATTAAAATGCGCAACAAGAAATACAGGGTAAGCCGGGCCACCATTTACAGTACCATAAACTTGTTGCTGGATGCAAACCTTGTCATCAAGCACCAATTCGGACAAAAACACACCCTGTATGAAAAAGCATACAATTGCAAAGAGCATGACCATCTCATTTGTACGAAATGCGGCAAAGTAATTGAGTTCTGTGACCCCAGCATTGACGAAATTCAACGTGAAATCAGCCGGAAAAATGATTTTGTAGTTTCGTACCATTCTCTGTATTTTTACGGCTTGTGTTCAGAATGCAGCAAGAAAATAGATAAACAAAAATAATGTGGTCTGGCCGGGATGGAATAAGTTTCCGGCATGTATTACATGTATTATAGGTGTAAAAATGAAAAATTATGAAAGTTGATGTATTGTTAGGACTTCAGTGGGGAGATGAAGGCAAAGGAAAAATTGTGGATGTACTTACCCCCGGATATAAGAACATTGTGCGTTTTCAGGGAGGACCAAACGCTGGTCATACCCTGGAGTTCAATAATATTAAACATGTGTTGCACAGCATTCCCAGTGGTATATTTCACGATGATAAGGTTAATATCGTTGGAAACGGAATGGTAATTGACCCGGTGTTGTTGAAAAATGAAATCAAAGAACTGGAAGCACTCGGCGTCAATGTCAAAGATAAGCTTTTGATTTCCGATAAAGTCAATTTGATACTGCCAACCCACCGATTGCTTGATGCTGCTTACGAAGCCAGAAAAGGTAAAAATAAAATTGGCAGCACACTCAAAGGAATAGGGCCTGTATATACCGACAAGGTTGCCCGTTGCGGCTTGCGGGCAGGTGATTTGTTGAGCGATGCGTACACTGAAAAATATAAAAACATCATTGAGCACCACAACACCTTACTCAAAGCCTACGATGGTGAAGAGTACAGCGATGACGATGAAGCTGAGTGGAATGATGCCATTGATTACATGAAAAATCTCAACATCATCAATACCGAGTATTACATCAACAATGCGCTGGAACAGAACCAAACCATGCTTGCCGAAGGAGCACAGGGAACCATGCTTGATATTGATTACGGTTCATATCCTTTTGTAACATCCTCAAGTACGGTAAGTGCTGCGGTATTCAACGGAATGGGGATTGCTCCTCAAAAAACAGGTGAGGTATATGGGATTTTTAAGGCCTATTGCACCAGGGTAGGAGGTGGTCCTTTCCCAACTGAGTTGGATGATGATAACGGCCAGAAATTGCGGGATGAAGGCAACGAGTACGGGGCAACCACAGGCAGACCACGCCGTTGTGGTTGGCTTGATATGGTTGCACTTAAATACAGCATTATGCTCAATGGGGTAACACAGCTCATCATGACAAAAGTGGATGTCCTTAATCATTTTTCTGAAATCAAAGTGGCAGCCGCTTACCATACCGCACAAGGGAACTCCTCCGAACTGCCTTTTGACCTTGAACAGGCTGAACCAGTGTATAAATCAATCAAAGGATGGAATCAATCTCTGGATGATATCAAGGATAAAGAATCATTGCCACAAGCCCTGAAAGATTACATTCAATGGGTTGAAAAAGAAACAGGCGTACCGGTAACTATGGTTTCCAGTGGCCCCGACAGGAAACAAATTATTAAGATGAGATAAACTATTCATCAATAATTCATGGTATAAGTTTTGTAAGATATTTTTATTTTCTGTTTTTTTTTTTATTTTTTTAATTGAAACTTTTTCACCC
>CAZTNS010000014.1:0-31553 GCA_964615585.1 uncultured Bacteroidales bacterium | reverse complement strand
GATGAATTCTACATTCTCACGGGCTGTCAGTACCGGAATCAGGTTGTATGCCTGGAAAACAAAGCCAATATTCTTCAGCCGGAAGTCTATCACCTCCTTATTGGAGAGCTCCCCGATTTTCACGTCGTTAACAAATACTTCCCCTTCAGTAGGATCATCCAAACCGCTAATTAGGTTTAGCAAAGTGGTTTTGCCCGAACCAGACGGGCCTACAATGGCAGTAAATTCGCCTTGTTCAATGCTTAAATCAATGCCGTTAACAGCATGTACAGGCACCTGGGTGCTGTTGTAAGTTTTATGCAGGTTTTTGGTCTCAATGATTTTCATGATATATGGGTTTTATACATTCAACATTAATAATTGCTGCTGAGGATTTCAGCGGGTTTCAATTTGCTTGCCCGTATGATGGGGAATATGGATGCTACCAGGGCAGTAATTACAACTAAAGCAACAATCTGCAGGTAAAACGTACCATTTATTGCCGGGTAAATCACAGAAGAAAACCCAAAGGATTCCATCCCTTCGGAAAAAGCCGCCAGATTGATGCCTGTTTTGCCTAGCCAGGCCACCAGCCCATGGTTTAAAATCAACCCGGCCGCCGAGCCTATGGCTGTCAAAAACAATGTTTCCCAGACTATCATGATGCGGATTTTTCCTTCATTCATTCCAATGGCCTTGAGCATGGCCAGTTCTTTTTTCCGCTCCAGTATAGCCATCAACATGGTGTTGATGATGCCAAAAGCCAGGGCAAACAAGATGATGGCTACCAGGTATGACAAGTATTTTTCCGTCATCATGCTCATCATGCCCAATTCAGGATTAAGCTCCTTCCAGTTTTTGGCATCCAGATTATCAGGAGTGGTTGCTTTTAGTTCTGCGGTACGTTCTTTCAAATCATCGTTGTCCTTAAACAACACAGCAATTTCGTGGGATTCGCTTTCTGCAAAACCTGTGAGTGACTCCATATCTTTGCGCAAGACAAACACATTCATCTCATCAAAAGCTTTGTTGCTGGTTTTAAAAATACCGGCCACCCGAAAAGCTCCCCCGGTAAGGTTACCTTCCTTGTCCTGAAAAGTGAGTACCATTTTGGAGCGCACATTCAACTTGAGCTTTTCGGCCGTTGATTTGCTGATGACCACCTGATTTTTTTTATCTGCATCAAAATAGGTTCCCTCCACAAGGTTTTCATGCAGGCTGCTTACCTGTTTTTCCTGTGCCGGGATAATGCCGTTTACAGTGGCTCCGCTGGTGTTATGCGGGCTCTGTATCATGGCATTGACAAGCAGCCGGTTGCTTACCCCGGAAACAAAATCTTTTTGGCTTATGTTATCAATCAGTGGCTGAATATTGCTCATAAAAAGGCCGGGTTCAGGGTTTTCAAGATAACCATCGTGGTGAACCTGAAAATGTGCAGATTCATTGTTGATGGCTTTGTCCACCCGGCTGTCAACTGCCCCCAGCATCACGGCGGTGGAAAATCCGCCCCCCAGCATACCAAAGGTAACTGCAAGGATGACCACCATGCTACGGGTTTTGTTTCGCCAGACGTTTCTCCATGCTATTTTTATCAATTCCATAGTTGCAATTTTTTCGTTTATCGAATGGATTTGGTGACATCAAGTTTAAAAATCGACATGATCGGCCAGGCAACGGCAATCAGCGTTAGAATAAGGACCACCCCGGTTTGCCCCAGGAAGTAACCCGGTTCAAAAGCAACCGGCATGATGGGTTCCATGCCGTACTCGGCGAACATATGGGCTATATCTCCACTGAATGTCAATGGGTTGAGGTGCAAATACCAAATAAATGGAATGCTCACAATCACGGCACTGACAATGCCCAGAAGAGCAATCATCATAGTTTCGGTGGCAACCAGCTTTGCCAGCCTGGTTTTTTGCATGCCCACAGCCACCATGATGGAAAACTCTTTGCGGCGTTCTGCAATCATCATCAGCACTGTTCCAAAAATACCAAAGGCAATGACAATGTAGAGTATCATCAGAATTATTAAACCACTTTTGTTGTCGGCCTCAATGCCTTGTTTGACACCGGGTTGCATGGTTTCCCAGTGCATCACTTCATAATTGTCCGGAATGATGCTTCTGAGTCCTTTGGTGGTTTCCTTGTACTCGTCCTGCTCCTCCAGCATCACAATCCAGGCAGTGAGTCCATTGTCAATGCTCAGGTATTGTTGAGCCGTTTGGATATCCATATAAGCCAGGGTATTGTTGAGTTGTGGCACGGGGTAAGAAACGATGCCCACCACCGGGTACAAACCGGCAGCACTGATGCCATGGTATCCCTGCCCGATAAAAACTGCTGTATCGCCAATGCGGAGTTTCAGGTAATTTGCCAGCTCTTCGGCCAAAACCACTGTTTGCTCACCGCTTTTGGGCATGCGACCTTTCACCAGCTTATCCTTAACCTTCGTCAGCTCGTTGTCCTTGTCTGCATCCAGGCCAATGATGAGGGCGCCTTTGGTTTGGTTATCGGCAGAAGCAAGTGAGTACGTCCGGAGCCGGGGTAGCAAGGCTTTGACATTGTCATGTTCAAGCACGGTTTTTTTCAGGCTGTCGTTGGGCATAAAGGCATTGTTCAACACCTGATCATCCTGATAACCTTTCTGATGAATCTGCACATAACCCGTGTATTGCTCTACGGAATTTTTTATCATCTGGTCGTAGGTGCCCAATTGCAGGCCGCGCATGAGGATCGCCAGAAGCAAGGCAAAGAATACCGATGAGATGGTAATCAGTGTCCTGCGGCGGTTCCGCCAGATGTTTCGCCATGCCAATTTTGTGTAGTTCATACTCTAAGGTTTTAAGGTTTAGGTGTTAGGGGTTAGGTTTTGGGAGGAAAATATTTCCTAACCCCTAAAACCTAACGCCTAACACCTGTTATCTCACTCTCTTCATATTCATCTGGCTGAAAAAACCGTCCTCAATCTCATGATTAAAATCCACATCTTCCATCATCATAATGGTTTTGTGGCCTTCTTTATCGGCCGGGATGGTGGTGAATTTCGTGGTAATTTTTTCTCCGTCCATCAACTTGAGATCGGATGCCAGCTCGGTTTTCACCAGATAATCATCTTCATCGTAATACTCAGTACGGAACATGTGGTAACCGGTTTTGGAAATCCAGGAGATCAGCTTTCCCCACACCACCGGGGCATCGGGCTTTGGCGTAAAATGAATTTTATAACATGCTTTTCCGTTCATTTCTTCAGTACCCAGAATTTTATGTTCGTAATCATTGACAATGGATGCCTGATTGATCAGGTCATCGTTGGTAAAATCCGATCCCATCCAGGATTGCATCATCATAGAAGGCGGGAGCTTTACCATGCGGTTGATCTTGGGCTGCCAGTTCCACATCTCATTGTCCCGCTTCATGAAAACCTGTCCTTTTTCCTGGGCCGGAGCGGTGATATAGACCATTGAATACTTCATTCCTTTGCTCCACGACTTCATGGAAATGCTTCTGTCCCAGTCAGGGCGGACAATTTTCATGGTCATCTCTGCATAGCTGGATGTGCCGTTCACTTTCTCGTAGGCATCTCGTACGATTTCAGTTGCATCCTGTGCGCCTGCTAAAAGGCTCAGCAGCAACAATGCGAATGGGATGATGATGTGTTTCATGATTATAAGGGTTTACATTAATGATTGCATTCGTTTTTATAATAGCTTATAATTTTGTCTTTCAATTTGTCGATATCTATGAGTTCCGGACTGTACACGTATTGCATGATAGCCCCTTTTGTAAGGGAAGAAAAAAACAGCATATCGGTATAGGGGTCATCGCTGCCGTTTTTAATGAAGAAGGCACTTAAAATTCCGACACTGCGTTCTCCGATTGGCTCCAGCTCATCCTCCAGCAATTCCAGGATGTGTGGTTGCAGCAGCAGGGAAAACATCAGTTTCCAGAATGGCTGTTTCTTTTTGATGTTTTCAAACATTTTATCAATGAAATGGTAAAACTCTTCCTTTGTTAGCACACCGTCATGATTGGGGTCAAATTCCTGCATCAGATCGTTTATTCCATCTAAAACCAACTGTACCAGTAAATCCTGCTTGCTGTCAAAATAATTGTACATGTTGCCTTTGGATATGCCGGCTTGCTTTGCAATGCGGCTTATGCTCACCGATTGATAACCTTCCCGGCTGAATAAATCAAGAGCCTCTTCCATGATGCGCTGCCGCTTCTCTTCCATATTTGATTCAATACTGCTCATTATTTGTTTTATAACCACTGGTGACTGAACGGTCAGTCAAAGTAAGGAATAATAATTGTTACTACCAAATGATTCCTTAAAAAACAAAAAGGTTCTACTGTTATTTTAATGGGTAAAGATATAGTGTACGATGTAAACTAAGTAGTGTCTGTCTATAATGTCCGATTTCTGCGTTACGCTCGCATTGGCAACCAGTCATTTACGTCAGTAAACTCCTGGTTACCAATACTTCGCAAGCCTTGAACTCGAACATTATAGCTCAGACACTTGACTGTATTGACGGACACTAAGTAGTGTCCGGGAAGAACGGTTCGTTACCTTCCCGCTCACCCACAGACCCATATGAGGGGATTTCCCGCATACGGGTTCTCTCAATTTGGTTTCGCTAAAAGACAAGATTGGTATATCTTGGGTTTAAGCAAATGGAACCACTCGTTTACCAATTTAGTAAAACAAGTCCAAAGCCATTTTGGTTTTCCACCTCGCCTGTTCAGCCATTTATACAACATTTTGCTTATCCCTCCTACCCTTTGGTCAAGGAATTCTCACAGTTATTATTAATATTTTAGTTCAGATACCTGACTCTATTGACAAGCACAAATTAAAAGTGGCGATAAAGATGATAGTTTACAGAAAACAGGCTCGGGTTAATTTTCAATCCGGCGTCCGATTCCAAAATAAGTAACTCCTTTAGCGTTCAGCTCTTTTGGGTCATAGATGTTACGGCCGTCGAAAACCAGTTTGTTTTTCATTTTTTCGAGTGAGGGATAATTCAAAACACGAAACTCACTCCATTCTGTAACAAGTAACAAAGCGTCTGCTCCATCAACAGCGTCATACGCTTTTTTGGCGTAAGATATTTTATTGCCCACACGCCTTTTGCATTCATCCATAGCAACGGGATCATAGGCCGTGATTGTTGCTCCGGCATTGGTAAACAAGTTAATGAGTTTTAAAGCGGGGGCTTCACGCATGTCGTCGGTATTAGGTTTAAAGGATAGTCCCCACATTGCAAAGTGCTTCCCTTTCAGGTCTCCGAAATGGGCTTTTGCTTTATGGAACAATGTTTCTTTTTGCCGTTCATTGACATCCTCTACTGATTTAAGTATTTCAAGGCTATGATTATGCTGATCAGCGGTATTAATGACAGCTTTAACATCTTTTGGAAAACATGAGCCACCGTATCCTGTGCCGGCGTAGATAAAATATTTGCCAATCCGGCGGTCAGAGCCTATACCGCGGCGAACAGCATTGATGTCAGCACCTACTTTTTCACAGAAATTGGCCATATCGTTCATGAAACTAATTTTGGTGGCCAGCATTGCATTGGCTGCATATTTTGTTAATTCAGCCGACGGGATATCCATAAAAATAACGGGGTGCCCGTTAAGCACAAATGGTTTGTACAGCCTGTTCAAGATTTGTTTTGCTTTATCAGAATCTGTGCCAATCACAATTCTGTCGGGGTGCATGGCGTCATTAATGGCATCTCCTTCTTTAAGGAATTCCGGGTTGGATGCCACATCAAAGGGAATATTTTTTCCCCGTTTTTTTAACTCTTCTGAAACCGCATTGCGCACTTTTTCGGCAGTTCCAATGGGAACGGTACTTTTTGTGATGATAAGCAAATAATCGGCCATCAATTTCCCTGTTTCTCTGGCCACCTTAAGGACGTATTGGAGATCAGCACTTCCGTCTTCATCCGGAGGCGTGCCAACAGCAATAAAAATAGCTTCTGAATCTTTCAAACCTTCTTTAAGGCTAGTTGTGAAGCTAAGCCTCTTTTTTTCCACATTGCGTTTGACAAGTGTCTCCAACCCCGGTTCCCATATCGGGATGATCCCTTTCTTCAGGTTATTGATTTTTTCCGTATCAATATCAACGCATGAAACGTTAACACCTACTTCTGCAAAACATGTTCCCGACACCAGGCCAACATAGCCTGTGCCTACCATTGTTATTTTCATAATGTGTTCATTTTAAATTATCAGATACATTGATTGGTTTCGTGAATAGAGTTAAGAAGATTAAAACGGTCACTATTTCTATTTCTGATTTTAGTGTGAAATACAAAACTATAGACCTCATCAACCTGCAAATCCAGGGTTTTATCTTCAGGGATGAAATACATCCGGAGGCTCTCCGTTTTTGTGTTGATCAGTATGATACCCGTTTTGTTGTTATCAGGAATGCAGACTTTGTATGCTCCATCTGATGGCAGAAGTTTTTCTTTTTCTTCAATGCATAGTTCCCAAACCTTACTTGACTTATAGTATAAGCATTGGCCAGTTTTTTTTGTTTTTGCTAATAGCAGATAGAAATGGTCGAGGTATAAATTGGCTTGTTCAATATTTCCCTCCTCAATGGCTTTACGAATGCATGTAGAACTGATGATTTCGTTTTCAATGTCCTGCATAGGTATTTCTTCTACCATGAAACCGTAATTTTTACTAAATTGATGTAAAGAATTAAAATTTCCTGTGCGATTGTGTCCAAAATGGTGATTAATACCGACAATAACGATTCTTGCATGTATTTTGTCTTTCAGGATGTCTTTCACAAAACTGTGGGATGTTGTTTTTGCAAATTCATGTGTGAACGGGATAATAAACAGGTGATCGATGCCTGTCTCTCTAAGCAGGGCTATTTTTTCATTCTTTGTCGTGATCAAAGCGGCTTTGTCTGATTTATTTGGATAGAGGACCTTTGCCGGATTTGACTGAAAGGTGATCAGAACAGACTCCCCGTTGATCATGGAGGCCAACTGTTTTAACCTGTTCAGAAGTGTTTTATGACCGGCATGTACCCCATCGAAAGTGCCAGTAGTGACTACGGCATTTTTTATCAAACCAAAATTTTCAAAATCTGTGTGTACTCTCATAGAAAAAACAAAATTTTCAATGCATCAAAATTAATCATTGTGATTGACAAAATAAGCTACTTTTTCAAGGCTTGTAATCATATCATAATCTTCAACATAAATGCCGGTGTTATCCCGCATGTTCAATGGAACAGAGGTAAAATTAAGTATGCCTTTGATACCGCATACAACAAGTTTATCTGTTATGCCCTGAGCGTACTCCGGAGACAATGTCAGCATCGCTATTGATATATTGAGTTCTTTAATTTTATTGGATAATTCATTTATGTGATAGCCTTTAACATCAGCAATGACACGGTTAATTTTGTTTTGATCAACATCAAAAGCAGCGGCAATATCCAGTTTTGTCCGTTTTCCGTTAAAATAGGTGGTTATTGCTTTGCCAAGGTTCCCGATGCCAATGGTTGCGGTGTTGATTTTTTGATTTCCGTCAAAAACTATTCCAATGCGGTTAATCAGCTCTTCAACCAGATATCCTTTACGTTGTGTCCCTGAATACCCTATTAGCATAATATCACGGCGTACCTGAACAGGTGTGAAGTGAAGCTGGCTTGCCAGTTCATGTGAATACATGTTTTCTTTTCCCTTGTCCAGGTTATTGTATAGTATTCGCCTGTATTGACTGAGCCTTTCTACTGTTTTAGGTGGAAGTGCCATATTTTTCTATTTTACAGGGTTAAAATTAACGATTATAAATTGAATTTATGTTTCATCTGTTTAAATTTTAATTTTCAACGGCCATACCAACGTGGGATCATGTTCGTTTCATGCCGGGTAAAATATTGTTGTTCAAGAAATTTTTAATAAAGGGATTGTTGGCCGGATTTTTCATATTTGTGTTATCATCGAGTTTATAAATGGTTTTGATGAGATTTCTTGCTTTTTCATTCGCATGAGGAGTCAAACATTGTTGAATCCGGCTTCCTATGCATACCATGCTGCAGTTTGAAAATTCCAGGACATTAAAGTCATTGTTCCCCTGAATGACATCCTCCAATGTGCGTTCAATGTTAGAAATCCCGCATATTGAAATGCAATTGGTAAAATATTCCACGAAATTTGCAGTAGAACCCTTTTTCTTTACAATCTTCTTCAATCCATTATGAGTAAACTCTAAAAAATAGAAAAAGAAAAATGCCACAAAAGCTCCAAATCCCAGAAAACATAGATTATCAACCAGTTGTATTTTTGTGGGATTTTGTGTTTTTGGAATGCAGATTGTCCTAAATTTGTCCTGAATATTAAGTTTCAATTTAAGAAACACCATTAATTTATGGCTTCTTATAATGTGACATGCATGACAGGTACAGATTTTTATCTCAATTTTTGCTTTGTGGGTGAATTTGAATTGGTCGTAAAAACTGGCTATATCATAAATATTGCTTTCTGAAACATTCAGGATTTTTGATGCCAGTTGAATATGGTTTTCGCTAATGTATCCGTACTGTTCCTGTATGTCCTGAAGGATGGGAATCAGGTCTTTTTGTTTCTTATCAGGGTATGCGTTTCTGAGATGATCTGCTAAATTATTCATCTTTCGTTGCATTATATTGCATAAGGTAAAAAATAAATGTTATCAATAAACGCTGTTAATTAAATAACAGCACATTTTGTATTACAGATGTGTAAATCCTTGTAAAAATACAGAATGAAAAGCGGTTGTATTTTTTTGATTTTGAAATTTATGTTATATGTATATTATAAATTGTTCTAATAAGGTTAGATAAATTACGCCTAAACTTAAATAAGTAAAAAATTACAATGGATAAAATATATTTTAATGACGCATGGTTGTTGCAAGCCAAAGAAATTAAGGTAATTTAATTAAAACAAATTTAAATACTATAGTGATTTGGTATAAATTAAAAAATTATTAAGATTTAAATTTGGTCATTAAAAAAAAGATATTATAATAAGGGGTAAGAAAAATGAATAATGAACATATTATAAAAAGAAGGAATAATTATGCAGAAAATAACCAGAGAAATTACGGAGCATTCGGAAAAACTCAGGTATTATGCTTTTAACCTGACAAAAAACGATGAAGAAGCCAATGATCTGATGCAGGAGACTATGTTTAAAGCGTTGAAAAACAAAGATAAATATGTGCACAAAAAAAACCTGCAGTCATGGTTGTTTACCATCATGAAGAACACCTTTATAAATCAATACCGGCGAAAAAAATACCGGCAAAAATTGGTAGAGGATGCGAAAAATTTATCAAAACCTGGCCTGTTGCAAATTGACAACAGGATTAATCTTGATATGTACATGATCAGGTCTGATGTCAGAAAGGCCATCATGAAGCTGGATGGGAAATACCGTGTTCCGTTTATTTTATTTTACAAAGCCTACAAATATACGGAGATAGCAGAGCGTTTAGATTTACCGATCGGTACAGTAAAGAGCCGGATTTATTTCGCACGTAAAATACTCATGAAGGAATTAAAATCCTTGTATTGATTCATTCTTTGTGAATTATATTGGTATAATCTTCATTTTTACCCATGATGCGGAACTCTGTGCGACGAATTTTGGCACGTCATTCAGGGATATTGGAGGAGCGTGCGTATCTTCGATGTTTTTCGCATTGCATCCACCATATCCCACTATATTACCTTGTGTTTTTGAAATTTTCAGTCAGTCAGGCGGGTGCTCAAAAAAAGTGCGAAAAAGATGAAACAATTTATCCTTGCTGCATGTAAAGTTAGTATGTCGATAAACCATATTTAAAAATAAAAAAACATGCCTGTTTACAATAAAGATATCGTTGATCAGTTGAATGAACTTGCTGACCTGCTCGAAATCAAAGGAGAAAATGAATTTAGAGTAAGGGCATACAGAAATGCGGTACGGATACTTTCGGGCTATTCCGGGAGGCTGGAAAATGAAATAAAAAAAGGCGAGGATTTGTCTGAAATTTCCGGCATAGGTGAGAGTATCCGGGATAAAGTCAAGGAAATTGTGGAAACGGGCAAACTCAAGAAGCTTGAGAATTTGAAAAAAGAGTTTCCGGAAAGCCTGCTGAGCATTATGAACCTTGAGCAAATGGGTCCTCAGCGGACCAAAACACTGTATGAAGAACTGGATATTGAATCGCTGGATGATTTGAAAAAGGCAGCAAAAAACGGGGATATTGAATCCCTTGAGGGGTTCGGGAAAAAAACCGTTGATAATATTCTTAAAGAAATTAAAAAATATGCAGATAAAGGTGGTTCCGGTCGTATCAAATGGAGCGAAGGGGATAAAATTGCGTCAACGCTGAAAGCATATATGGAAAATAAGGTGGATGACCTGGAAGTAGCAGGCTCCTATCGAAGAAAGAAGGCTACCCTGGGAGATATCGATATTCTTGCAACCGGTAAGGACAGGGAAAAATGCATGCATGCTTTTACCACCTTTGAGGATGTGGACATGGTGCTTTCCAGCGGGGACACCAAATCATCCGTAAAGCTGAGAAACGGTGTACAGGTTGACCTCCGGGTTGTGGATAAAAATTCCTTTGGAGCCGCCCTTCTGTACTTTACCGGATCCAAAGAACACAGCATTGAACTTCGAAAGATCGCTCAGAAAAAGAATTATACCCTCAATGAATACGGCATACATAAAGATGATAAAAAGCTGGCCTCCAAAACGGAAAAGTCCATGTATAAGGCTTTAGGCCTCAAATTCATTGAGCCTGAATTGCGAGAAAATAAAGGTGAAATTAAGGCTGCCAGGGATGATAAGCTGCCTGATCTGATTAAGCCGGAGGACATCAAAGGAGATTTGCACACACACACCAATCAAACTGACGGTTTGTTCAGTCTGAAAGAAATGGCTCAGGCGGCAAAAGATATAGGTTATGCCTATTACGCTGTCAGCGATCATTCCCAAAAAGTCAGCATGGCAGACGGGGTTGATGAGAAACGCCTGGGAGAACAAATTGAACAAATTGATAATTTAAACGAATCCATGTCTGATTTCAGGATACTTAAAGCCATTGAAGTGGACATTCTGAAAGACGGATCCCTGGATTTATCCGATGATATTCTGAAGCAGCTGGATTTAGTGATTGGTGCCATTCATTACAACATGAACCTGTCGCGCAAAGAACAAACCCGCCGTGTAATAAAAGCCATGGAAAATCCTTATTTCAATATTCTTGCCCACCCTACCGGTCGTAAGTTGGGTGAGCGCAGCGGGTATGATATTGACATCAAAACAGTGCTGGAAGAAGCAAAAAACAAGGGGTGTTATCTGGAAATTAATGCCAACCCGCAACGGCTTGATCTCAATGATGACAATGCCCGGCTTGCCAGAGAGAAAGGCGTGAAACTGGCTATCTCCACTGATGCCCATTCAAAAGACAGCCTGAATTTTATGCGTTATGGTGTATCACAGGCACGCCGCGGCTGGCTGGAAAAAGACGATGTGCTGAATACCCGTTCGTGGAAGTCACTAAAAAAATTATTAAAGAGGTAATCATGGGAAATCATAAAAATCCATACATAAAAACGCCTTTTCCGGATTTTGAAGCCACGGAGAAAATGAACAAAGATGATGCTGCCGCGGAAGCTGAAGCTTTACGCGAAGCCCTGGAGCATCATAATCATCTGTATTACATTGAAAATAATCCTGTAATCAGCGACAATTCTTATGACCGGCTTTTTGACCGGCTTGAAAAGCTGGAAAAACAATTTCCTTCTATTGATTCGGATACATCACCAACAAAAAAAGTGGGCGCGCCCCCTGTTGACTCTCTGAAAAAGAAAGATCATATCAAACCCATGCTAAGCCTGAAATCATCCACTGAGGAAAGCAAGGTAAAGGATTTTATAGAGGATGTGCAGGAAAAATCAGGTAAAGACAAGCCCTTTTATATCCTTGAACCAAAATTTGACGGATTTTCGCTTGAAATTGTGTATAAAAAAGGAAGGTTTGCTTACGCGGCAACCCGGGGCGATGGCACCACCGGTGAAGATGTGTCGAAAAATGCAAAAACCATCGGATCATTGCCGTTGCGCCTGAAAAGTACCGATGTAATACCTGATACCCTGGCTGTACGCGGCGAAGTGTACCTGCCTCTGGAAGGATTTGAGAAATTAAACAAAGAGCGAATACAATCCGGGGAGGATGCATTTGCCAATGCCCGCAATGCTGCGGCCGGCCTTGTGCGTCAGCTGGATTCCAAAAAAGTTGCCGATAAACCACTGGATATTTTTGTTTATGAAATTCTGAATACAGGGGATATGAAATTCGATTATCATCATGAGGTCAGGAAAAATTTGAAAGCCTGGGGGTTTAATGTCAATGCCAAAGCAAAAAAATGCAAATCGTTTAAAGAGATAAAAACATATTTCAGTGCGCTTGCTAATGAAAGGGAGTCTCTATCTTACGAGATTGATGGAATGGTGATTAAGCTGGATGACCTGCGCATGAGGAATGAATTCGGTACACGAGAACGTAATCCCAGGTGGGCATTTGCCTGGAAATTTCAGCCCAAAAAGGAAGTGACAACACTTCGGGATATTGTTGTGCAAGTGGGGAGAACCGGAATTCTTACTCCGGTAGCCCTTCTTGACCCTGTGGAAATTGGTGGAGTTACAGTGAGTCGTGCCAGTTTGCATAATGAACAGGAGCTAAAAAAGAAGGATGTGCGGCCTGGTGATAAAGTCCGTGTAGAAAGAGCCGGGGATGTCATTCCTGAAGTGGCCGAACGTGTTGAAAAGAGCAAAAAACGTGGCAAAGCCTTTTCCATGCCAAAACGCTGCCCGGTGTGTAATACCGAAGTGGTACAGGAGGGAGCTTATACCATTTGTCCTGCCGGATGGTCATGCAAAGCCCAATTGAAAGGACGGATCGAACATTTTGCTTCCAAAAAAGCCATGAATATTGAAAGCCTGGGTGAAAAAGTGGTAGCTCAGCTGGTGGATAATAAACTTGTTAATGCATTGCCAGATTTGTATCGCCTTGAAAAGGATGCACTGAAAAAGCTGGATGGATTTGCCGATAAGTCAGCAGGCAAGTTGAAAGGGGAGATTGAAAAGTCAAAGCAAGTATCCCTGCGGCGCTATTTGTATGCCCTCGGCATCCGGCATGTTGGGGAGCACGTAGCCCGATTGCTGGCTGATGAATTTCAGGATTTTGATGCTGTGCGTGAGGCTTCATATAATGACCTGGTAAATATCAGTGAAATTGGGCATGAAATTGCTGAAAGCATTAAACACTTCTTTAGCGCAAAAGAAAATCAAAAATCATTGAAAGATATGCATAAGCTTGGTGTCGAAATACAATCAGCAGGCGGGCAGCAATCCCTGTTACTGGATGGACTGACCATTGTCATTACCGGTGAGCTTGATGACTACACCCGGGATGAAGCCAAAGAGAAAATCGAAAAGCTGGGTGGAAATGCGACGTCTTCCGTCAGTGATAATACGGATTATTTGGTAAAAGGCAGTGACCCCGGCAGCAAGCTTGAAGATGCTAAAAAGCATGATGTTAAAGTCATTGACGAAGAGAGCTTTATGTCCCTTTTGAAAAATGGCAGCATTGAATGACTGCGTGTTACCCGAAAAATTATACCATTTGCAGAATCACAAAAAAGGAATGCAATGGAACTGATATATAAAGATCAGCAGGACGATATAAAAGCCATTGAAAATGACCACTAAATAAAAGTATTATGCCTGAATTACCGGATGTTGAAATATTTCGCCAGGAAGCGAATAAATGTAGCAACGCAAAAATAACCGGCGTCAAAGTCAGAGACAAAGGCTTTGTGAATTTTTCTCAAAAAGAGGGCAGCGCAAAGCTGAAGGACAAAATCCTTAGTGAGACTATGCGCAGGGGAAAGCACCTGATGTTATTAGACGGTGACCATATACTGGCTATGCATTTTGGCATGACAGGAGAGTTGCGATGCCTGCCCGCGGATGCCCCCCTACCTGAGTACACAAAATTCAGCCTGTTCACTGACAATGGCAAGTCTCTACATTACAGCTGTACCCGAAAGTTGGGACACATCAGGCTTGTTGATGATAAAGAAAGCTACATCAACAGTGAAGTGCCTGCTCCGGATGCCCTTGATATGGATGAGGAGGATTTTATAACTGCTTTGAAACGGAAAAAATCCATGGTCAAATCCGCCCTGACCGATCAGGAATTGATTTCTGGTATTGGAAACATCTATTCCGATGAAATTTTGTTTCATGCCCGAATTCATCCCCGGCAAAAGATTCATAAAATCAGTGATAAGGAAATTCACCGGTTGTACAAAAAAATGCGATACGTTTTGGAGATGGCTATAGAACGGCATGCCGATGTGTCTGCGTTTCCGGATTCCTGGTTGTTACCGTACCGCAGTGAAGGGGCATCCTGTCCGCGCTGTGACGGCGAGTTGCAGAAAATCAAACTGTCCGGCCGGGGTACCTGGCTTTGTCCGGAGTGCCAGGAAAAGAATTAGTGTCTTAGTACAGAACGACATTACAATAACATCAATGTTTCTCAGCATATATGTGTGGTTTTAAAAATTTGTATTTAGTACAATAAAATTTATGGAAGTTCAAAAAATCATGTGATAAGGCTTTATGGAGCCCAAAAAAACCGAAAATCATGTGTAAATGAAAAGGTTGAAAATGCAAATAAAATCAACATTGGCATAAATTAACAAAATATTAAGACAATTGTTTGGAAGTTAAGAAAAATTGTTTATTTTTTAAAATGGACAAATACAATTATAAATAAATGGAATTTCATAAAAAGTAAAGGAGAAAAACATGAGTAATATAAGAAGAGAAATTACAGAACATTCGAATAAATTAAAGTATTATGCATTTCATCTTACCAATAACCATGAGGATGCCAATGATTTGATTCAGGAGACCATGTTTAAAGCGTTAAAAAACCAAGATAAATATGTGCACAAAAAGAATCTGCAATCATGGTTGTTTACCATCATGAAGAACACCTTTATAAATCAATACCGGCGGAAAAAATACAAACAAAAGATGATCGAAGACACAAAAAAAACTAAAGATACCGGTTTGTTGAGGATTGATAACGAAATGAATCTTGATATGTATATGATCCGTTCTGACATTAAAGCAGCTTTAATGAAGCTTGATTCCAAGTATCGAATCCCATTTATTTTGTTTTACAAGGCATATAAATATACAGAAATTGCAAAACGACTGGATTTGCCTTTGGGAACAATAAAAAGCAGAATATATTTTGCAAGGAAAAAGCTTATGCCCCAATTACAGGGTTTATTATAAATCAATCTTCATCAAAGCTGGTATCATCAAATTCTTCAATTTCCCCGATAATTTTAAATTCAGTACGCCGGTTTTTTGCTCGTCCTTCAGGGTTATCAGTTCCATTTGGATTTGAATTGGGAGCAATGGGCTTGGTTTCACCGTAACCTTTGGCTTTAAGTTGCCTTTCCGGAATGCCTTTATCAATTAAATAATCAACGACTGCCTCTGCCCTTTTTTGTGAAAGTTTTTGATTAAATTCAGCACTACTGATGCTATCGGTATGTGAGCTAATTTCTACAATTAGATTGGGGTATTCTTCAAGTATTTTATACACAGAATTGTCGATAACTTGTTTAGCCTCATCAGTGAGGGTGTATTTGCCATAATCATAATAAACATTTTTAATTACCAGAGATTTATCAGGTATTGTGTTAACGATAATTGCATCCATATGGATGGTATCATCTTTGGTTACTTCTTTGGTTGAGAGTGCAAATATTTTTTCCTGACGATTAAAGTCATTGATTTTTAAAATGTAATCTATACCTTGTTCAAGGTTGAACCAATACCTCCCATGTGTAGTGGAATCTGTTTTGATGAAACTTTCTTCTCCCGTATCCGGATCTTTCATAAACAATGACACAGGATATTTATGGAGCAATTTCATGGAAGTTGAATCTTTTGAGTGATCCAAATCTTCCAGAGTCAGGTTTTTTTCATATTGTTCACGAATCCTGTTGTAAAAAGCCAAATCAGTAATCCCGTATATTTCACCGGTAAGCATTATCCGGATATAGTCACTGTCAATGTATTGGTAAATGTCATCACAGCAGGTTTCATGCCTGATTGATTTTCCGTCCGGCCTGTTGGATACAAAATAACCATAATAACCTTCAGCAGATTTTACAAAATACAATTCATCCACTTCAGAATTGATTGGTTTTCCAAGGTTTTCAGGATCAGAAAAATTACGGCCATTTCCCCTGGTGCTAAAAACGTCGAAACCACCATAATTGGGATATCCGTTGGAGCTAAAATACAGAGTCCGGGAGTCAACATTATAATAAGGTGTTATCTCATCAGCCATGGTATTGATTTTACGTCCGCAGTTTCTAGGGGGGGTAAAATCATTGATGTGAGGATCCCAGTAGGTGTACCAGATATCCAAACCTCCCTGCCCGTCTTCTCTGTCAGAAACATAATATAACATGTCTGTGTTCCGTCTGGAGATTCCTACAGCCGGCATTGTAGATGTAGAATAAGGGTCATTTATTTCATTATTTAGCATTTTTGGTTTCTGCCAGATGTTGTTTTTCTTTTCTGTTTTATAAATGCGGCACACCATAGAGTTATCTATATTCTTTGAGCAACGTGTAAAATAAAACCGTTTCCCATCAGGCGAAAATGCTCCGTTTCCGGTATTGGCATCACTTGAATTTATGACATCATCACCAAACTCACCTGTGATCTTCCAGTTATTATCCTTTTTTACAGCCTGATAAAATCTGCGTTTTGGAATGGTATCTGTTAATTGATCAAAATAAGTAAGCTCCTTTAATGGTAAAGAGGCAAAAATAAGGCGGTTTTCACCCCTCGGGATGGGATTAAAATCTATATGGCTGTGGTTGATTTCATGCATGTTGTTTATTACATAGTTTGAATGGATGCTGTCTTTCATTGCCATTTCACAACCCTTTATTTCTGTTTCCAGACGGTTTCTGTAATATCTGGTGTTATCCACATCATTTTGATAGCGTTTAAAAACCTCAAATTCTCTGCGCGCTTCTTCATACTTCCCCTGCATCTTAATGCAAACAGCTGTTTTAAACTGAGCGGATGTATATTTGTATCTTTTTTCTCTGAATGCCTTCCGGTAATAGGTCTCTGCTTTTGGATAATTTCTTGTGCGAAAATATAATTCACCAAGTGTATATAATATTTTTGCATCTTCAGGATTGTCAGCAATATAAACTGACAGATAATCTATGGCGGTATAAATATCACCTGATTTCATTGCCTGTATCCCGTAACGTTTGAGTTGCCGGGAGTTCATCTCATCAATATTTTCCTGGCTGAAAGACTGACTGGAAATTAAAAATACAGAAAACACAATGGCTGTTATGAAGTAGATATGTTTCATGGTCAATATCTGTCACAAGGGATTGTAATACGTTTTAATTCTTTCACAAAATTGGTATAAACCAAAGAAATTTCAAAAGCACCTTTAAAATTTGTGGCTTGTTTTAGTCCGGAAATATTAATGTCATAACTTATACCCAGGTCAAATCCCATAAACCCAAATCCAATCATAACAACAGCGGCATCTGTGGTATGAAAATGGGTACGGAATTCTGTTCCTGCGTAAATTTTTTCAAACATATTTTTGATCCCGAAATTATAACCTGCAATGCCACCAATAAGATAATCGCTGGCTTTGTTTGTATAACCGGTAAAGAAATCGGGTCTTACAAACCAGTGATCTGTCAGATTGATTACTGCATAAGTATTAAAAGCGAGCCTTAACGGTAATTTTGCTTCGTTATTGTTGAGAGAACTCATTGCCGGGGAATTGATATGAAAAGCACTGATTCCGGCAACGGGGGTTATTTTCCCGAAAGAATTAGACCATGCAATACCGGCATTGATGTCAGGATAATTTACATTTTCATTATAGTTGTTTACCTGGTGCGGCAGGTCGGCATCATAATAACCGGTGTTTGGATTATACTGAGCAGGGAAAGTAAGGGAATTCATATCATAAGTTTGCATGACATATCCTGCCTGGATTCCATAGGAGATTTGTTGTTGTCTTATTCTGGTCAGATATGATAGAGAGAAATAAACTTTGTTGGCTGTAAGGGAAGCGGCTCCTGACTGGTCATTTACAAAATATACGCCGGTTCCAATACGTCCTTTATTTATCCTAAAAGGTTTATCAAATCCTGCTGAAATCGTTTTAAAAGCAGGACCTATGCTGCTCCATTGATTTCGATAATTGTTGGTAAACCGCCAGTTCCCTTCAAACATCCCCGTATATGCCGGATTTACATACAAAGGACTTTTGCCAAATTGGGAAAAATGAATGTCCTGTGAAAACCCGGCTTTCGTGCTTAGGGACAATAATATAACCAATATGATAAAACAAAATTTTGTCTTTTGCATAGTTTTACTTTAAATTTACGCTCAAATATAGTATATTTGTTAATAATTCCAATCCAAGATGTTGAAGAAAAAGAAACAAAAATGATAAGACAAAGAATTCATGGATATATTTTGGTTGTTATTCTGATAATAGCGGGAAATGCCAACGCCCAACCGGTTGCCAGCTTTGAAGTGCAGGAAGGACAGGATTCCGTTTGTGTTAATGATAATATTCATTTCACCAACACAAGCGATGTTTCGGGGTGTTCAAATCCAAATGATGTTGATTATGAATGGGATTTTGGAGATGGCTCGACGTCTTTTTTGGAAAACCCTGTCTATAATTATAATGAATCCGGTTTGTTTACGGTTACTTTATCTGTTACATGTGATGGTTCTAGTGTTCAGGAAACAATGGATATCTATGTGCTTCCCACACCCATTGCAGGTTTTGAGCCGGTTAGTTATATGGGATGTATTCCATACGAACATAGTTTTGAAAACACAACCACCCAGGAAGGCGGGGGGAGTGTTGATAATTATGTATGGACTTTTGGTGACGGCACCAGCAGCACAGAAGAAAATCCGGTTCATGAATACAATCAGACTGGAACGTTTAACATTATGCTGGAAGCCATAAATGAAAATGGTTGTTCTTCGCATTATTCTCAGGAAAATGCCATTATGTTGTCAGATACACCGGTTGTCAGCATCAGCGCAGACCCCCAATCATGGTGCTATTCACCTATAGATATTAATTTTAACAGCAACATTGTTGTGTCTAATGGCCTGGGTTATAACATTGAATGGGATTTTGGAGATGGAACCAGTGGCCAGGAAGAAACTGAAGAAAATCCTACCCACACATACACATCCGACGGTAATTATGATGTCAGTGTAACGGTAGAAGATGACTATGGTTGTATCTCTGTTGTTGATTCCATTAATTATGTCCACATTCAACCTGTGTTACCGGCATTTACCTTATATAATTCCAGTTATGAAGAAATTACCGAAGGGGTTATATGCATAGGAGAACAAACATATTTTTTCTGTGATAATGAAGGATATGGTGCCTCCTGGAATTTTGACGGGGGGAATCCGACGACAAGCAATCAGGTAAGTGCAGAAGTTGTTTTTAATACTGCCGGCACACATAACATAACACTCACTGTGGACCCCGGAGGTGAATGTGAAACTGATACAAGTTTTAACGTTGTGGTAGAAGACCCCCAACCTGCTTTTACCATTGATGAAGATTTCAGTTGTAATGCTCCTTTATCTGTGCATTTCTCGGCATCATGTAATGTTGATGTTGATGAATATCACTGGATTTTTGGTGACGGAGATGATGGATACGGAGAAGAAACAGATCATACTTATGATGATGAAGGAAATTTTTATCCTTCACTTGAAGTAACTTCAACACACGGATGTACAGGCAGCTATTCCGGACCACAGGTCTCCATCAATTCCCCCTCAGCGGCTTTTTCTGTTGATTCCACAGGAGGTTGTAGCCCTCTTAATGTAACAGCAACTTATGATTCGGTAACAAATCCTGATGACATTATAACATTTAACTGGGATTTTTATTCCAATATTGCTGATCCCAATTCGTATGATGATCCATTTAATGGAACAACCATTGAAAATCATGAATATACTGACACCGGGATATACTTTTTGGAACTAACCGTAACAGATATCAATGGTTGCGTTGATAGCTTTGAAGTTGAGGTATCTGTAGGAGAACATCAGACGCCAATTTTTGATTATTCATCTTATCCGGCTGAAGTGTGTCCCTGGGATTCCCTGAGTTTTAGCAGTTTATCTGAAGATCCTGATCACATTGATGCATATGAGTGGTTGTTTGGAGATACTGCCGATTGGCAGTGGGGAACTTCCAATGAACAACACCCGGCTGATTTTACTTTTCACCAGGATACGGGATGGGTGCAGGTCGTGCATGTGGTAGAAAACAATGGGTGTCGTGATTCATTGTTTATAGACTCATTGTTTTATGTAAATGGTCCGATAATATACGATATATCCTATATTCATGAATGTAACGTGGGCAATGAATACCTGTTTGAAGTTGATCTGGTTGAAGCGGACACATGGGACTGGATAATCCAGGATGATGGGCTTAATACCATTAATCAGCATTTGAACACCACTGACAGCACCATCATTTACGAATTTCCGGGCACAGGGGAGCATTGGGTAATTGTCAACGCTCAAAATTCATCTACCGGATGTGAATTCCGTGATTCTATACAATTAAATGTGATACAACCCGTAGCATCTTTTACTCTGAATCCTGACAATATTTGTTCAAATGAGGAATTTTTATTTGAAGAAAGCGGCAGCCAAAATGCAGAAGAATATTACTGGGATTTCGGAGACGGCCAAAATTCAGGGTGGATGCCTGATGATGAAATAACACATATATATCACACCCATGGTGACGTTTCAGTATGTTTGCATGTGAGGGACGAAGATGGCTGTGAAGACTCTGTATGTCATGATCTGTATATTGCAGGGCCCGATATCAATATTACTTCATCCTATCCTGTTGATGGTTGTACCCCCTATGAACTCACCATTGAAGGCATTGTTGAAGCTGATGATGACATTGCTCAGATCACAGTTGATATTCAGAACAGCGGGGGCTTTTCTGATTCTGATTCCCCGGCTGTAAACGGGACAAATTCAGTCCCTTTTACTTCTGTTTTTACCTTAAGCCAGCCGGGTACGTATGATGTTGTTATTACAGCATGGTCGGGAAGTTGCCAGGACAGCCTGGTTATTCCGGCATACATAGAGCTTGTTTCGCTTGATGCTAACTTCATAGCAGAATCTGTTGATGATCAGGACAGGCAGGTATGTGTTGGTGATTCATTAGAATTTATTCCTAACCTGCAAGATGATGTGACATATACCTATGAATGGGATTTCGGCGATGGTTCGCCCGTAAGTAATGAGATGCTCCCAGTGTACAGCTACACAGATCCCGGTATTTATGATGTTACCCTGACAATCAGTGGAGCCGGTTGTCTGGAAATAATGGAGAAAACGGCGTACATTGAGGTACAGGAAGCCAATGCTGGTTTTACGGTTTCAAATACTGAGGTGGCATGCCCCCCCTTGACTTTGAATATCGGTGATATAACTCATGATGCCCCTGAATACCCATCCGCAAATTACCTCTGGTATTCCGGATATTTAAATGAACAGGGGAATGGATACAATGCCTATGAGTTTTCTTATTCTGAAGCAGGGGAGTATTACCTGAAGTTTGAAGTAACTACCAGTTTTGGTTGTCACGATGTGCAACAGGAATTATTGACTATCGGAGGGCCTTCAGGAGATATGTTTGTTAATGGAGAACACCTGGAAAACGGATCAACAGTTAATGCTTGTCTGCATGACACACTTGATTTTTCTATTGAAAATGGTGAAGGCATAGATTATGTTGAGTGGACTTTTGGAGAAGGAGGCAGTGCTCAAGGTGACTCCACAAGCTATGTTTATCATTATATGCCTTCTTCAGGAAACCCGTATCGGGTTGATGTAACTCTAAGCGGATCGGGTTGTGAAAATATGCCCCCGATGACTGTGTTTGTAGATATATACAATGTTCAGGCATCCTTTTCATTGATTAATCCCGAATCCGGTATGCTTGCTGACACATTTCAGTGCAGCCCGTTTACGTTAAATCTGACCGATATTTCCACAGGTGATGATCTGCTCTATAACTGGCATGTTGAAGGGTTGGGAACATATACTGAGCCCAACTGGGATTCAGTGCTATTTGTCAACAACACACAAATGGATTCTGTGGTGGATATTACTCTTGAAGTGGAAAATACCGAAGTTGGTTGTTGGGATGATACTGTCAGGCAGGTTGTAATTGGGTACGTTCCTGATCCCAATGCAACAACGGATACCATCATTTGTGAAAATGATGGATTTTATCTGCACGCAGAAAATGGGGAGCAATATGTCTGGTATCCAGGACTTTACCTGAGTGAAACAGACGTCTCCGATCCTTATGCCGCCCCGGAAGAAGATATGACATATTACCTGACAGTAACATCTGCCAGCGAATGTGTTAATAAAGATACTGTTGAGGTGACCATTCAATATCCTGTCGCAAGCTCGATTGGCAGCAGTCAGGATACAATTATCATTGGTGAGTCCGTATCCAATTATATAGAAACAGATCAGCCTGCAGTAGATATACAATGGTTACCGGATATAAATATTTCATGTACCGGTTGTGAAAATCCGACATTTTATCCCCGTGAAACCCAGTCTTATGTGGTCAGTATTACTGACAGTCTTGGTTGTTTTACTGAAGAACTCAGTTATGATGTTTTTGTTGATATCCGTTATACCCTGGATGTGCCGAAAGCTTTTACCCCTGAAGGCAATCAGGTGAACAGGATTGTATATGTCAAGGGCGTGGGCATCAAAGACCTGAAAGAATTTTCCATTTATAACCGATGGGGTGAAAAACTATTCCAAACTGATGATATTGATGAAGGATGGGATGGTTATTACAAGGGAAAACTGCAGTCGGTAGATACATATGTCTTTTATGTTGAAGCTGAAATGTGGGATGGAAACATTAAAACCCAAAAGGGTACAATAATGTTGATGCAATAAAATAAATCAAGGTGATTATCGAATTTCATTATTATCCAGTGCAAGCCACGCATTGTCAAAATCTTTTATTTGCGATGTTGTTTTATTTTTCCCACCGATTTAAAAATGATATTATCAATCACAAATTTCCCCTGTTGCAGTTATTACCAGGTGGCATTCAACTGTGTAATATTTATATTTGTTCTTGGAGCGATACAATGTGCTGACAAACCAATTAATCATGTCATGTCAATGCAGCATGTATTTAGAGTAAATTTTAAAATGCCTGGTTTCATCAAGCAACTCACATTCGGTGAAAATGGTTTGCAGGTATCCGTACTGGTCGTAGTTTAATTTCTCAAAACCGTTGTACATTGTTTTTACATCGTGTTTCTGGATGAGAAACAAGGCGCCTTCATCAATTTTCCAGATGAGTTCCTTGTTGAAACGCTCTTTTTGTCCGGCAAGTACTGTTTTGTGTGTTCTGTCAACCGGCAGCGGATTGGAAATGCGGTAAACGGGATATACTATGGCATTGTCAGGAAGGAACACAAAAGGCTTTTCTTTTTTTGCGAAAGATTTAACCAATGAATCCACTTCATTAAAATATTGCCAGGTGTACTCGTTTGTGTGTGTGTTTCCATAAGCCTCATTAATGCTGCCGAGATTGTGTGTTTGTTTGCTTTTGGCTATGTCATGGTAATTAATCCTGAACTGACTGTATGTGCCGCTGATGCAAAACAGCAAAGCGATGGCAGGAAGTGCCACTTTTAGCCAATTTTGCTTGAGCAATAAGGCATCCTGGTATTTTATCAGGTACAGGTAAAGGATGGAAATAATCAATATGCCAAATGAAAACACGGGTGTTTGGTCGGGGATGCTTATGGAACTGATGCCGGCAATGAGCAGTCCAAACCATGCCGGTTGACACATATTGAACTTGTTTCTTTGAACCAGCACATTGATTACCAGCAAATCAAACAATATCCAAAAGGCCATAAATGGTAAATGAGCAATGTCCCACGACGTGCTGTTGATAAAATAATCAGAGATATCATACAGCAAATACAAAACAAGCGCAGTTTCAACAAGGAAAATGATACGCATGGCAGGGAGTGTGGCAAGAAAGGTGTGTAATTTACCTGACAGGCGGCTGACGATGCCGATAATAACAGATAAACACAGAATGAGTATATGTACCCATTTGATGTTGGTTGCTTCGAATTGCGTCAGATAATTTGCGATGGCAGGTTTGTAATGATGAAGGGGCCCGGATATTTGTGACAGAAACGCCCTGCCGGCATCGTTTGCTGCAATCATTATTCCATACAAGACGAGTGGAATGATGCTAATGCACACTGAAATAATACCGGTTTTCCAGTCGCGTTTCTTATAAATCCGTAAAAGTGCCCATATCCATCCTGCCCCAGCCACCACCACAAATGCCTGTTGAGACAGTGCGGCAAGAATTAATGCCATTAACCCCAGCGAAAGTCCCGGAACCGGACGGTTTACATGAAATGATCGTTCAATGATATAAAACCCGAGTGATGACCAGAACACAGCATCTATGATCGGCCAGGGGAACAAGTGGTAATTGTAAATGCTGCTGATCCATGCAATGAGCAACAGGCTGATTTTGTATATGTTTGGTATTTCATGCTTAAATTTCGATTTGAGACGAAAAAACTGCATCCAGCTAAACGCAATGATAAAAAACTGAAAGAGCACTGCATACCGTGCAGAGGTTTCCAAAGGGAAGGGCAATGCAAAATTAATGGTATGCAAAAACGCAGAGGCAGCCGGTCGAATGCTGATGAATTCAAGGTGAGGAATTTCCCCTTGTATTATACGCCAACTCTGTGCCAGCACAATACCGTCGTTTGACGGGCAAAGCCCTTCGGTGCCGGCATAATTAATGCTGATGTAAAACACCGACACAACAATCAGAATCAGCCATGCCAACGGGCTGAAACGTTCATGCATTTTTTTGTTGGATAAGGGTGTCATATAATTTTACATTAAATTACGAATGCCAGTGCAGGTTTATTGTTTTACTTGTGTTTTTTGCCAATCTCACTCTGTTTAAGGCAGGTTTTCAAATCTGCAAGATATAGTTTTTTGGTATAATCACCAAAATTTTGAATTTTACCTTAAATCCGCAAACAATGGGTTGAGCTCCGATAGCTAACGGAGATCAACCTATCCACCAAGCTTACTTCGTTCAAAAAAAAAATTAATGTTGGTTAATAATTTTCTTATGCTCATTTAGAGATTAGCCATGGTTGTTCCGAATGTAAATAACTGAAGTTTCGCAGGCTATAATCATCAGAATATAAGCTAACAACAAATAAAACAATGCAACATATTGTATGGCTAAAAAGCAAATTTTTAGTGTTTTAGATATTTAATTCCAAAATACACTAAAAACATAGATAGAGTCAGGTATCTGAACCAAAATATCAATCATATTGATGAATAAAACACCACAGATTAATAAAATTCCAATATTCCATAATGAAAATTCCAAACCTGTTGCTCAATAGTCTGTTTTGGTTGTTGGTTTTTCCGTCATACGTCAGTACAGGTTTTGTAATTGGTTTTTATTTGTGATTTGGTGCTTGCTTTTTGTGATTTTTGCTTTATCCCGTAGTTTACGCCGTAGCGAAGTGTATCGGAGGGAAAAGTACTGGGGTTGGCTAGGCCATTCGGACTTTATTGACGAACACAAAATATATTTGCATTATCTCTGTTAAGTGATGATTTTTTTTTATTTTTGAACAAAACAAAACGTTATGCAAATCAATTTCAAAAAGCATGGACTCCCGCACATAGTTGCGGTGCTGGGATTTTTCTTGATTTCATTGATATATTTTTCACCCGTTTTAAATAATCAAAAGCTGGCAACACATGACTGGAAAGTATATCAGGCTGCAGCAAAAGAATATAAGCATGTAAAAGAAGAAACAGGGCAAGCCCCATTATGGACTAATTCCATGTTTAGCGGCATGCCCACTTATCTGATTTCCTCTCCCAAATCCAAAATAGTTTTTAATAAAGTCAATTATATAATGAATTTTGGTAATTGGCGACCTGTAGCACATCTGTTTTACTACCTGCTTGGTTTTTACATTTTATTGTTGGTATTACGATTAAAACCATGGCTTAGTATGGCAGGTGCCACTGCATTTGGTTTTTCATCGTATCTGTTTATCATCATCGCTGCCGGGCATGTCACAAAAGCTGTGGCACTGGGATACATGGCACCTATTATTGCAGGAATATACCTTGCATATGACCGAAAGCCATTCTGGGGAATGATGTTAATGACCTTCTTCATGATATTACAATTGCTTACCGGGCATTTTCAAATTGTATATTACACAGGATTGACAGCCTTTATCCTGGTTGTTTTTTACCTTGTGGACGCCATACGCAAAAAACATTTTCCACATTTCCTTAAAACATCTGCACTTTTACTGGCCGGCATTATTATGTCATTTGGCGTTAATGCCACTCCATTGCTTACTACTTATGAATATAGTGATCATTCAATACGTGGGGAAAGTGAACTAAGCTCAGAGAAAGAAAACCGCACCAGCGGCCTTGATAAAGATTACATCACACAATGGAGTTATGGCAAAGGCGAAACATTCACCTTATTGATTCCAAATTTTAAAGGTGGAGCCTCCGGCGGTGAGATTGGCAAAGACAGTGAAACTTTTTCTGTTCTGCAAAAATACCTTCGTGATCAGGCCGGAAGTGTAGCAAAACAGATGCCACTGTATTTTGGCAAACAACCATTTACATCAGGGCCTGTGTATGTAGGGGCTTTCGTGTTTTTCCTTTTCGTTTTCGGATTGTTCCTTGTGAAAGGCAAATTAAAATGGTGGTTGCTAACCGCCACTGTTTTATCCATTTTTCTTGCCTGGGGTAAAAACATGATGTGGTTTACAGATGTATTCCTGGACCTTGTTCCCGGCTACAATAAGTTCAGAACGGTATCCATGATACTTGTCATTGCAGAATTTGCGATGCCATTGCTGGGATTCCTTGCTCTCAGGGATTTATTTAAAGAAACAAAAGAAAATCCCCGCATTCTGAAAGCACTAAAAATCTCAGGAAGCCTGGTTGTCGGGTTCTTACTTCTTGTGATTGTTGCTCCGGGAATCACAAATCCCGCAACTGATGAAGATGGACAACTGGTTGAACAAATTTTCCGGGGAACAGAGGACAATCAGCAATATCAGCAAATGAAAACACGCATGATGAACGAGTACATTCCTGCCTTACGCGAAGACCGCAAATCCTTGGTCAGGAAAGATGCTCTTCGTTCCCTGTTTTTTGTTCTGATCGGCATATTGGTTGTTTTTCTGATATACAAAAAGAAAATAAAACCCGAACTGGCGTATGCTTTGTTGTTTTTGATTGTTGTTGTTGACCTTTGGCCTGTTAACCGGCGGTATTTGAACGAAGATAATTTTGTGCCCGAAAGGCAATTCCAAACCCCTTTTACAAAATCAAAAGCTGACAAAGAAATACTTAAAGAAAAAGATTCCCATTACCGGGTGGCAAATCTTAATGTCAGCCTGTTTAATGATGCAAGCACATCATGGTTTCACAAGTCCATAGGAGGATATCACGGTGCCAAAATGCGGCGATATCAGGAATTGTATGATTCTTTATTGTTTCCTGAAGTCATGAGGGCAAAAAATCTGGCCAGTTATGTTATGCAATCCAATCAGCAGAATATTGAACAGATCAACGGTATGTTCAATGCCAACTTCAATTCCATTGCTATAGACATGCTCAACACAAAATACCTGATTATACATCCGGAAATACAGCCTATCCAAAACTATTCAGCATGCGGTAATGCCTGGTTTGTAGAGAATGTTGAATTGGCTAAAAATGCTGATGAAGAAATTACAGCCCTTAAAAACATAAACCCGCATGAAGAAATTGTAGTGGATAAACGATTTGCTGACCTTGTAACAGAATGCACTCCTGCACCCGATACCACAGCAAGCATTACCTTAACTTATTATTCCCCGGACAAATTGCAATACAATTATTCTGCGAGTAAAGAACAGTTGGCGGTATTTTCTGAAATCTATTATCCCCATGGTTGGAAAAGTTTTGTTGACGGGGAAGAACACCCGCATTTCCGCGCCAATTATGTGCTTAGAGCCATGTGTGTGCCGCCGGGAAAACATCAAATTGAATTCAGGTTTGAACCAAAATCGTATGCCACCGGCAACAAAATCAGCCATGCCTCATCGGCCGTTTTCTTTTTGTTGTTGCTTGGAGGGTTGATTGCTGAATTCAGAAAGCAGAAAGAAAAAGGGAAAGCCGCCTGATGTTGTTATAAAGTCCACAGGAAAACCTTCATTTCCTGTAAACTCCAAAGACAGCATCACTTCTGCCTGTTTCTGAAAGGTATTGATCTTCATGTTCAAATATGCGGTCAATCAGTGCCAATGTTGCTTCATCTTCATCTAAGAAATTGTGTGCTATATCTTTGAACAACAGATGCGTGATGTCCCATCCCATGTTTTTTTCCTCAATCGTTTTGAAATGCTTGTGGATGGCTGGAAGTATGGATTCGGAATCTACGGCTTCTGACGGATCAACAATTAACATCCTAAATAAACCGGGGCGGTAAATGCGGTGTTTTACAGATGAAGATTGAAACCTGCGTTTGTATTCATCAGGCAGGGATTTTAATAATTTATTTGCAAAATTCAACTGTTCCTGCGTCCACTGCAACCGGTTTGGGCCAACGTATTCAAAAACAACAAGCAATCCGCCTTCTTTGAGCAATGGTTTTACTTTTGAAGATAACAGGCCTGAGATATCCTTAAAATGATGCAGGCTGGAATTAAACAAAATGACATCATAAGATTCTGGTGTAAAATCGTGACTTAAAAAATTTCCTGTTATGTATTTTATGTTATGCATGTTTGCTTCATCAGCATAACGACGGGCTTTTTCAATCTGTTTTTCAGCCATGTCTATACCTGTAATCTCAGCAAAATTGGGGTATTTTGCAAAATGGCGCTCCCTGGTACCGGTTCCGCATCCAACGGATAACATTGTCAGGTTGTTTGAATCCGCCAACTGTGATTTCATCAAATGATCTTCATACGACAGATCAGAATTTCCAGTGCATTTTTCATTCCACCGTTTACGCACCATGGGAATGATCCAAAAATCAGAAGAAGACTCCGCAGTATTCCACTTTGATTTTGTTCTGGACTGATTCATAAGCCGGAATTTGGAAAACAATACATGCAAACCCTTTTGCTTTACCTTGTAAAACAAGTCAATAAAATCCCCTGCCGATATATACGTTTTTGCGTGGCTCAAACCTGTTTTTTAAAAATGTGGTTATGTAAGATTTCAATTTTTTCCAGCGCTTTTCTTCTTTCCGGACATTCAGTTAGTTCGTGTAATACCGGCGACAGATTTTCCGGGATTCCGGATTCAAAAGCATCCATCAGGGGAATTAATGAGGGTAATATGTCACAATGCTTGTTCCATTGCGTTGTAGCCATTTCATTAGAAACGGACTTATCTGCCAGCATAAGCCGGCTTGACTCAATCCATGCGCCGGTCATGATAAGGGCGGATATCCCGGTTCGTTTGGATTTCATCAGGCCGTCATGTAAACTTTCATAAGCCCCGGATAATATGTCAATGACAGTATCCCTTGAATGCATGTGCGTTTCCAGGTCAATGACAACTTGTTGTATTTCCCCGGTGGGAATATTGAGTGCCTGCATGCGGTCTTCAATCTGTGAAGACAAGAACATGGCTTTGTGTACCTGTTCAAAGTACCGGCAATAGGCCATATCGCTCATTAAAATGCCCGTCTGCAACGCTGCAATGCTTTGAGATTGTGGTACAGGCCTTTTTTCAAGGGGTAGCAAATCAGGATGAAACTGAATTTCCGCTTCTTTCAGGGGTTTTGCAATATCCTGATAAGAAGGCACTTCCTGAATTAACGAATCTATGTTTTGTTGTTGTGATGATGTGTTTTCAATCACAAAGCCGGATTCATCCTTTGAGTTGCAACATACCAACATCAGCATGATCAACACACCACAACACCATATATGTATTTTATTCGAACTAAATTTCATCTGTTAATCATCTATTTTCAACGGCCAGTACCTGTCCCGGTTTAACCGGAATGGAACCTCCATTTACTTCACTGCCGTTGTTCAATCGCATTCCGGCAAATAATCACCGGTGTGTGTCAATACTTTTGTTATTGAGGTTTCACTCTTTGTTTTCAAATCATTCGTTTTTTGCTACTTTCAGCAAGGTTTAAACATTGGCAAATATAATGAATTTTGTGTTGAACAAATTTGTATCTTACCAGCAATTACAAATACACAATTTTTGAAATGGAATGGCCATTTCGTTTCATTTTGTGAATATGATGGTACATAATCAACTTGTTAAAAAATTCATTCATAATTCCAGGTTTTATAAATTAACCTGGTAAAGTTGAGTTTTTTGCTCATTTGGGCATGCCCAAATGAGCAAAAAACTATGAATTCTTATTTACGAAAAACTCTGCAGTTTTATTTACCAGTTAGACTATTGTATGCGTTCCATTTATCAGTATATTAAGATTGATGTTGTAACAATAATCAGCCCGAACAAGCCTGCAACAATATCGACCATCACAATTTTTTGCCCTTTTTTTTCGGCAAGCATTCCGGCTACCCATTTTTGAAATTTTTGATAATCGAAAATAAACAATAAGGCTTTAATGGCCGTAAGCGAAAAGATAATGGTAATAACCATAGAGTAAGGTACATCGCTTGTCAGTTCTTTGTACCACGTAAAAGCTACCAGCAGTAATCCGGCTATGGCCACCGGAACAATCCATCGGGGACGTTTCTCGGTATATGCTTTAGCTATAAATTTGTTTTCATCCCACGGGATTAGGTGCATATAAAACGGTTTTAACATAGCAGCCAAACCAAAAACGATTCCTAAAATTTTGAAGTAACTCATTTGTTTGTTTTTTTTAAGTTTAGTACAAAAAAAATCGAGCGGTTGAATACTCTCGAAATGCGTATTAAAATTATTTTATATGTATGTTTTCTTGCTTGGCGCACAACGATCCGGCGGTATGCACCGTGCGTAACTTCTCCTCACAGCTTTTAGCTCCACCACCCCGCTAATTTAATGATGTTCACGTTAAATACCAAATCACCCGCCGCATGGTACACCTGCCTGGCTGTAAGACAGGTGACCACCTGTTGGGTGCCGGTGGTTCTGCATGTCAAACACAGATTAGTCTATGCTATTATTCACAAAGAGTTTTTTTTTAATTTGCTTTAAAGTTTTAATTTTTCCGGACTTTGCCTGGTGTCAAACAAAGTGACAA